>CAIVUX010000020.1 GCA_903909215.1 uncultured Ferrovum sp.
CCAACCACAGAACACGGTGCCTGCGCTGGAATAGATCATCACCAAAACGCTCAGCGCCATGACCCACACACCGGCAATAAGAAAAAAATCTGAAAACCATACTTGCCGATCCAATACCACCAAAGCACCCGCCATGGGATCTATGCGAAACAACCCGGTGGCGGGCACCAATACCGCCAACAATACCGATAGCGCCTGAGCCAGGCGGCGTTTGGAGTGATAGCGGGGAGCGGGGAAGTTGGATGTTGTCATAAGTTTTGAGAGAGGCTAAACCTTTGCCATGCTGGCAAAAGCTCAATTCTTCGCTGAGAGAGCCTCGCGGTCAAGTGGGTTGAGTTGTTGCAGGCGCGCACGGCTGGTTTCTGCTTGTGGATTGCCCGCTGCACGTTGCACATGCCACAGTTGGCGCATGGCTTCCACCTGCCACGGATTAATCACCAATACTTTTTGCAAGGCTTGCTCTTCTGTTAACCCATGGGCAGTGGCAGAGCCCAGGTTATCCATAAGTCGATCGGCCAAGGCATAGGCCGCCCAGCGGTCGCGCGGGTTGGCATCATGAGCCATGGCCGTGAGCTTATCTGCCTCTTGTAAAGCGGCTAAATCGGGGTCTGGCACCGCATGGGGCCTGAGACCTTTTTGGGTGCCCCCTCCTGGAGGTCTGGCCGCCAAATTAATCAGTTCGCTGCGCACCAATAATTCTGTGGCAATGTAGGCGCGCTCAAAAGAGGCTCGCTCATCAAGGGGTACTTGCAATAAAGCGGCGGCTGCTTCCACCCGTGGGCGTTGCTGCAATAGGCTTTGCAGTACCGCATGCAACTGATCTTCAGCAGCGTAGCGCAGACGCGGCAATTGAAACTCAATCACCGGCACCCACTCATCTTGTAAGGGGCCTGTACTGTTGGCAATGGGACCCCAGTAGCGACCCAACCATGTGGCTTCGCCCTCTCCTGCGGTGGCCTCATTCTGTTGTGCTTCATCGCCTATGCGCACCATATGTGCCGCAATGGATGATGCGCCCAACCATTGGCCTGCGGGGCCCACTAAGGCCAAATGCAAACCATCTAAAAATAATTGACCCTCTGGAAACACTTGCTTAAAACTGCGCAGCACCACGTTCAATGAGGCTTCATCAAATTGGTTAAGGGCCAACCACTGCACGAATAACCCATTTGTGTTGAGATGCTCGCGTGCGCGCTGAAACTGTTGCACAGAAAGTAATGAGCTAACCCCTGCCAAATCAGGATGAAATAAATCACCCACCACCACATCATAACGATTCGTACTGGCCGCTAAAAAATGACGGGCATCATCTTGTTGTAGGTGGGTATTTTTTAAGACCGTTTCATTGAACGGTGCAAACCAATATTGCGCCGATTGAATGGCGCCCGCGGACAGCTCCACCGCCGTGCGCTCTAAATGCGGAAATGCTTGCGAGCCCGCCAACGAAATACCGGTGCCCAATCCTAAAAATAAAATGCTACGCGGGTCGGGGTGCAGCAATAAGGCTAAACGCGCTTGATTGCCTTGCACAAAAACAGCTGTGGGGTCCGTGGAGGCATCGCGCCGCTGTAGGTCTGTGAGCAGTACGCGCTGACCCTCTGCTTGCTCCACCACCGTGGTGAGTGCGATGGCGTCTTCATAATGATACACATCATGACTGCCACTCATTTGCAGGGGCAGCAGTGAGGAGACGCTGGGCATAGGGCTCAGCAGTAAGGCTGCCCACGCCAGCGCAGGTACACCCAACCATTGCCAGCGGGCGCCACTCCAATACAACCCCAAGATCAAGGCCAGCACTGCAGCAACCATCAAGGTTCCACTGCTCCCCCACATGGGAATGCAAACAAATCCCGCCAGCGCAGCTCCCACGGCTGCGCCTAATGAATTAGCGCCGTAGAGCATGATGCCGTTGCTGCGTGAATGTTGCGACAGTAAGGGCAGCCACGCACCCAGCGCCAGCGTCACGGGCAAAGTGAGTACTAAAATAGCTAAGCCTTGCATGCCAAGGGCCTGGGCAAAAGAATTGAAATGACTTTGTTCTGCCCAAGCCGATAACAGGGGCAACGCCCAAAGAGAGAGCAATGTAAAGCCTGCCACCCACCAGGGCATGATGCGCAACCAACTGGCTCGCTCCCAACGGGCTACTATTAAACTGCCCAAGCCAATGCCCATGAGGAACACGGCAAGAATCAGCGCCAACACGTATTCTGTGCGCAGCAACACCAAGCCCAATAAACGCGTCCAAGCCACTTCTATCATGAGGCTGGCGGCTCCCAAGGCACTATAAGTGATGAGCAGCGATATGGGTGGCGTGAGGGTGGGCTCAGCATTTTCTGGAAATGTTGCCAGTTTTTTTGACGAAAGCGCAAAGGCCATGGCCAGCAGCAGTCCCAACAACGCCACAATCCGCAGCGATAGGCTCCAACCCAATACGGGCAATAACAGTAACGGCAGTAAGGCCCCTAGCGTAGCGCCCAAAGTATTAAATCCGTATAGCAGTCCCAATTTTGGTGAACCCTTGCCCGCAGCACGCAATATCAGCGGAAACCCTGCCCCCATTAACAAGGCGGGTAATGTAAGAAGGATGAACGCCACCCCACCCATTAATAAATGCCAAGAGGAGGCGTCTAGGGTGAGTGCCGCATGATCAATGAAGGGGTTCAACAAACGCACGCCCTGAGGCAGAAACCAAGCGAACAAAGCCACCAACGCATCAAACAAAGCCAACCAGCGCAAGGGGTGTTTAATGCGCGCAACCGAGCGTGCCAGGGCAAGGCTACCCACACCCAAACCCAACATAAAAGCCGATACCGTGATGACCACGCCCCACACGCTCACACCAAACTGTTGCGAGAGCAAGCGCACCCACAACACTTCATAGGCAACGCTCACCAGTCCGGATAAGCCATAGAGTAAAAACAAACGCGTCATGGGGAAAAAATCAGAAGGGGTAAAACCACACCAAGCCCACAATCACATGCACCAAGGCCAAGGTCATAGTGAGGCCAGCTAAAATCATATGCAACAAGAATAATGGCTTGCCAAACACCCCCATGGCAATGCCCACAGCGCCCGTGGATAGCAACAACAGCAGCAGTGGAATGCCCAGCATAAACATGATGAGTTGTTTTTTCTTGGTGGGCACTTCGGCAGCCCCATCCACACGCTGCGCTTGCTGACGATCGAAGGCTTCTAATACTTGCACACCGTTGGCTTCGCCTGCGGGCTTGGCGGCCGCAACAGGGGCTGCAGTTGGCGCCTCTGCCGCCCAAGCACATGAACCCGTCAGCGTGAAGCCCCATAACAATGCCGCAATGGCACTACGGCGCATAACCATCACAAAACTATTCATGCTTCAGGATCTCCAGAATCGGGAGGTGTGTTAACAGGGGGCGCGGTGGGCTGGCGTTCTGAATAACGCCACACCAGCACCGCCATTAAAATAAAAGGCGCGAACACACAGAGCAGTAAAAATAAAAAGATGGCCCAAGGTGTTTCGATGGTCACATGCAAGTAGCGGTAGCTGTCTAGGGCAAAACTATTGTCTGCACACAACAGCAGCGCAGCCATTACCCCCGTCTGAGCGTAAGCACTTTTTAGAAGGCCCATGCGTTGCATCTGTTTCATAGTGAAGGGGCTCATGGTTTTCTCACAGGGGCTTTCACATCACTGGCGCAACGGAAACCATAAAAATCGGAAGCATGATTGGCAAAGGAAAAATTGCGATGGAACAGTGAGGTGGAGAATGGGTCCCCTTTCCATGAACCGCCGCGCAATACTTTGTAATTTCGACTCACTGTTTTTTGCTCCGACAATTTTAAGGTACGGTCTTCGGCGCTGGCCTGCACGGGTACCTTCCCCTGGAATATATCGCGTGTAGCTTGCGAGCCTGCATAGGGCAGAAAATCATCGGCCATCCACTCGTCCACGTTGCCCGATAAATCCAATACCCCATAAGGACTGGCGCCTGTGGGATACGAACCCACATTGCTGGCGGAACCCACGTTGTAATAAGTATTCAGTCGCGAGGGTTCCATTTTATTGCCCCAGGGCCAGCGGCGCTCATCACTCCCCCGCCCCGCTTTTTCGTATTCCGATTCTGTAGGCAGTCGTTTTCCCATCCACTGCGCATAAGCCGCTGCATCAAACCAGGTGACCATGGTGACGGGGTAGAGCGCCTCCCCTTGCGGAATGCGACCATTTTTCCAATTAAGTGGTGGACGTCGTGAGGTGGCCGCCACAAAGCGCGCATATTGCGCGTTGGTGACCAAGTATTTATCAATGTAATAGAGGGGCAAGGTGACGGTGTGGGCCGGTTTATCTTGCGCATCGGCGCGCTCTAAATCGGTTCCTTGTACAAAGGGCCCTTCTGCAATGGCCACCTGGCTATCTAAATCAACCCACTGCTCACGGGTCATTAAACGCTGGGCTTCCATTACGGTGTAACCCACGTTGGCCGCATGTCCGCTTTCGTGATGCTCTTGCAAGGTAATGTCTTCACCGGCGGCACGCACGCGCGCATTTTCTTCCTTAAGGTCGTAGGTGGCGAGGCTGCGCATATCCTCCATGCGCCCAGCGCCCAAGCGCACCACATGCAAAGTGCTGCCTATCATCACCAGAATAATGCAGGTGATAAACGTCGCCTTGAGGTAACGTCGACGTCGGTGGCGGTCTTCTTCGCTTAAAGGTTTGGGAGTTTGAAGAGGCATAAAAAATTAAAGTTTTTTCTCCGTGGGTTGAGCGCTGTCTTTGTAGACCAAATGACGGTCACGACGGCCGTAAGTGCGCTTAATTACCACTTCACCCAGCACGCCACCAATCACAGCAGCCTCCACCACCAAAATCACGAAGAAGCCCCACCAACCCAATGGCATTAATGCCGCGCCGTGGGGCACGCCACTAATTTGTGCAATTTCAAAATAACTGATGGCGCGCACAATCATGGGCGGGAAGTAGCATAGCCACTTTCCGCCAAAGCCATATATCACCGACACCAACATGCCCGCCAAGAAAGGAATAACAAAAACATCCAATACCCAAAGAGGGCTGAAATATTCAATGCCGGTAAAAATTTCAATTCTTACGCCCAAGAGCCGATCACCAAAGTGATTAAAGGCGCAGGCCATCATAATGGCGGCAGCGCCCAACATGAAGCGGCTTTCTTTTTTTGGTACGGACTGCGGGGGTTGTGTGGCGGCACTCATGGTTGATAGTTTAATCCTGTGCGCTTTTCATACTCGGCTTTGCGTGTGTCTTCCAAATACCAATCTTGTACCTTAAGGCTAGACAGGTAGCGCGCCAAAGTACGGCGATCGGCTTCTGGAAGTGCGGCATAAGACGGCATGCGATATTCCACTTTCATGCGGCTTTGTAAAATAGATTGCGGGTTGGCAGAGGAGAGGTAATCGTACAGCCACCGTTCCGTGCGCAAGGAACCCATGCCGTCCAATGCGGGGGCAGGTACGGCCTCCATCATGTTGCGCACACTCCACAGGGAGTGGCACTGACGGCATTGTTGATTGCGATACAGCAACGCGCCGGCTTGTGCCAATTCAGCGTTTGCTGTGCTGTAGAAAGGAATGCCAGGATCGGGCTTGCTTTGCGTTTCAAGCGTAATGATGTTGCGCGTGATGGTGGCCACCACCACCAGCGCAATTAATCCAAATACAATCTTTTCACCGCGCTTCATGCTGGCCGATGACGCTCCTCAGCCTGCCGCTGTAATACCTGACGCCGGGTTTCTTCTTGAGCGGCCAATACTTCACGGCTTTTGGCGTAGTCGGCCGGGCTCATTTTGTCTTTGTCCGATTCATTAAAAACCAAGTATTTAATATCTTCATCAAACTGCTGGTTTTGGGAAGCCCAACGGATGCCATAAATACTGACAGCGATAATCATACCGCCCACCACCAACCATAAATAAATGGTCCAGCCATCGCCTAACGAATCAAGAAAGTCCATAGCGCCCCCTCATTTCAATAACGGTTTGATTGCAATGGTGGCGATTGGTTCGCAACACCCTTAAAACAGAACGCCGGACACCATCTGCGTGGCACCAAAAATAATGGCCACCACCACACCCATGATAATGGCACCAAACATGATTTTTTCACCCAGCCTCATGGGCTCACTGGTACCCTTTTTGGGCAAAACCGCGTAAATGATGCTGGAAAACACCAGTATACCGATAAGCAGAAAAACGAATACGCCTAAGCCAAAGCGCTGGCTGCGCATGCCCTCAATGCTTAAATCCATATTGGGGGAATATTGTGGCCCCAATTGGGCCAGTACCACAAGCTGCAAACCGATCGCATTCAACATGAAGTTCCCATTCGGCCGCTTTAAATAAACATGCCACACCGAGGTGTGGCATGAGGGGTGTTCTACGCAAACAATCTACTGCTTGATTTGCGGATTCTTTTTGTCGTAATGATCTACGAACCAACTGTAAACAGTGGGTGCGATAAACGCAATGGCGATGGGCAGCAAAATGGCTAATGGGCCGTAATCTAATTCAATCATTAAAGTTCTCCTAACGTACAGATATCGGACTGACGGCTTAGTGACCGCCGTGGCGTGGCACCCAAGTATTGGGAGGCAAACGCTTAACTATGACGAACACCGCAAAGAAAAAGTAAGCCAGATAAAAAATATCGATGGTGTAACCCTTATCCCACCAAGGTTGTTGGCGAATGCGTGTGCCATCGGGGCGATAGTTGCCTTCAAAATTGGCAATCACCACATTGGGGCCCACCACGGTGAAATCTTTCAAATCCACGCCCTTGGCTTCCAAGGCTTGTATTTGTGGTCTGATGATGCGCAGATCGTCCATAGAGAGCGGATGACGAGTTGCTTCTTCGATATCGTGGCCAGTAAACCTGCTTTTGGAAATTTCCAAAAGCACTTTCATGGCCTCCACATCATTGACTGCCGCCACCACTTCAGGTTTATCCATAAGATCAACATAAGGGGCATATAAGGCTGCCGTAGGGCGCTGACCCCATAAGGGGAAGGTCACCAAAAATGCAGTCATGACAGTGAGAGCCACCAACCATACCACGGGTACAGGGATGGGGTTATTGTCTTCTGTTAAGCCGCCTAAGGTTTCAGATTCCCATAAGGTTTCGCTTTTTTCTACAGTGGCGTCATCACTTAAGGTGGTAAACGCTCTATTCCATGTCCAGGCCATTATTTTATCTCCATTACTTCATGGTCAATACGAAGTCGATCAAGCTGCGAATTTCGCTGTTGCTGGCATACATAGGCACTTCAGGAGGCGTGACGCGCTTGCCTTCCGTGTACTCGTTGTATTCCGCACGCCATTTGGCGTAATCAATCTTCACACCCTTCGCATCCACCGGTCCCCACATGTAATCAAAGCGCGGCATAATGGAGTGCGGTTGTACCAAGCGAGGATTAAAGAAGTGCAACATCATCCATTCGCGCGAGGCGTTGCGTGAGCCCACGTGCAACAGATCGGGCGCCTTGCGATCGGAGCCAAAGGCTGTGGGTGATTCGCCGTTAAAGTCGCCCAACATGGGAGGGGCACCGAATACTTGCCAATCCTGGGTTTGCTCAGGCAGCAAGGTATGGCACCACCAACATCCTTCACGTACAAAGTATGTTTTACCAGCACCGGCGTGAGAAACGTTTTCATCACCGGCAGCTTTCAAGGTGTCTTCAGGAGTCCAACCCCGTGTGGCGGTGGCATTTTCGATGAAGTATTGTTTTTGATCATTGGAGGACACCAAGAACACGGCGCCATCCTTGTTGCTGGCTTCGGCAATTCGTCCCACTTCCAAGCTCAGCTTTTTTGACACCACGCCCAAGTTATCAGGGTGCAGAATGCCGCCGGGGAAAGGGGCGCCCTTCTCGTACACGTATACGCTGGTGGGCTCCATGGCTTGACCAGTTTTGGGATCGGTTTTGATCAGCGCCTTCACGGGTTTATGCCAACCCAGCAACAACGGATCATCTAAGCTAAAACCTGTTTCATGACCGGCCCACAATTGCTTATCCATGGCGATGTCCGTGGCACTCACGGAGGCAATGTCAAAGCTAGGCAATAACAGGGTAATGGTCATAGAACCGCCCAACGCTAACGCGAAGAAGCGACTACCCATTTTATACTCTCTAAAATTCACGTTCATTTTGTGATTTCTCCTATGGGCCCTAGGTCTAGCGTTCGTAGGCCAGTTCATGAGGCATACGCCCGGCCGGAATTAACGTGCCCAGACGAGCCGTCATCCACATGTTGTAGAGCCATAAACAGTTGCCCACAAACACCATGGAACCGCCAATCCAACGGGCAATCATGTAAGGATGCTCGGCAATCACCACATCAATATAGGGCACTTCATAAATCTTGCCCGCGCCTTGAATAAGGCCGGCGATGGTCATAGAAACCCAATAAGTGGTAAAGCCAATCAACAGCATCCAGAAATGCACATTACCTAAGGTAAGGGAATAGAGCTTGCGCTTCATGATGGTTTGCAGACCGAGGTAAACCGCAGCTGCTTCTAAGAAGGTGGAGAAGCCCAGTAACGCCAAGTGGGCGTGGGCCACAATCCAGCCGGTGCCGTGGATGTACCAGTTAATGGCACGGGTTTGCTGAAAACCCCCTTGCATATTCAGAGGAATGGCCATCAAACAACCGGTTACGGTGAAACGCACTTCCAAGTTTTCTACAAACATGTTCCATTTGCCTTGCATGGTCAGCAAGATGTTTGAAACAAACGCAATAGCAGGAACCAGAATCAGCACGCCTTCCACAGATGCGAAAGACTTCAACCATTCGGGCAATGGTGCGGACATCAAATGGTGAGCGGCTGGTGTGGAGTAAAACACCACCACGGACCAAAAGTGCAAATGGCCGATACGGTGTGAGTAGAGCGGGTTGCCGGTTACTTTTGGAATGGTGTAGTAGGCAATAGCGGCAGCCACCGGTGTAATCCATAAGCCCAACACATTATGCGCAAACCACCAGGTGAGGTAGGCCTCGGTTAATCCGGTTAAGTGGAAGAACTCAGGCAAGTTGCCCACGATAAATACAATGATCAACATGAATGTGGCCGCAGCAAAGAACCAGTTGGTGGTGTAAATGCCTTGCGTACGACGATTGATAATGGTCATCCATACATTAATGCCTAAGGGCAAAGCCATGAAGCCTGCAATGTAGAGATCGATAAACCAAGGGAAGTCGGAATATTCGCGGCCTGAGGTCATGCCCATCCACAATACAGTGAGGCCTAAGGAGAGGCCCACGTTCCACAGGAACGCATTCCAGATGCCTAGTTTTTCAGACCATAGTTTGGTGTTTCCCAGGGCGGGAGTGATGTACATCATGGCCATGGCAAAGGCCATGGAGATCCAACCGAAAATAACGGCATGTACGTGCACTTGGCGCATGTGGCCAAAGGAAACAAACTCGAGGCCTGTGACGAAATCGGGGAACGCCAACTTAGACGCATTGAATGCGCCCAAACCAGTACCCAATACAAACCAGATGATTGCCGAGAAGCCGAAATAGATGGCGGACGATCCTGCTGGTATGTCTTCGTTTTTAGCCAATAAGTACTTTAACATTATTGGAACTCCCCTTAAATTTTCTAATTGCGGCTAATACTTCAATTACAACAAACGTTAAGCGCGCAAAAACTCAGCGCCGCGATTTTACTTATTTTTTCTTTCTATCGTGAGGCATCAGGATGTACCACGAGAGCACCATGCTGGAAAATGCTAAGGCAATACCAAATGCTGCAGCGACCATATTCAACATAATGAATGTTCTCCGGAAGAAATATTAACGGTGGTGATTAGGCGGCATTTTCAAGAGCATCATGGCGCTTTAAGGCGATGGCCAATATGCCCACGTAGGCCAAACCGAAAATGATCATGCACCAGTCAATAAAGCCCGTGAAGGTAGTGGGGTTGTAGGCCTGAACAAACCAGCCACCCCAATCTTGAAACTTACCGCGTCCCACGAAACACATAATGGTGGCACCGAACACGCTACCATTTCCCATGCCGGTGAGCATGCCGCCCACAATTACGAGCCAGAACCCGCGTTCTGTAATTGATTTTTTTTGCATTTAACCCCCCCTGGTGTTACGACTCTTAAAACTTTAGAACTATTCAATTTTTAGCCTCGCTCAAAAAGACTGCGCTTTCTTGATCGAGTTATTACTTTATCATTATTAACGCTTTATACCAGTAACCCTGCACCATTTCAACTGATTCCATACTTCAATTAACGAATTATTCCGTTTTTACGGAAGGTGCGGCGCAGCAAAAAAACCGCCGGAGCAAAAACCAACAGCGTGACCGCCACGTCAAAAAGGCCGGTCATGGGCATGTGATCGTTGGGATAGGCGCCTGAGATCCAGGTGTATCGCTCAATCCAGGTGCCCAGCACCATGGAACTGGCCACTGTAATAATGACGCGCGGACTGTACCGACTGAAAGGAAAAACCAAAGTTGCAAATGGAAGCACGAACTTAAGCACGAAGAATCCCCAAAACAGGGGGGCGTATTCTCCATCCTGCATTTGAAACAAACGTCCTGTTTCTTCTGGCAAATTGCCATACCAAATAATGAGGTACTGGGCAAAGAAGGTGTACACCCACAAAATGGAGAAGGCCAGCATCACCTGGGCGATGTAGTTATACAGGTATTGCGGAGCCGGTTTCGCCAAATAGCCGCCCCGGTCCAGTATATAAAGTGTAATCACCAAAGTGGCTAAGAAGAAACCAAACATGCTGACAAAATGGTACATGGCGTAAATAGAACTTTCCCAACCTGGAATCAGCGTCATTTCAAAGTCCCAGGCTACCATGGTGCAAAACAGCACATGGGCAAAGGGGATTAACATGGCCACGATGCGAAAATTATGGGCGTCCTCAGCGGATTGGTGCGCCTTATTTTGCAAGCGGATAAACAGCCCGTATAAGGCACCCACGGCCAAAAAGCCCAAAACTTCACGGGTGGCCAAGAAGCCTAAATTGTTCCACCGGGGCAAGGTTTCATAAGAGCCTACCCACGGGAAGGTCATGCTGCCGCCAAAGAGCAATACCAGAAGCAGTAAGAAGGCCAAAGGGAATAAAGAAAAAAACGATACTGAGAGCAGGCGAATGTCAAAACGCCACGTGCCCCCCACCAAATGCAGCAAGGCCGCTAGGGTTACCCCGGCCAAAGAGAGATGCAGCAGCACCAAAAAATCCACCGTTAATACGGACCAACTGGCAAACGAAATCACGGGGCGCTCCTTTTATTTTTTACCGACGGCGGCTGCGGCGGTTAGGGCTGCTGAATCGCCCACCAATCCATGACGCACATAGTTCACCAAATCCCAACGCTCATGGGGGCTCATGTCATTGCCGTAAGAGGGCATGAGCGGGCCACCAAACGTCACATGAGCAAAAACGTAACCCTCTGGCATAATTTTTTGGACGTTGTCAGCGGTGAGATCAAAGGGGCGCACGATGAGCTTCGCGCCCACCAGGCCATCTCCCGTGCCGGACGCGCCATGACAGGGCACACAGTAAATTTCAAACATCTTTTTACCCCGGCCAATGGATTCAGCAGAAACGGGGATGGGGTTGGGCAACTGGATGGCCGCATCATGATTGTGAATATAAGGCGTGGTTTTGGTGCCATCCATGGGCACTGAGCGCTGTGGAAAGGGCCGTACCGACTCTGGGCCATGCTCGGGCTTAATGCTGATTTGGTTGGCCATATCCATGCTCCAGGGCCAAGCCCAGACCAGTGAGGGGGCCAGGGTTAACAAAATCATCCAATGAACGGCTTTCATCAGTCGTACTCTCCCATAATTTCCAGCGAACGATGGCGGGTAAAGATGGCGTTAATGGCGGTGATGGCAGCGCTATCGGCTTTCACCAAAATCGCAATCTTATCTTCTGAAACCCGTTCGTTATAAAGCGGACTGCGATTACCCGGCAATTTCCAGCCAATAAAGCACCCTAAGGCGGTCATCAACACGCCGCATAAAATAAACAACTCGTAGGTCAGTACCATGTTGGGTGGAATCGGCACTACCGGACGACCGCCGCGAATTTGCAACAAAAAATTAGCCTGTGCCGAGGCAATTAAAGTAAAGCCTGTTATGGCGCCAAAAACAGCGCCAAACAAGGTGAAGAGCTGCACGTACACGGGGCGCGGTCCCAATAAGGCTGAAAGTTCGGGGTGCTCGATGGGAGACTTAATCGTCACATCTTGCATGCGAAAGCCCGCCAGGTTGCTGTCCTTTAACTCCTGTAAGGCATTGCCCGCTTCTTCGAAATCGTTAAAGAGCGCCATAGTATGTACTTTGCTCATAAGTTCCTCGCTTTGCGCGCTTCGCTGCGGTGATAAACCATTTCTTTCACCTCATACATAGATACCGTGGGGAAGATTTTACAAAACAGCATGAACAACATGCTGAACCAACCAAAGCTGCCCAATACAATGCCCCACTGCACCCAGCTGGGCCACCATCCACTGGTCCAGGTCCAGGGGTAATACCCATGAGCAAAGGTGGGTGAAATGATCATGAAGCGCTCTAACCACATGCCCATATTGAGCAGCAACGACACCACCATCATAATGGTGAGATTGTTGCGCATGGATTTAAAGGCCAGCATAAAGGGCACCACGGACCCTAAGAAGTTCATGGCCCACCAGTACGGCGCATAGAGACCGGTGGCTCGATAAATCAAGGTTTCTTTGGCATACACATCGTTGCCATACCATACCGAGGCATACTCAATCAGATTGAGGTAGGTCCATACCATGGCAATAGCAAAGGTCAGACGACAGGTTTTATCCAAAATAGGCATGGTCATGTATTCTTCAAAACGGAACACATAACGCAAAATAATGAACAGCGTAATGATGGCCGCGCACCCCGAGTACAAAGCGCCTGCCACAAAATACGGTGGGAATGAGGTGATATGCCAGCCCGGTTGTTGCGACACGGCAAAGTCGGTGGCCACAATAGAATGCACCGACACCGCCAAGGGAATTAAGAAGCAGGCAATGGTGAGATACGCCACGCGGAAATTAGCCCACTGGCGGTCTGTTCCTTGCCAACCTAAGGATAGGAACCAATAAAACTTGCGCCGGAAGCCTGTGGCGGTATCGCGGCAAATGGCCAAGTCGGGAATCATGCCGAAATATAAAAATACAATAGAGGATGTGAGGTAGGTGCCTATGGCCGTGGCATCCCACACCAAGGGCGAATTAAAATTGGGCCAGGTCCAACGCTCGTTGGGGTAGGCCACCACATAATAGAATTGCCACACGCGCCCTAAGTGCACCAACACAAACAGCCCTGCCGTCATCAGCGAAAAGGTGGTCATGGCCTCAGCAAACCGATAAATAGGTTTGCGCCAATCGGCATGCATGATGTGCAAAATAGCGGACAGTAAGGTGCCCGAGTGGCTCATGCCAATCCAAAAAATGAAGGTGGCGATGTAGAGCCCCCACACTTGCGGGTTGTTCAAATCCGCCACGCCGAGGCCGGTTTGATATTGATAGACTTCACAGAACACACCAAAACCAAAAAGCGCCAAGGAGGCTGCAAAAATAACCCAATACATGGGGCGCGGACGCTCCATGCTGCGCAGCACGTCTTTGTTAATTTGTGCCCAAGCGATATCTTCATTAATGTCTTTCGCCTTCGGGACAAACCTTCGTTCAATTTCAATATCGGAGTCGTCGCGTCTATCAATCATGCTGGTTGTTCCAAAGTGTATGAGAAGCGCTCATAGTGAATGAGGGGTGATTACGCATCTGAATTTCTGACCCGCTCTAAATACAACACAGAGGGGTAAGTACGGAGTTCTTCAAAGATGCGATAGCCGCGCAAGCCTTCGTCTTTCTTGTCTTGCTTATCGCTGGCCAGTTCCACTTGTTGCCGTGCCCATATTTTAGCCACTTGCGATTGGCTGTCCGCCATGTTGCCAAAGGTAATGGCCGAGGTGGGGCAGGCCTGAGCACAGGCGGTGGTCACTTCGCCATCAGCCACACGTCGTCCGTCCGTACGCGCTTGGTTCTTAGCCGCGGTTAAGCGCTGCACGCAGAAGGTGCATTTTTCCATCACCCCCTTGCTGCGTACCGTTACATCTGGATTCAGTTGCTTTTCAAGCGGATTGGGCCAAGCGCGCTCGGGGTACTGCCACCAATTAAAATAACGCACTTTGTACGGGCAGTTGGCCGAACAGTAGCGCGAACCAATGCAGCGGTTATAGACCTGTGAGTTGAGTCCATCGGGGGTGTGATGCGTAGCTCCCACAGGGCAGACCACCTCGCAAGGAGCAGATTCGCATTGCTGGCACATCATGGGCAAGAACTGCGCACCGTGATCAGGGAATTGAGCGAGCTCTGTGCCCTCGCCCCAATAGCGCTCAATGCGCAGCCAATGCATGGCCTGCCCTTTAGAGAAAGACTCTTTCCCTACCACAGGCAAATTGTTTTCAGCGTAGCAAGCCGTGGTGCACGCATTGCAGCCGGTACAAGAATCCAGATCAATCACCATGCCCCACTTATAGTCGGCATTCTTATACTGATCTTGATAGGGCCGCTTTACGCGCAGACTGGACCAATTTTTAATAAGGTTACTCAACGACATGGGATGTCTCCTTCGCCAGTTCGGCCTGATCAGCGGCCACCGTTGCCACTAGTTTTCTACCCTGTTGCAAATTGGTGGCCCCTTCGTCTTTCACCATCAGTTCATGCTCGCCGGTTTTTTTAATCACCACGCGCGTGGCATGGGTGGCCAATTCACCGGTTTGGGCATCAAACAGCGGATTGAGTATTTTGAAAGGATTCACACCCATGCCATTGGCATAACGCCCATAAGCGGTATGCCCTTGTCCCAGCGGCATGGACACGGTATCCGGCTGTAGACCGGGGAACAGATAGGCCTTGGCGCGCACAGAACCGCTAGCAGACTGCACTTCCAAAATATCGCCTTCGCGAATCTGCATTTCAGCGGCTGTAGACGGATGAATTTCAACCCACGAATCCCACACAATGGTGGTGAGTGAGTCGGGTGACTCTTGCAACCAGGGCAAGTTGGCGTGACGTCCATCGCGCAAATCAGCGCGCACGGAGGGCACAAAGTAAAAGGGGTAACGCACATCGATGACATGCTTTTCAGGTTTGCTCACAACAACCACAGACGCGTTGGTTTTTAGTGCGGTGGGAGCGGCGTCCAGTTGCAACACACCGCTGCGCAAAGCGTCTTCCCAAAAATCATCATCGCTTAATTTTGATTTGAAGACCGGGCGCGCTTTGGTAATGGCCAATTTTAAATAGGCGTAATAATCGGGAAACGCTTTGTAATTTTTGGGCTCCCGTTGACGCAGCAAATCCAACACAATGTCGCCAAACGCACGTGTGTCTGGGTAGAGGCCTTCCATTAAAGGCTGTTGAATGCCGATCTCTACACCGCGCGGTTGATAACTGGATACATGCGATCCAAAAGCTTCTAGGGGCGAATGCAAGGGCAATACCAAATCACACTGCGCAGCCGTTTCATCCACCTGAGTGACAAGAGCGACCTTAAAAGGTACTTTTTCCATGCTCTTGGCGAAGGGCAGAAAGCCTGGCGCACTAAAGATTGGGTTGCTCCCAGCAATCAACAAGGCCTGGCATTGCCCACTGGCCATACTGTTATTGAGTTGCGTTAAAGCGGCATAACTGCCCGCGCTGGCAATCAATTGTGGAAACGGATGACTGGCCTGACCTTGCAGCGTTTTGCCCGCGTTGCCCAAAATAACATTGAGCAGCAAGATGGCCGCCGCATTCTGCGCCCCATTCACCTGACCTTCGGCGGAAGGACCGGACAGCACCAAGCTGGGCGTATGCTCCATTAACATACCCGCCACATGCGGGATGGCATCGGCGTGTACACCCGTTATGCCGCTTACGGTTTCTTTGTCGTACTCTTTTAATGCCGCCACAATAGGGGCTGGTACAGTTTTCGCAAACTGCCCATGCTCAAGAAGGGCATGCGCCAAACCCAAAGCAAAGACCCCCTCTGTGCCCGGTTTTAAGGCATACCAACGATCGGCGTTAGCCCCCGTTAGCGTCATGCGGGGTTCAATTTGAATCAATGTGCCGCGTGGCGCTTTTCTGAAGCGGGCATATTGTGCCGCCATATGCACAGGCGATACTCCTGCCCCCAGGAAATCATTGCCAAAGGAGAGGATAAGGGTCGCCTTGTCTATTTGCAGCAAGGGTTGCGCAGCCCCCAGCACGGCTTTGCTGGCCGCCTGCCCCGTTGCTGTGGACAATGCGTCGTAGACCACATGATGGGTGGAGTTAAAACTGTCTAAGAAATTACCGATCAACGCTTTTTGATGACCGCTGACTTCTCCAGTAAGAAATGCAATTTGTGCGCCTTTTAAGGTGCTCTCGCCGCCTAAGCGTGCGGTGAGCGTGGCCATGGCTTTATCCCAGGTGGTGGGCTTAAGCTCTCCACCCTCGCGCATGAGCGGCGTGGTCAGACGGTCGGGGTTGTAATGCACTTGCACGGCCGCTTGGCCCAGGGCGCAAATTTTGCCGCCACTGATCACAGAATGGGTATTGCCTTCTAATTTAAGAATGCGCCCCTCACGCACGCGCCCCATAACACCACAACCCGATCCACATTGTGCACAAGTGGATGCGTAATAAACTCCCACACCGGGCACCACAAAATCTTCTGGCTGCACGTAGGATTGAACTTTCTCAACGCCCGATTCAATGGCGGTATTGCCGCAACCGGCTAAAGTAGCCGCGGCACCGCTAATACCCAACACGCGCAAAAAGTCTCGACGATCAATAGTGTTACTACCGCTCATACAATCTCCCCCAGATTTTTAATGCCTTATTTATGGCACTGCCAGCAATCGTTTGGACCGTTGCTGGTTTTTAAATTAGTGGCACTTTCTTGATGATCTTTTTGGTGACAGCTGATGCACCAACCCATAGACAAGGCCTTTACGCGGCGTGCCGTGGTCATAGACGCCACGTCGCCGTGACAATAACCACACACCTCACGTACCGGGCGACCATCTTTAAAATAGAAACGTTGAATGTGCCGCTCATGATTGAAGCGCACAAAGTCGGGCAGGTCATGCACCTTAAGCCAGGGAATGGCCTCTTTCTTTTCCCAATAGGCGAATAACTGCTTAATACGGGGTTTGTCTTTTACCGATTCGATGAGATTGTGGCAGCCCATGCATTTATCAAGGCGCGGAATTCCCGATACCGCACTGCGCCGGGCGTAAGTGTGGCAATACATGCAATTAATCCCCATGGTACCCGCGTGGGTGTTGTGAGGAAATTCAATGGGCTGCACAACCACAGGACCTAGGGCGTTATAGCCATCATCTGTTTGCGAGCCGATGGCACCGCCGCTCACAAAAGGCTCAGCCAACACCACGGCAGTGCACAACAACATGGCAAAGGCCAATGTTGCATTGATGTAAAACTTCATTCAGTGCTCCTCACTTCACTAAAAAAGTTCCTTCGCCGCAAGCTCGTGCATTGATATGCACTGTTTTAATTTACGGCTACGGCATTCATTTTATATTCGGTAATACATAGCCCTTCTTATGGCCTTTGGTTTTTTAATTTTGGCGCAGGGTGATGCGCACATAAGAAGGCGGACGGAACGCGTGGCCGTCAATGACAAAACCGCCCAACAAGGCGCATACACGCTTTGTTGGGCGGAGTAACTACAGTTTTACTTGGGTTTGGCTACAAAGCCATTGCAATACCCGTTTGGCGGAATTTCATCGTCGCCAGGGTAGAGCTTACAACCGTTAACCGCTTCTTTATTATCAGGTTTGGCTGCATTGGGAATGTAGTTCATGCATTTGTTGCACTGCTTGTCGCCGTTGGGCGTGCTTTGAAATTTCAGTGCGGTGCGAATGGCGGTATTTTGCTTGGCGGAGGCCACGGTGCTCATGCCCACCATAGGAGCTGTAACCAATGCAATAGTGCCCATCTTTAGTAATTGACGGCGTGATGTTGTAATTTTTTCCATGAAAACCCCCTCAAAACGGATTAAACCAAGAACTGACCGAAAAATTCGGCAGGCTTATCATGTTGAATCAACTAGTCGCTGGATTTTTAGACTTATAGTTAACAA
Source organism: uncultured Ferrovum sp. (assembly GCA_903909215.1). Taxonomy (GTDB): domain Bacteria; phylum Pseudomonadota; class Gammaproteobacteria; order Burkholderiales; family Ferrovaceae; genus CAIVUX01. The sequence goes on from CAIVUX010000020.1 coordinate 18,140, forward strand.
CGGCCATCTGACGAATGATGGAATAAGAGTAATCGCTAAAATTTAGTCTGTCAAACAATAGCCTCTTACTTCTTTTTTGTTTGGTCGCATCTTTTTTCTCAATCGAGGTGACCCTTGCATTGCGGTGGCAGAAAAAGCCGTGCTAGACTTCCGCTGTGCAGGACACTATAATTTTTATAATGCATCTAAAAAGACATACTGCCAGGGGGGTTTATGCGACAGTCCGTGATTTCATATTCTATGGGGTTGGTGCTCACGTTGGCACTTGTTTCCACAGTCTGGGCCAATGAAAGCGTCATGAATGGCGACGCTGCCAACGGTAAAAAAATATTCAACGAAGGCAAGGGTGCGGCTTCAGCCTGCATGGCTTGCCATGG
>CAIVUX010000021.1 GCA_903909215.1 uncultured Ferrovum sp.
CGCCTGCCTTGTCATCCGCAAATCCATATTCAATGAAGTGGGCGGGCTGGACGAGAAACTGGCCATCGCCTTCAACGATGTAGACTTTTGCTTACGCGTACACGGTGCGGGTTATCGCAATGTCTGGACTCCAACTGCCGAAATGATCCACCACGAATCGGCAAGCCGCGGCGCAGAAAACACCCTGACCAAACAACGCCGCTTTTTTGGGGAAGTGGCCCTAATGCAATCGCGCTGGAACGATCTCATCCATGATGATCCCGCTTATTCACCCAACCTCTCCCTTCATAACGGAAACTTTGAGTTGGCCCAACCCGCGCGCGTACGTTCGCCCATTTGATGTTATGAATGTTCTGGCTGTCACAGTAACCTTTCACCCCGACCTTACGGTGTTGCGACAACAATTGGACGCGCTGCTAACCGGTTTGGGGTCAGACCCCATTTTATTGGTGGACAATGGCTCGTCACCCCAGACGCTGCGGGTATTGCAGCGCTGGTCCCTGCATGAACCACGCCTCAGCGTAAACGCCTTGGGTGAGAACCGCGGTCTGGCTGCGGCCCACAATGTGGGGATTGCCGCAGCCCGCACCCAAGGGTTCAGCCATGTGTTGCTCATGGACCAAGACAGCTTGCCGGCCCCAGGTATGGTGAAAGAATTAAGCCAGGCCTTCGCATTGGGTGCAGCCCTTCAACCCCATCTGGCTGCAGTGGGGCCGCGCTACCTAGACCCCGTGCTGCGCAATGCGCCGGATTTTGTGCGCCTGCATTGGTGGGGCATTAGCCGTTTTAAAGAGACGCCTACGCAACCTATGGTAGAGGTGGATTATCTTATTTCTTCCGGCTGCCTTATTTCCTTAGCGGCCTTGGCGGTTATTGGCCCCATGCAAGAAGTGCTGTTTATTGATTATGTGGATATTGAATGGGGGCTGCGCGCGCGGCGCATGGGTTACACCTTATGCGGTGTTTTCCCGGCCCACATGACGCATGCGCTGGGTCCCACAATCGTTCGCTTTTTATGGCGCCGCTTTCCCTTGCACAGTCCGCAGCGCCATTACTTTGTGGTGCGCAACGCCCTCTGGTTGTATCGCGATAACGCCCTACCCTTACTGTGGCGCATACCGCACGCATTACGCCTGCTGCTGCGTTTTTCTGTTTATTTTACAGTGGGCGGTTCGCGCCGTGAACGCCTTAAGTTTGTTTGGATGGGTGTGAAAGATGGGCTTCTTGGCCGCATGGGGAAACCATCGTGGATAAATTAATTCCGCCCACCGTATGCGTTCTGCTCACCTACCATCACGGTGCGGCTCATTTGGCCCAGCAATTACAATCTTTAAAAGCGCAAACCTTCCCCATTGATACGCTGCTCATTGGCGATGACAGTTCATTGGGTGATTTATCCTTGACTGCAGTCTTGGCGGATATCAACTTAGCCCCCATGACAGTGCAGGTTTTAAGCGCTCCGCGCCTAGGAGCTACCGCCAACTTCATGTTTTTAGCCGCCCATGCGCCTGCCGCACGTTATTACGCCTTTTGTGACCAAGATGATATTTGGTTACCCGAAAAGCTGGCTCGTGCCGTGTCTTGGTTGGGCACTATTTCCGCTGATCGCCCTGCGCTGTATGGCTCTGCCACGCGCTACATCACTGAGGGCGGGGCTTTTCTTGGGGTCTCTGCCCCCATGCCGCGCGCACCCGAATTTGCCAACGCCTTGGTGCAATGCATGGCAGGCGGCAACACCATGGTATTTAATGCAGCAGCGCTGGCGTTGTTAAAACGCATTAGCGCAACCCCAGCGCAGACCGCACAGGTTTCCCATGATTGGTTGCTATACGCTCTGGTCAGCGGTTGTGGTGGGGCGCTGCACTACGATGCTAATCCCACAGTGTATTACCGTCAGCATGGTGACAACTTGCGCGGCGAGAATCGTTCAGTTGCGGCACGAGCGCAACGTACTGCAGGATTGTTTAATGGTGTGTTTCGTGCGCGTCTGCGTGCGCAAGTGGCGGCCTTACAATGGGCCGCTGATCTGTTGTCGCCCGAATCTCAAATTCAGCTGAGTTTGTTTGTACAGGCCTTAAATAACCCCAGCCCCTGGAGGCGTTTGCACGCGCTGCGCGCCAGCGGCGCCCGGCGTCAATCGGCCATGGAGCTGGTGGCGCTAACGCTTGCCTTGCTGATAGGGAGACTGTAATATTGATTGTGAAATTAATGTACGCTCACCCATTTTAAACTCGACCAAAAGACATGAATTTTAATGTTTCAAACGACTCTCCTCCACGGGAAATATTAAAAAAATATTTTGTCGACTTTGATTGGGACTCCTCTGAGCAGGCGCTAACACAAGCAGAGTTTCTTAAAGACACAGTTTAGGTAATTGCAACAGAAGATGATCAAATTAGGGCGTTCACCGCATTAACCATTTCCAGCGAACTACCCCCACCTTCAAAACTTGCCATACTGACACATTTTATAGTGCCAGGTGA
>CAIVUX010000022.1 GCA_903909215.1 uncultured Ferrovum sp.
ACGTGTTAGGCCTTGTTGCGGTATGACTCCACCCTATGCCAAGACTAAGTAATTTACTGATTTTTATAAAAATTAATCCATAGCGCATTAGGGATTCTGCTGTTTTCACGTAAATACCTCTCTCACTGGTAGAATAGCGCTATGCCGCGGTGGCGAAATTGGTAGACGCAGCAGGTTTAGGTCCTGCCGCCGCAAGGTGTGGGGGTTCGAGTCCCTTCCGCGGCACCAAAGACAAGTCTAAAGAAGTCCAACAAAGGCCAGAAACACAAGCAAATATGCAGGTTCTGGCCTTTTTTACGTCCGTACTAATCCAATCAGTGTTGAATTGCTGAATCGCCACCAGTTTACTAGACACTCCGAACCCATTAAATTGGGGATATTGGAGGTGTGTTATGAACTCAAAACGCTATACGGCGGTTAATCCAGCGAATTCCTGCAAAAACAGAAACGATACACACTACCAAAGATGCAATTAATAGGATTACATTACGATAATTGCCTATTTTAAGTTATCCTAGGTAGTCAAAACACATTCTTAGTGATATGTGATTGATTTAGCACGACATACAAACCAACCCCTCCTAGTATAGCGCATGCATAAGGGATCTGACGAGAGCGCTTGTTGATGATATAAACCAGCGCCAAAACGCCGCCTGATAACGCCACAAATAATAAACAAGGCAACAACGCTTGTGGCCCCAGAAAGGCGCCTACCACTGAAAAAAGCTTTACATCTCCTGCACCAATCAGCGAAAAGAAGTAAAACGGCAACAGTATAAGCAACCCTCCGGCAACACCCTCAAACAAAGCAATCATGGTTGGCAATCCTGTTAGGTACGTGTAAAAAACAGCTAACAGATATCCCACAACAATTAAACTATTGGGAACGCGCCGTGCGCAGACGTCAAAAGTGCATGCAACCAACAAAATTGCAAATAATATTATAAGGCGGTAGGCGGCAACATTATGAATCAATAAGTTATCCACCCACACCCACTAAATAGCGGTCGAAACCGAAGTAAATATAGTACTAAGCTTCGTGCCCACAGCCGTAACTGCAACGATAATCACTACCGCAATCAGAGCGGCAATAAGACCATACTCAATTGCTGTAACACCATCTTCACGTGTTTGAAATTCTACAAATTTTTTCAATAAATAATTCATCAAAGCCCCCTTTTTGGTGATTATTAAAAAACGATTTCTACAAAAAAAAACAACAGATCCTGAAAGACAGTATACCTAATTAACTGAAGAAACAACAAGTTACATTAAAAATAGTGCATTAATCCCTGCAAAAATTATCACAATTATGAGACTACCCAGGAATGGCGTCAGCGATAACGCTGCTAAGGAAAGGGCAAATCTAATATTGATTTTGTTATAGAGATATATAAAAAATACTGGTATAAGAAAAATCGCATATCCCTTTAATGCTATTGTGACTCCAAGCCATAAAGCAGCGATAATCCAACTTTCTTTGCGCAAATACCACATCATCAGCAAACTCGATGTAGCAGGATATATATCGTAACGAAGTAAAGAAAATAAAATAGTTGATGGCAGTAGCCAAGTAAATAATGTAATGAATTGGTTTCTCTTATTCTCATTAGCCTGAATGGCCGCAATTGTCACCCCCGCAAACAAAATTGAATTTAATCCAATCCAAATTAAAGCAAAAGTATTAGGCGTGGAATCAGCATTAAATGTTAAAAGCCGAACAAAAGAAAAAATAACATTCGCTAATAGCGGATATTCAGATGGTATATCCCTGTACAAAGTGCCTGCCCCGTACACCCAATTTGTAGAGGTAAAATATACATTAATATCATGGTCATCCGGTAATTTTCCGGTACTGGCAAATAGGTATGCAATGAACATATAAAGAGCAACTGAAGAGGTGCCGATTACAAGCCTCAAATTGGGTAAATTATCCTTCATCTGTCGATCTCAAGGAATATACTTTCTGGAGCTTATTCCATGGCTGCGCAGTACCTCAGCCACGGGCAAACCGCTATCAGCTTCTTTAAAACGGTTAATCCCGTAGTGGGAATATCCTTTCATGATGTGCCAAAGAATCGGCCTGTCACCCATCTCTATCATGGGCTTGGGTTTGAGATGGGTTTCCTCTGAAATACGCGAACCCACACCCCTGCCAGAATTACGGCTTTCATTATTCATCCCCTATCGCAGCATAATGCCATTCTACCAGTCTGCCCTCATGGTGACGATGGCCCTTGATTGCGTTTATCATGGCAGGCTATGACAATAACCCCCCTTCAGTCGCGCGTTATTTTGGTCACCGGTGCCGGCACAGGCTTAGGACGCGCCAGCGCGCAGGCTTTTGCGGCACAGGGCGCTACGGTATTGCTGTTGGGACGCACTGAAGAGCGCCTAAATGAGGCCTATGACCTGATTGTGGAGGCCGGTCACCCCACCCCCGCGGTTTTTCCGTTTGATTTAAGTGCCGCTGATGAAGCGGGTTTTGACGGATTGGCGAACACCATCGCTCAACAGTTCGGCCGCCTGGATGGCATTTTGCATAGCGCTAGCCGCTTTATGCCCTTAGGCCCCTTGTCTGGTCAGCACCTCGCGCAATGGCTGCCGGTTTTTGCCACCAACCTATTTGCGCCCTTCGCCCTCACGCGCAGCTGCCTGCCTTTGCTGTATGCGGCACCGGATGCCTCAGTATTGTTTACCGCTGAAGAACATGGCTTGCATCCCGCGGCCCTTTGGGGCGGCTTTGGTATTAGTCAGGGCGCCTTGGTGAACATGGTAAAGGTGTTTGCCAGCGAATGTACCCAGCCTCATGTGCGCTTTAACATTCTGGTGCCCGGAGCTGTGGCCAGCCCCATGCGCGTGCGCACTCATCCGGGTGAAGTAAGCCGCAGTCAACGGGACCCACAGGAATTAATGGACGCTTATTGTTATTGGATGGGAAGCGAGAGCCACGGGCGCAACGGCGAGATCATTCGCCCATAAGGTTATGAGGCGTTTCGTAAGGTGGCCACCGCCGCATCCACGCGATCAATGGCGGTAATTTCAATGCCGGGAATAGCTTGCTTAGGCTTATTGCCACGGGGAATAAGGGCATGGGTAAAGCCCAGCTTGGCCGCTTCTTTTAAGCGCTCTTGCCCCCGTTGCACAGGCCGCACTTCTCCGGCCAAACCAATTTCACCGAATACCACCCACTTCTCAGGTAAAGCGCGCCCACGCAGGCTGGACACCACCGCCATCATCACGGCCAAATCTGCGGCGGGTTCGGCAATCCGTACACCGGATACCGCATTTACAAACACATCTTGGTCAAAACAGGCCACCCCTGCATGGCGATGCAATACCGCCAACAGCATGGCCAAACGGTTTTGTTCCAAACCCACTGTAAGACGGCGCGGCGCACCACCATGGGTTTCATCCACCAAAGCCTGAATTTCCACCGCCAAAGGCCGCGTGCCTTCCAAGGTGACGGTAATGCAAGAACCCGGCACCGGCGTGTCGTAATGGGATAAGAATAACGCTGATGGATTGGTGACTTCTTTTAAACCCATCTCGGTCATGGCAAAAATGCCCAACTCATTTACCGCCCCAAAGCGGTTTTTAATGGCGCGCACCAAGCGGAAGGTGGACCCCCCCTCCCCTTCAAAGTACAGCACTGTATCCACAATATGTTCCAACACACGCGGGCCCGCCAAGGTGCCCTCTTTGGTGACATGGCCCACAAACACCAACACCGGTCCATTGCCCTTGGCCACGCGCGTGAGTTGTGCCGCGCATTCGCGCACTTGCGACACGGATCCCGGGGCTGATTCTAAGGCTTCGCTATAGACGGTTTGAATGGAATCAATCACCACCAAGGTAGGCTTTCGGGTCGTGATGGCATTGATGATTTTTTCTAACTGAATTTCAGGGAGAACCGCCACCTTGCTGCAATTGAGCTTCAAGCGATGGGCGCGGGACGCCACTTGCTCAGGCGATTCTTCACCGGTCACATACAACACCGAATGTTGCTGACTGACGTGAGCCAAGGCTTGCAACAGTAAGGTGGATTTACCGATGCCGGGGTCGCCTCCCAACAGCACCACGCCACCAGGCACAAAGCCGCCGCCCAACACGCGGTCAAACTCACCAATGCCGGAGAGAAAGCGCTGGATGGACTCGGTTTTGATGGCATCCAACATTTGCACGGGGCGTGCCGCACTCAGCGGTTCGTAGCGGGAGGGGGCACGGGGCTCTTGCAGGGCTTCTACTAAGGTGTTCCACGCCTGGCAATGGGGGCATTGGCCTTGCCACTTGGTGGTCTGGCCGCCACATTCGGTACACACATAAACAGCTTTGGCCTTGGCCACGGCGCTCAGTAGTCGCTATTTTGAAAGCTGGCGCCCGGAGCAGCAGCAAAGTTTTCGAAGCGGGTGTAGTGGCCCAAGAAGGTAAGCCGCACAGTGCCAATAGGGCCATTGCGTTGCTTGCCAATAATAATTTCAGCCACACCTTTGTCCGGTGAGTCTTCGTTATACACTTCATCGCGGTAGATGAATAAAATCACGTCCGCATCTTGTTCGATGGCGCCAGATTCACGCAAATCGGACATTACCGGGCGCTTATTGGGGCGCTGCTCTAAGCCGCGATTTAACTGCGACAAGGCCACCACTGGCACATGCAATTCTTTGGCCAAGGCTTTTAGTGAGCGAGAAATTTCTGAAATTTCTGTGGCACGGTTCTCTCCCGCGCCCGAGACCGACATCAATTGCAAATAATCCACCACAATCAGCCCCAAACCACCGTACTGGCGATGCAGGCGCCGGGCGCGGGCACGCAAGTCTAAGGGGTTTAGCGCAGCGGACTCATCAATGTAAATGGGCACGTCATTTAATTCACCCATGGCGCGGGTAAGACGTCTAAAATCTTCATCGGTTAAACGCCCAGTGCGCAGCATATGCTGATCCAGTCGCCCGTGGGAACCCAAGAGGCGCATGGCCAATTGACTGGAGGACATTTCCATACTAAAAATAGCCACCGGCAATTTGGTGTCAAACCCCACGTGCCCCGCAATGTTGAGCGCCAAGGCGGTTTTACCCATGGACGGACGGCCGGCGATGATGATGAGATCGCCTTGCTGAAAGCCGGAAGTTTTTTCGTCCAGATCCACAAAACCCGTAGGCACACCCGTAACGGGATCATGGGTGCCCGAGCGATACAACTCATCCACGCGTTCCACCACCTGCGCCAAGGGTTCCCGCAAGGGGACAAACCCTTGGGTGGAACGACTGCCCATTTCTGCAATATTAAAAACCTTGGCTTCGGCTTCATCGAGCAATGCGCGCGCGTCACGGCCCGAGGGGCTTAGTGCGCTTTCGGTAATTTCGGTACCCACTTGTACCAAACCACGCATGATCGCGCGCTCGCGAACAATTTCAGCATAACGGCGAATATTGGCGGCACTGGGTGTGTTATGCGCCATGGCGCCCAAATAGGCCAAGCCCCCTACGCTCTCCATTTCTCCACGCAAGGTGAGTTCTTCTGAAAGCGTTAACAGATCAGCGGGTCGGCCTTTTTCAATGAGGGCCAGAATGGCACGGTAGATTTTGCGATGGTCATCGCGGTAGAAATCGGACTCGGTGACGAGATCACCGATTTTGTCCCAAGCCAAGTTGTCCAACAACAACCCCCCCAACACCGCCTGCTCCGCCTCGATGTTATGAGGGGGAACACGCAAGTTGTCAAGGCGGACGTCGTCGGCCATGGCAGAACTTAGTGCTCGCCCAGTACCGACACCGTAATATCGGCGGTGACATCACTGTGCAGCGCCAAGGTAATGGGGTGATCGCCAACGGTTTTAAGCGGGCCATTGGGTAGGCGAACTTCAGCGCGATTGGCTTCAAAGCCTTGCAGCTTTAGCGCATCTATGATGTCGTGGTTGGTCACAGAACCAAACAGACGGCCATCCACACCGGCTTTCTGTGTGATTTGCAACAGCAGACCGGAAAGCTTTTCAGCACGCGCATGGGCTTGTGCCAACGCGTCATTCTGTTGTTTTTCCAGTTCAGCACGACGCACTTCAAAGTCGGCGCGGTTCTTTTCGGTGGCCCGTTTGGCTTTGCCTTGGGGAATTAGATAATTGCGGGCAAACCCTTCCTTCACCTTGACGATATCGCCCAGCTGACCCAGATTGACCACTTTCTCCATGAGAATAATTTCCATGGGGTTCTCCTTAATGCAAATCAGTGTAAGGCATCAAAGCCAGGAAGCGTGCGCGCTTCACAGCCGTGCCCAATTGGCGCTGAAAACGCGCTTTGGTACCGGTAATACGGGCCGGAATAATTTTGCCGTTTTCGTTGACAAAATCTTTCAGCAGATCAACATCTTTGTAATCTACCCATTCAATCTTTTCAACGGTAAAGCGACAAAACTTACGACGACGGAACATACCGCCGCGGTTACTGTTACGGGCATCTTTCTTGCCATCTTTCTTGGTGGGTCGAGCCATTTCACTCTCCATCTAATAACTTAAATTGTTCGGTGCGCAATACCAACTGACTGCTGTTGCGACTTTTACGAACCAAAAAACCTTTAAGGGTAATTTTAGTCCCTGGGGCCAGACGGTCTAACTGTACCGCCGCTTCTCCCAACACCCACACCGGAATGTCCAGTTGGGTGGTAAAGGCTTGCCCCGCTTCTTGCTGTTGTGATTCGTGACTCAGCAAAAAATTGAGTGCCGGAATTCCGGCTGGGGTATGTCGCAGCTTCTCGCGAGTTGCAATGACGCCACTTAAAACCAGTTCGTTTCGGCTCAAAAGCCTACGCGGCTTCCGCCGAATCCATGTCGCGAGCCACCATCAAGTCTTCACGAGGAGCGCGTTTTTCTTCGCGCATCATGGGAGACGGGGCCACTACAGCCTCTTTCATCTGAATAGTCAGATGACGCAATACCGCATCATTGAAACGGAAGGCATTCTCAATCTCATCGAGCACAGTACTCTTGCACTCAATGTTCATGAGTACATAGTGTGCCTTGTGAATTTTTTGGATGGGATAGGACAACTGACGTCGGCCCCAATCTTCGAAGCGATGAACCACACCACCGCCTTGAACCACCATGGCCTTATAACGCTCTACCATAGCGCCCACTTGCTCGCTCTGGTCGGGGTGGACGATAAAAACGATTTCATAATGCCGCATTCATATTCTCCTTGTGGATAAGCCCCGGTTTTCGGGGACAGAGCCTGTCTTAATGGGCCTAAGATCAGGCAAGGTTTCAGGGAGCGGTTATTTTAGCGAAAACCCTCAATAAAATCAATGATTATTTACCATGCGCCGACGCGCCTCATAGAGGCAGATACCCGCGGCCACAGACACATTTAAGGATTCCACCGCACCGAACATGGGAATTCGCACCAATTGGTCGCAGGTTTCGCGGGTCAAGCGGCGCAGCCCGGCCCCTTCCGCACCCAATACCCAAGCCATGGGGCTTTTAAATTGGGCGGCCATGAGGTCTTCTGTGGCGCCATCGTCCGTACCCACCACCCATACACCATCGTCTTTCAGGTCGCGCAAGGTTCGGGCCAAGTTGGTGACCGTAATATAAGGCACCGTATCCACCGCTCCTGAAGCCACCTTAGCCACCGTGGGGGATAGGGCCACCGCACGATCGCGCGGGGCCACTACCGCTTGCACGCCCATGGCATCCGCCACACGGAGGCAGGCGCCCAGATTATGGGGGTCCTGAATACCATCCAATACCAGCAGCAACAGCCCCGCACCATTTTGTTCTACCAATTGATCCAAATCCGCCACCAAGGCCACCTCATCCACCTGTGCTACCACCCCTTGATGATGGCTGGTGCCTGCCATGCCGCTTAAACGGGCCGCGGGTACGGTATGGGGACGCACGCCCGCCCCTTCCGCCAGAGTCAGGAAGTCGCGCGCACGGGGGTCTTTGCGGTCCACATCCACATACAATTCACGCACCGATTCTGGATGGTGGCGCAGACGACTGGCCACAGCATGAAAACCATAAATCACTTTAAGTCTAGACACGGCTTATTTCTTCTTTTTGGGTTTAGTGGGCACTGCTTTAGGTGCTTTAGAGGTCGCTTTAGGTGCTTTAGAGGTCGCTTTAGGTGGTTTAGGGGTCTGACCCCGTTTTGCCGCTTTAGGGGTCTGACCCCGGGTTGCCTGTTTTGTCGGTTTTGGGGTCTGACCCCGGTCTGAGGCGGTGACAGATTCTGGTACAAAGTCGATCTTATTGGTTTCCATATCCACCCGCACCAACTGCACACGCACGCGATCGCCTAGGCGATAACGCATGCCGGTGCGTTCGCCCAATAACTGATGGCGTGTGGCGTCATAGCGGAAATAATCGGTGCCCAATTCAGAAATATGCACCAACCCTTCCACATACACTTCATCCAACGCCACAAACAAACCAAAACTGGTCACCGAGCTGACAGAGCCTGAGAACACTTCACCCACACGGTCTTTCATGTAGAAACACTTGAGCCACGCTTCCACATCACGGGTGGCGTCATCCGCCCGACGTTCCGTAAGCGAACAATGAGCCCCAATGGCTTTCCAATCGCCTGGTGCGTAAGTGCTATTGCCCAACACCGCCCGAATGGCACGATGCACCAGCAAATCGGGATAGCGGCGAATAGGCGATGTGAAATGCGCATACGCTGCATACGCCAAGCCAAAGTGACCGACATTTTCTGGGTTGTACTGCGCTTGCTGCAAGGAGCGCAACAAGACCGTTTCCAGCAGGCGTTGGTCGGGGCGGCCTTGAATCTTTTTAATAAGCTCGGCGTAATCCGCCGCTTTGGGTTTATCGCCTCCGGCCAAGTGCAAACCAAATTCTCCCAAGAAATCACGCACCATGGTAAGGCGCTCTGGGGCAGGCACGGGATGAATACGATACAAGCAAGCATGTTGATGGCTGGACAAATAATCCGCAGCACAGACGTTGGCCGCCAACATGCATTCTTCAATTAACCGATGGGCGTCGTTGCGCTCAACCGGCAAAATGGTTTCAATTTTGCCGCGATCGTCAAATACCATGCGCGTTTCATCGCTGGCAAAATCAATAGCGCCGCGCACCGCACGAGCGGCCAAAAATACATGGAAAACTTTTTCTAGGTTTTGCAGCTGAGGAATAATGGGGCGTCGTGCAGAATCCGCCCGCTGTGGGGCTTCCAGAATAGCCGCCACTTCTGTGTAGGTTAAGCGGGCATGAGAATGCATCACTGCAGGATAAAAACGATACTCGGAAATCTGGCCCTCAGCACTCACCTGCATATCGCACACCATGCATAGGCGATCTACATTGGGATTGAGTGAACAAAGGCCGTTACTTAAGGCTTCAGGCAGCATGGGTATAACGCGACGAGGAAAATACACACTGTTGCCACGCTCATAGGCGGTTAAGTCCAACGCATCCTTGGGGCGCACATAAAACGACACGTCCGCAATGGCCACCACCAAGCGATGTCCGTCGCCAGAGGGCTCGGCAAACACGGCATCATCAAAGTCGCGTGCGGTTTCGCCATCAATGGTGACGAGAGGCAGCTTGCGCAAATCCACACGGCCCTTAATATCCTCTTCCCGCACACCAGCGGGCAGTTGGGCCGCCAATGCTTCCGCCGCAGGCGAGAACTCGTGAGGCAATTCGTGTTTGCGCAGCGCAATTTCCACTTCCATACCGGGGTCAGCGTAATTGCCCAACACCTCTACCACACGAGCGATGGGCTCTGATTGTCGGCTGGGCTGCGCCATTAATTCAATCATCACCACTTGGCCGGGGTTAGCGCCATGATGTTGGCCAGGGGACACCAAAATATCTTGGCTGATGCGCTTGTTCTCCGCCACAGCAAACAGCACTCCTTGCTCTTGAAACAAACGCGCCACCAAACGCGTGTTCACATGCTCCAAAATTTCCACAATGGTACCCTCTGGGCGGCCACGGGTATCGGTACCAATGGTGCGCACCATGACGCGATCACCATGCAAGACGCGTTGCATTTCGCGCGTGCCCAAAAAGATGTCGCTGCCGCCGTCTTCACGAATGGCAAAACCGAAACCTTCTGGATGTCCTTCCACGCGCGCTGAAACCAAATCCAGTTTGGCCGGCAAACAAAGTGCGTTTTTGCGATTGCGCATCAATTGACCATCACGCTCCATGGCGCGCAGGCGACGAGAAAACAACTCGCGCTCGCTCTCTTGAATGGTGAGCAGTCGTTCAATGCGCTCCACGGTCACCGGCACCCCCTCTTGGGAGAGAATTTGCAAAATGAACTCACGGCTGGGCAAAGGCTCAGGGTATTGGGTTTTTTCACGCTCCAGATGAGGATCTTGGAGTCGCAGGGGGGTATTTTCTGTTGACAAAATCAGGGTGTCCTTTATAATCCTACGGTTACGCGCAGTGGGAAGTGTTTGCCGGTTGTTTTAGGCCGACCCTCTCACTATCGTGCCCAGATGGCGGAATTGGTAGACGCACTAGGTTCAGGTCCTAGCGGTGGCAACACTGTGGAGGTTCGAGTCCTCTTCTGGGCACCACCTGAAGTTCCAAAAACGCCGCAGCGACGCTTACGCGTCAAACGGGTGTCGCAATACAATGGTCTCGCGTCGGTCGGGGCCCGTTGATACCACATCAATTGGCACTTCACAAACCGCCGCCATGCGCTCTAAATACAATTGAGCATTGCGGGGCAACTGATCCCACTGCTCTATGCTTACAGTGCTGTCTGACCAACCCGGCAATTCTTCGTAAATGGGAATACATTCTGAAATATCATCCGCACCAAATGGCAAAATGTCTGTGGTGCGGCCGTTAATCTGATAGCCCACACAGAGCTTGACGGTTTTTAACCCATCCATCACATCCAGCTTGGTAACGCATAAACCCGACACGCCATTAATTTGAATGGAACGCTTTAAGGCGGCGGCGTCAAACCAACCGGTGCGCCGTGGACGTCCTGTCACCGCACCAAATTCCTTACCGCGCGTGGCCAATTGCAGACCGACGTCATCATTGAGTTCCGTGGGGAATGGGCCTGAGCCCACTCGTGTGGTGTAGGCCTTGGTAATACCCAACACATATTGCAATTGTTGTGGGCCCACGCCGCTGCCCGGGCTTGCGGCACCGGCTACGCAATTACTGGAAGTGACGAAAGGGTAAGTACCGTGATCAATATCCAGCAAAGTACCCTGCGCACCTTCAAATAATAGATTTTTGCCCGCAGCATGCGCATCATGTAAAAGGCGCGACACATCCGCCACCATAGGGCGCAGACGATCGGCCACCGACAGTGCGGCGTCGAGCGTAGCATTTACATCCACCGCATCGGTTTTAAAGTATTGGGTCAGCACAAAATTGTGATAATCCATCACTTCGCGCAACCGGGATTCAAAGCGTACGGGGTGAAACAGATCTTGCAGGCGCAACGCACGGCGTGCCACTTTGTCTTCGTAGGCGGGACCAATGCCGCGTCCTGTGGTACCAATCTTATCGTTTCCACGGGCAATTTCTCGGGCTTTATCAATCGCCACATGGTAGGGCAGAATTAAAGGGCAGGCTTCGCTGATGCGCATACGCGCCGCCACAGAAACGCCGGAGGATTCCAGCATGTCAATTTCTTTAAGCAACGCCTCAGGGGACAACACCACGCCATTACCAATAAAGCATTCCACATGCTCGCGCAGTATGCCGGCAGGAATTAAGCTTAATACGGTTTTTTTGCCAGCAATGACCAAGGTGTGGCCCGCGTTATGCCCGCCTTGAAAGCGCACCACGCCCTGGGCGCGATCGGTTAACCAATCCACCAACTTACCCTTCCCTTCGTCACCCCATTGGGTGCCCACTACCACTACATTTTTTGCCATGAACAGCCAAGCTCCAAATCAATCTAAAATAAAGAATTATGCTGCTGTAGGCAATACGGGCAACAACTCGCGCAGGTCTAAGCTAAACCCTGTAGCGGGCCGTGCGCGACCAAAGGCGCGCCCCACCTCATCATAACGACCACCCCGTGCCACGGCATCAGAAAAGCCCTCTGCGTAGGCTGCAAAAACCAACCCGCTATGATAGTGATAACCGCGCAACTCGGCCAAATCAAATGATAAGGTAACCTTATCTGCAAAACGTTGCGCCACCGCTTCTAATTGCGTAAGCGCGTCATCCACTTCGGGAATGTTGGGCAACTGCTGGCGGGCCAATACCAATACTGCACTGTCGCCATTGAGCTGAGGCAGTAAGCGCATGGCGTCGCGCAACGCGGGTTCAAGTGCTTTAGACATTTCGTGCAAACTGGGCGCATCTTTATTTTGCAGCACCTGAAACCATTCGGCTTCGGTTTTGGCATCTAGCCCACAAAGGCGCGATAGACCACGAAACAAGCCCACATGCCCCACATCCAACGTCACGGTGGGTAAGCCCACTTCTTTTAGGGAATCCAGCATCAATTGTTGAATTTCTAGATCTCCTGCAATACCCTCAAGGCCATAAATTTCGGCACCTACTTGAAAGGGTTCGCGAGAGAGGCTTAAGCCCTCGGGCCGGGTATGCAAAATACTGCCGGCATAGCATAAGCGGTTAACTCCTTGGTGATTCATGCCATGAGCATCGATGCGGGCCACTTGTGGCGTCATATCCGCACGCAACCCAAGCTGACGGCCACTCATTTGGTCCACCAACTTGAAGGTGAGTAAATCCATGTCGCGACCGGTGCCGGTAAAGAGCGAATCCACATATTCCAAAAGGGGTGGAATAACCAATTGGTAGTCGCGCGCACGGAATAAATCCAACAGACAACGGCGAGAGCCTTCCAGACGCCAGGCGTCGGGAGGTAAAATGTCTTCGAGGTTGTCGGGCAATAGCCAGCGATAGGTCATTTCACCACCCGGAAGAGTCCAGCTACTTTTTAGAAGTAGTGGCTGATGGATTTTTAAAGTATCGGAAAAAATCCGATGACGGATCGAGCATCAACACATCACCTTTGTTTTTAAGGCCCATTTGATAGCTTTCCAAACTGCGATAGAAGGCATAAAACTCAGGGTTATGGCTGTAAGCAGCGTTATAAATAGACGATGCTTTGGCGTCGCCCGCCCCTTTGATGTGCTGTGCATCACGAAAGGCTTCAGCCAAAATCACTTCCCGTTGTCGTTCGGCGTTGGCGCGAATTTTTTCTGCGTCCCCCGCACCGGTAGAGCGTAATTCATTGGCCACGCGTTTGCGTTCAGCTTCCATGCGACGATAGACCGATTCACTCACTTCAGGGGTCAGTTCCACGCGGCGAATGCGCACATCCAATACCTGCACACCAATTTGCCGCGCTTCGCTGTCGGCGCGGGCGCGCATAGAGCCCATTATTTTTTCTCGCTCACCAGAGACCGCTTCATGCACGGTGCGTTTGGCAAACTCAGAGCGCAGGTCATCGTTAACGGTTTGGGTAAGCCGCACCTGGGCGCGACGCTCATCACCGCCCACGCTCACATAAAACTGTTTAACATCAGCGATGCGGTACTTTACAAAATAATCTACCAACAAAGGTTTCTTTTCTGAAGTAATAAAGCGTTCTGGGTCCTTGTTATCCAGCGTTTGAATGCGGGTATCGAAGGAGCGGATGTTTTGCACCAAAGGTAATTTAAAATACAACCCTGGAGTAGTGCGCACCGCAACGACTTCACCCAATTGAAACACCAAGGTGCTTTGTGTTTGGTTGACCGTGTAAATGCTGAGGGACGCCACCAACACGACCACCGCAATCCCAATTAAATAAGCCCCAATATCTTTCATGGACGTACCTCCCGGTCGCGAGTGCGGAAGGTGTCGCGGGAACGGCTATCCGCGGAGGCATCCGTTTGTGGTGGTGTGGCTGGAGCCACGGTGCTAATCGGCGCTGCACTGGCAGGCACTGCAGGTGCAGCAGCACTGGTAGGGGCAGCTCCTGCTCCGGCGCGCGCGGCATCACCCGCAGCATCCGCTGCGCCACTGGCTTGAATCAACTTATCCAGCGGCAAGAATAATAAATTAGAGCCTGATTTTTGATCTGACACGACCTTGGTGGTGTTGCTTAACACTTGCTGCATCATGTCTTGATACAGGCGCTGGCGTGTCACTTCAGGTGCCTTCACATACTCGGCCAGCACTTGTTTAAAACGGCTGGCATCCCCTTCCGCGCGGGCCACCACCCGTTGGTTGTAGGCCTTGGCTTCTTCCATTAATCGCGAGGCCATGCCGCGTGCTCGGGGCACAATGTCATTGGAGTAAGCTTGGCCTTCGTTGGTTTGGCGTTCACGGTCTTGGCCGGCCTTAACTGCGTCATCGAAGGCGGCCTGCACTTGTTCGGGCGGTTGCGCATTTTGCATGTTGACCTTACTAATGGAAATGCCTGCTTGATAGCGGTCTAAAATTTGCTGCATCAACTTAGCGGAATCATCGGCAATTTGCGAGCGGCCCTCATACAGTACAAAATCCATTTTATTGCGCCCCACCACTTCACGGATGGAGGTTTCGGCCACCTGCATCACCGCTTCATCAGGGTCGCGGTTGTTAAACAAAAAGGCTTGCGGGTCTTTAATGGTGTACTGAATGGCAAATTGGTTATCAATGATATTTTCATCATCGGTAAGCATGAGCGATTCGTGCAGCACCTTAGACTTTAAATTGCTGCGATAGCCCAATTCCACCGTGCGCACCTGTGACACATTAAGCGGGCTGCCTTCGGCTTGGGTTTCGATGGGGAACGGCAGATGCCAATGAGGGCCGGGATTGGTGGTTTCTTGAAACTTACCAAAACGCAAAATAACGCCAATACGCCCAGCGTCCACAATGTAGAACCCGGAGAGGATCCACACCACCAACACGCCACCCAATACCACCATTAAGGCGCTGCGTCCGGAGGGTAACTTATCACCAAAATTAGGCCCGGAGGGAGCTCCTGGAGGGTTTTGGCCAGGACCACGGCCAGAGGCCTTCAGTCGTTGCACAAAACGCCGCCAGATCTCATCAAGATCAGGGGGGGCACCGTTCTTATTCATGCCCCATTGGGGATCACTCATAGCCATTCGGGGTTATTTACCTATGTTTCAGTTGAAAGTTCTGGGGTGTCGACGCTTTCCTGACGACGCTGGCACCATTCCACAAAGGCTTGCGAGATAAAACCCAAGCCATTGTTCGTCTGGGCACTGACCCTAATCGCACAAATTGTACCATAGGCGTCGCGTTCTACCCCCGCGGTTACTTGGGGCAAAAGGTCTTGTTTATTGTAAATCAAGAGTTGGGGAATATGCTCGGCACCAATTTCAGCCAGCACGTCATTAACCGCCTCAATATGCTGATTTCGCAGGGGATCTGCACCATCCACCACATGCAACAATAAATCAGCGTCTAGGGTTTCTTCTAATGTGGCACGGAAGGCGGCCACCAAGGCATGGGGTAGGTGGCGAATAAAACCCACCGTATCAGAAAGCACCACGCTCTCCTGAGGATTAAGGTAGAACTTACGCGTGGTGGTGTCTAGAGTGGCAAAGAGTTGATCCGCGGCATAGGACTGCGCACCCGTTAAGCGATTAAACAGGGTGGATTTGCCGGCGTTGGTGTAACCCACCAACGATACACGCAGCAACCCGGCACGGCTGCGCGCCTGACGTTGTGTGCGGTGATTGCGCCGCACCTTCTCCAAACGCTCTTTAAGACTTTTAACTCGCTTGGCCAATAGGCGACGATCGGTTTCCAATTGGGTTTCCCCCGGACCGCGCAAGCCAATCCCCCCTTTTTGCCGCTCTAAGTGGGTCCAACCCCGCACCAGGCGAGTAGCCAAGCGCTGTAATTGCGCCAGCTCCACCTGCAGCTGACCCTCGTGACTGCGAGCGCGTTGTGCAAAAATATCCAAAATTAAGCTAGTGCGATCAATCACGCGGCATCCTAAGGCGTTTTCTAGATTGCGCTCTTGGGCGGGAGAGATGTCGTGGTTAAAAATAACCAAACCAACCTGATCAGCTTGGACGCGATCGGCAATCTCTTGCAACTTACCGCTTCCCACAAAGGTGGCGGAATCGGGTTTGGCTCGCTTACCCAGAACCGCATTCACTACAGTGAGGGCCGCGCTTTGCGCCAATAGCCGCAATTCGTCCAGGTCATTGGCCGCGTTATTGCGACCCAGATCAAGACTGACCAACAAGGCGTGATCGGGCAAACCTAGGGCGCGATCGGTGCGCTCTAGAGCGCCAACAGTCAGCGGCCGGCTTTGGGGGGATTTTCGACCCCGGCCCGCCAATGGGCCAGAATCCGTCATTGCGCCATCAATCCTCAGCGGCAGCGTCGGAGGAAGAAGGCATAGTAACCGAACGTGCCGGCACGACCGTAGAAATAGCGTGCTTATAGACCATTTGGGTGGTGGTATTTTTAAGCAACACCACGTATTGGTCAAAGGACTCTACCTGACCCTGCAATTTAATACCGTTGACCAAGTAGATAGAGACGGGAATATGCTCTTTGCGCAAAGCATTTAAGAATGGGTCTTGTAATAATTGCCCTTTAACACTCATGTGATACTCCAATTTATTATTATTAAAAATGAAACAATGTTTAACTTTACTGCATTTTCACTGCAATTGCCAGAAGCCTCGCGGCATTAGCGTTTACCGTACATTTTTCGACCGCGTCGGCGTTGGCGTCGTGCTTGATTTTCTTCTGACTCGGTAAGCGGTTTGGGCTTGCGGTCCGCGAAGGGGTTATGCCCCTGACGGAACTCCACCCGCAAAGGGGTGCCGCGCAATTTAAAGGCCTCACGAAAGGTGTTCTCTAAATAACGCTTATACGATTCAGACACATGCGCCACGGCAGAACCATGCACCACCACAATCGGAGGGTTGTGACCCCCTTGGTGAGCGTAGCGCAGCTTAGGTCGAAACGGCCCTGCCTTGGGGGGTTGATGTTGCACCACCGCCGCCATTAAGACGCGCGTCAGTTTGGGCGTGGGCAGTCGCGACATGGCCGCACCATAAGCTGCATCCACCGCGGGCAACACCGCCTTAACCCCAGCACCCGTTAAAGCCGAAATAAACAAGGTGTCGGCAAAGCTTAAAAAGCCCAGTTTGCGCGACAACTCATTCTTCACCATTTCACGCCGGTAATTGTCCGTGCCATCCCATTTATTTACGGCCACTACCACAGCGCGACCAGCATTCAACACATAACCTGCTATATGCGCATCCTGATCTGAAATATCTTGTTGCGCATCGAGGGTTAACACCACCACATTACAATCTTCTACCGCTTGCATGGTTTTAATTACGGAAAACTTTTCAATAGTCTCAAACACCTTACCGCGCCGGCGCAGGCCTGCGGTATCAATGAGAACGTAGCGTTTGCCGTTGCGTTCAAAATCCACTGCAATACTGTCGCGCGTAGTGCCCGGTTGATCGAAGGCAATCATGCGCTCCTCACCCAACAACTCATTCACCAAAGTAGATTTGCCCACATTAGGGCGACCGATAATGGCAATGCGTGGTATTTTTTCTTTTTCAGGTTCTGCAGGAGGTTCAGGCTGAAAGCCTGCCAAAACCTGCTCAACCAAGTCACCAATACCTTCCCCGTGCGCAGAAGAGATGGGGAGCGGTATTCCCAAACCCAGTTCATGAAATTCTGCGGTCACCACATCCACGCGCATCCCTTCCACTTTGTTCACCGCTAAGGCGACAATTTTTCCGCGCCGCCGCAACTCTTCTGCAATAAGATGATCTGCTGGCGTAAGACCGGAGCGGCCGTCGGTTAAGAAGATGACGCGATCAGCTTCATCAATGGCCTGCAGAGTTTGGCGCGCCATCTCCACCAAAATGCCATCGTCGGATACGGGTTCGAAGCCACCGGTGTCAATAACCAAATAGGCAATATCATCGGCTACGGCACGGCCATAATGGCGATCGCGGGTCAACCCTGGCAAATCAGCAACCAGTGCATCGCGCGATTTGGTTAAGCGGTTAAAGAGCGTGGACTTGCCCACATTGGGGCGGCCCACAATGGCTACGGTTGGTAACATGGTGACAGGATTCGCCTAAAAGATTCGTTAAGGTGTCAGCGCAAACAATTTGCCGTCACGGGTTTGAACTAAAATTAGGTTGCCACCCAAAGCCAGAGGTTGTTGTGTAATGGGTTCGCCATCGGTTTTAATGCGGCCTGATACGCTGCCATCCACGCGCGACAGGAAATGCACCATCCCCTCGATGTCACCCACTACCACATAGTCCTCTGTGGCACCTGGTGCCGAGATGTGACGTCCTTGCAAGGATTCTTCCCGCCAGGCCACGGTGCCGCTCATCCGGTTAAAGGCTGTCACGACACCTTTTTCATCCGACACGTACACTTTGTTGCCAGAGCTTGCAATGCCCCCCACGGTGGCCGTTTCGTGAGCCCATAAAGGAGTGCCTTTGTTGGCGTCAAAACAAGCGGTTTTTCCTTGGTAGCTGGCTGCACAGACGTCGGCCTCACCCAGCAATGGGTTGCCCAGCACATCACTAACACGTTCTAGTTCAGTAGCTCCTTTGGGTAACGACACAGCCGCTTCCCAACCCACATTGCCCGTCCCCATATCGATGGCCAGCAAACGCCCACCGGGCTGACCGACAAAGGCCGCGCCACGACTGGTTACAATTCCGCCTGCGCCACGCAACACCAAGGCCGGCATGGGACGCGCCACTAACCAGCGGCGTTTTCCGTCAACAGCGTCCAAACCCACAATATGTCCATCTAGGGTGCGCGCCACCACCACACCGTCAGTGGCATGGGGCGGAACCGATAATTCACTGCTGAGCTGGCTACGCCAACGCAATTCGCCCTTCAGGCTATAGGCCAACACCTCACCTTTTCTGGTGCCCAAAAACAATAAGTCATTTCCAGAACCCACGCCGGCAGAAAAATTTTCCTTGGTTTTAACGCTCCACAGGTTGTTGCCTGATTTTGCATCCAAAGCACTCAGTTCACCGCTTTCATTGGCCAAGTACAGCACGTCTCCCACCAATGCAGGGTCCAATGGATGACCCAGACTGACCTTCCATTTTACATTTAAGGGTAGTGGCGATTTTAAAGGCTGCAACGGGCTTACAGGTACCGGATCAGACCCGCAACCCATGAGCAAAAAGGCCAACACGGAACCCACCATTAGGCCGCGCCACAGGTGGCCTGTACTGATTAAACGTCTCATTTGGATTCTCCAAGAGCATCGCGCTTATAGGTATCCAATTGCTTTAGCACGCCGGTCGCAGGCGAGCGATCCATGGCAGTTTGATAGGCCGCGCGAGCATCGCTCCACTTTCCCTGCGCTGTGAGGATGTCCCCACGTCGATCCGCCGTAAGGGCCACGAAAGCAGGGTCATGATTGGCGTCTAATAATTTTAAGGCTTCATCAAATTTTTTCTCATCCGCCAGTAAGCCGGCCACACGGATGCGCGCCAAATCCACCATAGGTGCTTCACTGCTGTGCGCAATGACCCACTCCAACTCAAGGCGCGCACCAACATCATCACCCTTCACATGGCCAACGGCAGCGGCAATCAGTGCCCCCCGTGTGGCCAAGGGGCTGGCTGGCTGTGCTTCTTGTAAGGCTTTGGCCGCTTGCAATGCCGCCACCGCATCACCGCCACGCGCTGCAGCGCGCACAGCATCAAACAAGACACCGGCTTTTTCAGCTTGACCCCGTTGGTAATAATGCCACCCTTGCATGCTGGCATAAGACACCGCCAGAACCAAGACAAAAGCCCATACCCAAGAGGCATATTGCTTCCACCAGGCTTTAAGAATGTCTATTTTTTCCTGTTCTTCAAGATCAAGCATGCGTGCGTTCCTGCTTCAGTAGTTGAATGGCGTGTGTCAATGACACGGTTTGTTGTTGCCCCTGACCGCGCAGTGGTTTAATGCTGACAGTCTGGTTACGAATTTCATCTTCACCCAAGATAACAGCATACCCTGCACCACTGCTGTCGGCCCGTTTGAGTTGGTTTTTAAAACCGCCTTCACCGCAATAGAGCACCGCAGCCAACCCCGCTTGACGCAGCGCATCGGCGGTGAGAAAGGCGGCAGGTTGCGTGTCCTCTCCTTGATACACCACATAGACATCCGGTGCGCTGACGGGAATAGTGATGGATTGCGTTTCTTGTATCAAAGCCAATAAACGCTCCATGCCAAAAGCAAAACCACAAGCCGGTGCGGGTTTACCGCCCAATTGTTCCACCAGACCATCATAACGACCGCCTGCGCAGATGGTGCTTTGTGCGCCCAACAGGGGTGTCGTCCATTCAAAAACAGTGCCGTTGTAGTAATCCAAACCGCGTACCAATCGATGGTTGAGCACAAAGGGGATGCCCGCGCTGCTCAACAAAAACTGCAAGCGCTCAAAATGCTGCGCGGATTCATCATCCAAATCATCCGTCAGGCGTGGTGCCGATTCAATAATATGGGCCATAGCCGGATTCTTGCTGTCTAGGATGCGCAAGGGGTTAGAGTGCAGGCGACGCACGCCCTCATCATCCAATTCGCTGCGATGCAGTTCTAAATAGGCAATCAATTTTTCACGGTGACGGGCACGGCAGGCGGCGCTGCCAATGCTGTTAATTTCTAACGTCACTTCTTTAATACCCAGCAACGCCCAAAGGCGTGCTGTCATAACCATCAGCTCAGCATCAATATCAGGGCCCGCGAAGCCCAAGGCCTCCGCGCCGCATTGATGAAACTGACGATAGCGACCCTTTTGAGGGCGTTCATGGCGAAACATGGGGCCCATGTACCACAAGCGCTGAGGCCCGGGATAGAGCACGTTATGTTGTACCGCCAAACGCACGCAAGCGGCCGTGGCTTCTGGGCGCAAGGTGAGATTCTCGCCATTTAAGCGGTCCACAAAGCTGTACATTTCTTTTTCTACGATGTCGGTCACTTCACCAATGGAGCGCGTAAAGAGTCCGGTGCTCTCTAATATAGGCGAGCGCACCTCAAGGTAACCGTATTGCCCCAACCAGTGGCGCAGCACAGCTTCCAAAAATGCCCAGGCGTGCGCCTCCTCTGGAAGGATGTCGTTCATACCGCGTACGGCTTGAAATTTTTCAGCCATCTAACCGGCTCGCTTTTTGGCTGCGTCGCCATAACGACGCTCTACGTAATTTTCTACCAACACTTGAAACTCTTCAGCGATATGCGCGCCTTTTAAGGTGATAAATTTTTCGCCATCCATGTATACAGGGGCCACCGGAAACTCACCGGACCCTGGCAGGCTAATGCCAATATCGGCCAACTTGCTTTCCCCTGGCCCATTCACCACGCAGCCCATTACAGCCACATGCAGTGATTCCGCACCTGGGTATTGGACGCGCCAGCGTGGCATCGCATCACGCAAAAAACCTTGAATGTTTTGTGCCAATTCCTGAAAAACAGTGCTGGTGGTGCGTCCGCATCCAGGACATGCGGTTACCATGGGTGCGAAAGCGCGCAGCCCCATGGTTTGCAACAATTCTTGCGCCACCAACACTTCGCGTGTGCGATCACCATTGGGTTCTGGGGTAAGCGACACACGAATGGTGTCGCCAATACCCTCTTGCAGCAAAATAGCCATGGCTGCACTGGAGGCCACAATCCCTTTACTGCCCATGCCCGCTTCGGTTAGTCCCAAATGCAATGGATAATCGCAGCGCTGTGCCAAATCGCGATACACGGCAATCAGTTGCTGCACACCACTCACCTTGCAAGAGAGCGTGATGCGGTCCTGAGGCAATCCCAGTTGCACAGCGGTTGCAGCACTCTCTAAGGCAGAAGCCACCAACGCTGCACGCGTTACGGCTTCCACTGGCTGCGGCTCTCTTAGGCGTGCGTTATCGTCCATGTAGCGCGACAGCACGAGAGGATCGAGGCTGCCAGAATTAACGCCAATGCGCACGGGCTTGTTATAACGACAGGCCAATTCAATCAAGGTGGCGAATTGATGATCGCGCTTCGAGCCTAAGCCCACATTGCCAGGATTAATACGATATTTATCAAGCGCGCTGGCGCAGTCGGGGTAGTCGCTTAGTAATTTATGTCCGTTGTAATGAAAGTCACCCACCAATGGAACATCTAAGCCCATTAGGTTTAATTGTTCGCGAACGTGCGGCACGGCAGCAGCAGCCTCGGGACTGTTTACGGTAATGCGTACCAATTCAGAACCGGCTTTAAATAATGCCGCCACTTGTACCACCGTGCGCGTCACATCCACCGTATCGGTATTGGTCATGGACTGCACCACAATGGGCGCACCGCCTCCTATGGCCACGCCGCGCACCAGAACTGAGTGGCTGGTGCGTCGCAGAGGTAGGCCGCTGACAGAGAGCGTCATAAATTAATAACTCATTCCGGGTTTAGAGGCCGACCGCTCCAAAGGAGCAATGATATTGGGCGGCGGTGCAGGAATATTGGCCGGCATTACGTCAGAAGTTGCGGGCGTTTCAGCCAATGGTGCAACAGCGTCGTTATGCGGTTTGCTTTCCACAAACCACCACAAACCTGCAGCAACAGTAAGGGCCAACAATGCGCCGGCAGCCAACACCCAACGCCGGTTTAAGTGCCGTGAATTAATAGAAAAAGTAATATTTTGACTGGGCACAGCGACCTTATGCATTTGCAAAGGCTTTACAATTGAGTCCGGACGCTCGCTCTCTAAAGCACGCAAAATAGGCGCCATATCGGCCCCTAGCAAACGCGCGTAACTGCGCACCAAAGCACGCACCACATTAATATCGGGTAGGGCATCATAATTCCCGGCTTCAAGCGCGCTAATTTGGCGTTCTCCAAAACGCAACTGCAAACTGATGTCGTGAATGCTAAAACCCATCTGTAAACGTAACGCCAACAACTGCGCTCCTGCGCCCTCTAGGGGTAACGCTTCTTGACGATTTTCACTCATGCGTGTCGCTCCGCCATCTTGGCTTGTCTCTGGCTTCTGTCCACCACCTGCCCGGCCAATTGTCCGCAAGCGGCATCAATGTCTTCACCGCGGGTTTTGCGTACGGTTACCACAAAACCGGCTTGCATCAAGATGTCGCGGAAGCGCCGTACGGATTCAGGACGTGAGGTACGGTAACCAGAATCAGGAAATGGATTAAAGGGGATTAAATTAAATTTACAAGACACGCCATTCACACATTCAATGAGTTGACGCGCTTGCGCTTCAGAATCATTAACGCCTTCCAGCATGACATATTCGAAGGTGACAAAATCGCGCGGGGCTACTTCGAGGTAACGGTTGCAAGCGGCCATTAGTTCTTTTAAAGGGTACTTTTGATTGATGGGCACCAACCTATCGCGCAAAGCATCTGTAGGAGCGTGCAATGATACCGCCAAGGCCACGGGTGCGCGTTCGCGCAAGCGATCAAGAGCGGGTAACACGCCTGATGTGGAAACCGTTACGCGACGACGCGACAGACCATAACCGTGATCGTCCAACAAAATATCCAGCGCGTTCACCACCGCATCATAATTGAGCAAAGGCTCGCCCATGCCCATCAATACCACATTGCTTATGACACGCTCACCCTTGGCTTCATGACCCAAGGCGCGATTGGCCCACCACACCTGTCCAATAATTTCAGCGATGGTGAGGTTGCGGTTAAACCCCTGTCGTCCGGTGGAGCAGAAGGTACAAGCCAGGGCGCAACCCACTTGAGAGGAGATGCACAAAGTGCCGCGTTCATCCTCGGGGATAAACACGGTTTCAATGGCATTACCCGGACTCAATTCCAATAACCATTTACGCGTGCCGTCCTGCGAAACCTGCTCAGAGAGCAGGCGGGGCACTTGCACGGTGGCTATGCTGGCAAGCTTTTCCCGGAAAGATTTGGCTATGTCCGTCATTTGGTTAAAGTCGGATTCGCCAAACTGGTGAATCCATTTCATCAATTGCCGGGCGCGAAAAGGCTTCTCGCCCAATTCTTCAAGGAATTGAGTGAGGGCCTCACGGTTTAAACCCAACAGATTAACGGGCATCAACAATGCTCCGAATTAACGGGAGTACACGTTCAAAGCAGGGAAAAAATAGGCAATTTCCACTGCAGCGGTTTCAGGGGCGTCCGAACCATGCACGGCATTGGCATCGATGCTGTCGGCAAAATCAGCTCGTATGGTGCCCGGAGCCGCTTTTTTAGGGTCTGTTGCCCCCATTAAGTCGCGATTTTTAAGAATCGCGCCTTCGCCCTCTAACGCCTGAATCATCACCGGGCCTGAAATCATGAAGGACACCAGGTCCTTAAAGAATGGGCGCTCACGATGAACAGCATAAAAACCTTCCGCTTCTGCTTGCGACAGGCGCGCCATACGGGCGGCAACCACCTTCAGTCCGGCACCTTCAAAACGAGTGATAATTTGTCCAATCACGTTTTTGGCAACGGCATCGGGCTTGATAATAGATAGGGTACGCTCAACTGACATGTCAACACTCCACATAAAAAGGATCACTAAACAGTCAATTTTAGCATGCCCGGCCTAGGCTTGTGGGGATGGTCCTTGCGGGGGCTGCCAATACAATTCCAGCCCGGCTTCCCCTGATCCTGCCTGAAAAGCCACGTCAACAGCAACGCCGGGCACACAAATGAGCGTATCTCCCTTAAAAACCAAGGGTAAGGCCGCCCGATACCATGGGGGCAGATGGGCCTCTTGCAGTAAATTGCGCAAACTGCGCGAGGGGCGATCCGCGTGGGGGCGCAGACGCTCGCCGCCCTGACGGCGCTGCACCCGAATGTTGCCCTCTTGCAAAACGGTCTGCAAAACGCCCTGCCCGTGCACGGCCTTTTGATGCAATACCCCGGCCTGCGGAATGATGAGGTCTTGCGTGGGCCAGCACTCTAATTCAAGCGGCGTCCAATGTTTATCCAAAGACCGGCGCAATTGCCATAAGCCCTCGAAACGATTCAACGTCCAGCCGCCCCAAGCCAACTCAGGCATGCGGTCCGCCGGAGCCGCGGATTGCATCAGCCATTGGGCCAGTTGCTCGCTGTGGCAAGCCGGTGCGCCCTGCCCTTTTAACCACCAACGCAGCAGGTTGGCCGCACGTGGTGGCCCCAAGGTCAGCACATCCGCCACACGTAACCCCTCTGTTTGACCACAGGCTGAAAAATCTTCTTCTGCTCGTTCATTGAGCAGCGTTTGTGCATCCGCAAAATGATGAGCGCTGCGCGCAAGAGTGGCACGCCAAGCCGGAAAACGAAGATCCAGGACGGGGGAAAGCGCGTGGCGCAAATAATTGCGCACATGCGCCACATCCTGATTGGAGGAATCATCCACCCAGCGCAGGCCCTGGTTTTGTGCGTAGGCGGTTAAAGCCTTACGAGAACAATTGAGCAGCGGTCGCAACAGCTGTGGACGGGCTTGAAACACGGCAAAAGGTCGATCCGTGGGCATGGCAGAGAGACCAGGCAAGCCTGCACCGCGCAGCAATTGGGTGAGCAGTGTTTCTGCTTGATCGTCTTGATGATGCGCTAACACAATAAAATCAGCATCCATGGCACCAAACACCGCATAGCGGGCACGTCGTGCAGCCGCTTCCAGTCCATCCGGGTCTTTGCGGTCCACGGACACCCTATGAGTACTGCACGGAATTTTCCACGCAGCACAGGCATCTTCTACCAATTGCTGCCATTGCGCGGCTTCGGGGTGCAGTTGGTGGTTAATGTGTACGGCGCATAAACGAAAAGGGAATTGCGCAGATAAAGGAATCAGTGCGTGCAACAGAACCATGGAATCCAGGCCACCACTGACCCCCACGCACAGACTGGAACCGGGAGGCACGGTTTCACAAAGGGTTTTTAAAACCTCCGTGAGCGGATTAATTGGGTTCTGTTTCCTTAAATTTTCCATAGCCCATTAAGCGATCAAAACGACGGGCCAGTAACTCATCTACAGACAAGCCATCGATTTGTTTGAGGGTATCTTGCAATGCACGGCGCAGGGATTGCGCCATGGTTTGCGGGTCGCGATGAGCGCCCCCCAAGGGTTCTGGAATAATTTTATCCACTAACCCCAAGGCTTTCAGACGCGTGGCGGTAATGCCTAAGGTTTCCGCGGCCTCGCTGGTTTTATCTGCTGTTTTCCACAAAATGGCAGCGCAACCTTCCGGGGAAATGACAGAGTAAATGGAGTACTGCAAAATAAGCGTGGCATCCCCCACGGCAATGGCCAGCGCCCCACCGGAACCGCCCTCACCAATGATGGTGCTGATAATCGGTGTTTTCAGTGCCGCCATTTCATACAGGTTGCGCCCAATGGCTTCGGATTGACTGCGCTCTTCTGCATCAATACCCGGATAGGCGCCGGGAGTATCGATGAAGGTAAAAATGGGCAGGCTAAATTTTTCGGCTAAACGCATTAAGCGCAGAGCCTTGCGATAGCCCTCAGGGCGCGCCTGACCAAAGTTGCGATAAATACGGTCTTTGGTATCACGGCCTTTTTGATGGCCAATAATCATCACCGGCCGGCCGCCAAATCGAGCCATTCCGCCCACAATAGCCGGATCATCGGCAAAGGCGCGATCACCATGCAATTCTTCAAAGTCGGTAAAGATGGCTTCAATGTAATCGAGCAAATAAGGGCGTTGACTGTGACGGGCCACTTGGGCAATTTGCCAAGCCTTAAGTCCAGCGTAGATGTCTTTGGTGAGCGTTACGCTTTTTTTCTTCAGGCGGTCAATTTCTTGCGAAATGTCCACAGCCGAATCTTCCTGCACAAAGCGCAGCTCTTCAATCTTTGCTTCCAGCTCGCCAATCGGCTGTTCAAATTCAAGAAACACTGTTTTCATACAATAAATAAGGCTCTGGGGTTGCAGCCTAAAGAGATAAAGGTGCATTATAATCCATCAAAGCGTTGCATCGCTAACCACCATTTATTAATAGGTCATTATGGGTAATCGGCTGACACAAATTTATACCCGCACCGGGGACGACGGAACCACTGGATTGGGCGATGGTTCACGGGTCAGTAAGGATCATCTGCGCGTAGAAACCATGGGGGACGTGGATGAACTGAACAGCTTAATAGGGGTCTTGCTGTGCGAGGCTCTGCCCGCAGAATCTGCCGCCCTACTCACCGACATTCAACATGACCTGTTCGATGTGGGCGCGGAAATATGCATACCCGGTCACCGTGTGGTGGCAGAATCACGTGCCGCTGAGTTAGAAAAAGAAATTGATGATATGAACCAACATTTGCTACCCTTGAAGAACTTCATCTTGCCGGGGGGCTCCCGTGCAGCGGGGCTTTGTCATCACGCCCGCACGGTGTGTCGGCGTGCGGAACGCCGTTTGGTGGCCCTAAGCCACTCAGAACCAATGGCCATAGCGCTGCATCTATACTTAAACCGCTTATCCGATCTGTTGTTTGTGTTGGCGCGCCACTTAAATCGTCACGTCAATGTGCCCGATGTATTGTGGCAACCCGAACGTCACAAATAGGCCCATACAGACAGCGTAATACCGGTTACAGCACCCAACACAGCGGGCCCCAATAACCAACGGCGCTTGGTCAATACGGTAATGGATGCCAACGCAATAGCCACTTGAATAAAGGTCATGGCCAGAGCCAGCAGATGATGCGGATGAAAGGCTTTTTCAGCCAACTCATCTTCCTGTTTTGATTTTTCTTCTAAGGCCTCAGCCTTGGCCTTAATCTCCGCTTTTTCTTTGTCGTAGCGCGCCGCTTCGTCCCGGTAATGAGATTGCTTATCTTTTGGCGCCAACTCAGCCGCCATCCCCATAATATGGCCTTTGGTGCTTTTGGCTTGATAAAAGCTCCATTGATCACTGGCATGCGCTTTGTACAGCACCGCGCCATTCTTATGAAAGAGCGCTTCGTTTTGCGCACTGCCACCCAAAAAACTAACCACCGCACCCACGGTGGCCAAGAGGGCAGTAAAAATAGCCACTTGTTGGCCTAAACCGGGTCCATGTTCGGCCGCATGATCTACTTCATGATCATGGGCACCATGTACGTGAAATCCTTCAGACATCTTTACCCCTCCTCGATCAGATTAGGCGCCGCGACGACGGCGCACCGCTTCACCCAAAATGGACAGTGCAGTGACTGTATCTTCAAAAGAAATGCAGGCATCGGTAATGCTCTTCCCGTACTCTAGGGCGCCACCCTTCACCAAATCTTGACGGCCACCCTGAATATGGCTTTCAATCATCACGCCCATAATGCGTTTTTCGCCCGCCATCAATTGGTTGGCCACATCGCGCGCCACCAACAACTGCTTCTGTGCATCTTTTAGGCTGTTGGCGTGACTAAAATCAATCATCACTTTGGGTTGTAATTGGGCTGCAGTTAATTCAGCGCAGGCCACGGCTACGCTGGCTGCGTCAAAATTAGTGGATTTACCACCACGCAAAATAACATGGCAATCGTTGTTGCCGTTGGTGGCCACAATTGCAGAATGACCCGCTTTGGTTACTGATAAAAAGTGATGGGGTTGTTGGGCGGCGCGGATGGCATCCACTGCAATGCGCAAATTGCCATCGGTGCCGTTCTTAAAACCAACGGGGCAGGATAAGCCGGAGGCCAGTTCACGATGCACTTGGCTTTCCGTAGTGCGCGCACCAATAGCGCCCCAGCTAATCAAATCAGCATAATATTGTGGGGTGATTAAATCGAGAAACTCCGTGCCAGCGGGCATACCCATTTGGTTGATATCCAGCAGTAAGCCACGCGCTAAGCTTAGCCCCTCGTTGATATGAAAGCTGCCATCCAGATGGGGGTCATTAATCAACCCTTTCCAACCCACAGTGGTGCGTGGTTTTTCGAAGTACACCCGCATCACCACCAATAATTCATTGGCCCATTGCGCTTTTAATACACTCAGGCGCGTGGCGTATTCCAACGCAGCCTTTGGGTCGTGAATAGAGCAAGGCCCCACAATCACCACCAAGCGATCATCTTCATCGTGCAAAATAGCGTGCACAGCACGACGTGCGTCATACACCACCTGAGCTGCGGCCTCAGACAGCGGGAATTCTTCCAACAACTTTACCGGGGGGTTCAGTTCTTTAATTTCGCGAACCCGCACGTCGTCAATTTTATGTGTTTGGATATTCATAGACAACTATTAGGCCTCATGCCAGTGCTTCAAAATAATTAAACGGATAATTTTAACAGACCTAAGCCGTGCCGCCCACTGTTAGAGAATCAATCTTCAATGTGGGCTGCCCCACACCCACAGGAACGCTCTGCCCTTCCTTGCCGCATACCCCCACACCAGGGTCTAGGGCCATATCATTGCCAATCATAGAAACGCGCGTCAGTACGTCTGGGCCATTACCAATTAAGGTGGCGCCTTTTACAGGCGTGGTGAGCTTGCCATTTTCAATTAACCAAGCTTCGGCTGCTGAAAAAACAAACTTACCACTTGTGATATCCACTTGCCCACCTCCAAAGTTAACCGCGTACAGACCGTTTTTCACGGAAGCGATAATTTCTTCTGGGGGGCGGTTGCCATTCAACATATAGGTGTTGGTCATTCGCGGCATGGGGATATGGGCAAAGGATTCACGTCGCGCGTTACCCGTAATAGGCATTTTCATTAAACGGGCGTTGAGGGTGTCTTGCATATACCCTTTTAAGATGCCGTCTTCAATTAAGGTGGTGCATTGCGTGGGGTTGCCCTCATCATCGCGGGTCAGTGAACCCCGGCGATTGGGCAAAGTGCCATCATCGCGTACCGTTACGCCCGGTGCGGCCACGCGCTCACCGATACGGCCAGCAAAAGCCGAGCTGCCTTTGCGGTTAAAGTCGCCCTCCAAGCCATGACCAATGGCTTCATGCAACAAAATGCCCGGCCAACCCGATCCCAACACCACAGTCATGGTGCCTGCGGGTGCCGGACGCGCGGCCAAGTTGGTTACCGCTTGGTGCACCGCTTGTGCGGCGTAATCGCGCAATTGCGCTTCGGTAAAATATTCATAACCATGTCGCCCACCGCCACCAGCCGAGCCTTGCTCGCGCACGCCGCCTTGCTCGGCAATAACCTGAATGGACACCCGTACCAGAGGGCGAATATCGGCGCTGAGTTGCCCATCGCTGCGCGCCACCAAAATCACTTCAAACTCGCCCGCTATGGATGCCATCACTTGTGTCACACGCGGGTCTAATGCTTTGGCATATCCCTCAAGGCGTTCCAAGAGTTGAACTTTTTCAGCATCAGCCAGAGTAGCCAATGGATCTTGAGGCACATACAGTTGCGCTGTGATCGGGCTGACGCGCAGCACCCGTTGCGCGGCCTCTTGCCCCGCGCGACCAATGGCGCGCGTAGCCAGAGCGGCTTGCTGTAATGAATGCAGATTAATGTCATCAGAATAAGCAAATGCCGTGCGCTCGCCACTTACCGCGCGCACGCCCACCCCTTGCTCGATATGAAACGAGCCGGACTTTACCTGCCCCTCTTCCAAGCTCCAGCCTTCCATACGGCTGTATTGAAAATACAGATCGGCATAATCCACATTATGGGTCATCATCTGACCGAAAACGCGCTCCAAATGAGCGCTGTCTAACCCGTAGGGGCTAAGCAGCGTGGCCTGGGCGATGTCAATGGCGGTACTGGGCATTAAGTGTTTCCTATTTTGGTTTCTTGGGGGCGGTTAACCCCAAGGTGCGGTGTGTGAGAGCGGGCAAGCTTAAACGCAAATCGGCCAAGTGAATGGGGTTTACGCCGGCAATGACAATGCCAGAACCGCGCGGCAATTGGTCGAGAACCACGCCCCAAGGATCCACAATCATACTGGAGCCATGGGTTTCACGACCATTCTTGTGATAACCCCCTTGCGCGGGCGCCACCACATAGGCCAGGTTTTCAATGGCGCGTGCACGGATCAGGGTTTCCCAATGGGCGCGGCCCGTGGTCTCGGTAAATGCTGAGGGGATAAAAATTAAATCCACCGAACCCATGGCGCGGTAGAGCTCGGGAAAGCGCAAGTCGTAGCAGATGGATAGACCAATACGTCCGAAGGGGCTGTCGAGAGCCACTACTTCATCGCCCGGTTGAATGGTTTTTTCTTCTTCGTAATGCTCAGCGCCCCGCCTAAAGCCAAACAAATGAATTTTGTCGTAACGGGCTACGCAATGGCCTTCGCTATTAAACACCAGGCAACTGTTGCGAATTTTTTTAGGGTCAGACCCCGTTAAGGGGGCTGACCCCTTAATCGTTTTAATCGGCACCGAGCCGCCCACAATCCACACGCCATAACGCACCGCGGCACGTGCCAGAAATTCTTGAATGGGGCCTTTGCCAAAATCTTCTGCAGCGTTAATTTTATCTGTTTCACGCATGCCCATAATGGCGAAATATTCTGGTAATGCCACAATAGAGGCACCTTGATCTGCCGCCATTTTAATGAGTCGACCGGCTTCAGATAGGTTTCCACCCACATTAGGACCCGAGGCCATCTGGATGGCGGCCACGCGAAAACTACCCGGTAAAGGGCGCGCTTTACCAAATCCTGAATCAATTTTTTTAGGGGAAACGCTCATCACAAACCTCTTAACGTGTCTCGGGGTTGTTCGGAGTGGCATGATTAACAGGTGCAGGCGTAGTGGCCGCACTGACCGACTGAATCAGCGGATCATCCCAGCCACCTTCGATGGAATATTCATAAGTTAAGGCTTTATCCAATGGGTTCTTTAACAATTTCTGCAGCAGGTAAGAGGCGGCGCCCGCTACCGGCCCGCCAATTAAGGTGGTGGCTAAGGACACGCTGCTGCCCACATCAGGGGAGACCCGTGCGCGCATTTGCGTGGTTTCATCGGGAATATTAATTTTGCCCGATAACAATACGCGCGCCGCCGGGCCGGTCATATCAAAGTCACGGGTACTTAACACACCATGATCCATGACGAAATTTCCAGTGAGGGAATCAAAACCAAAACCATCTGAAAAGAAATCATGAAAGTCTAAGGTGATGCGGCGCGGCAAAGCCTGCAAGCTTAACAACCCCATCAACCGTCCGGCTCCACCGGGCTCTACTTTTGAAAACTGACCGTCATGTAAATCTAAGTTGATCATGCCTGCGGTTTTATTTATAGCGAAGTTCGTGGGGTTACCTCGCCAGGAAAGCTGGCCGCGCACATCGCCCTTGGTGCGCACCAAAGTTTTTGGGTAACCCAAATTATTGAGGAATTTTCCAAAATCAGTGGCTTTAAGCCGCACATTAAATTGTGATTGCGGGATAGCGCCGCCTGTCCAGCGACCATCGCCCTCAACCGAGGCTTCCGGCGTGGTGATCGACATGCGTTCCACACGCCAAACCACGCCTTCGCGCAGTGCCACCAATTGTAAGCGACCCATGGGTTTTCCTAGGGCGCTGAATTGATCCGCGATGACATCCACATTGGGCATATTTTGCTCTTGTATATCCAAGTTGGGCTCAATGACCCCCGTGGAGGGGGCCGCGGCTGGAACAGTGAGACGTGTGAAATGGCCCTTCAGACGACCGTTTTCAGCAGCAGACCAAGTCAGATCGCCCTCCACTTCAGAGCCCCGGCTTTGCACATTCCAATGATCGCCTTCTTGGTTGGCTTTTATTTGATGAAGCCCCCAGGTGCGGCCAGCCCAACGCACATCTTCCAGGACCATATCCACACGACTGATGGGCCCAAAAGAAGAGACTTCCTTAGCAGCGTCCGGTTTTGCCTCTATTAATTTTTGCCAGGCACTAAGATCGGCATGTGCCAGACGACCGGTGAGGGCATAGCCCTCGCCAGCAACGGCCTTAACAGGCCCGCCTATATTCACAACACCCCGCAGAACTTGCATAACCCCTTTTGGTGTATTGGCGGCCCAAGCTTCTGCACCCAACCAATTACCCAACACTACATTCACGCGCGTCAGGCTATTGTCCGTGGATTCTGTACGCACCTGCAGGGGTAGGTTTTCACGGGGGCGTTTATTGAACGGGGCGGGTAAATCGATACTTACCCCCACCAATGATGAAGTGAGCATGCTGCGCATTTGATCGCCCTGCTGCTCGATGCGCGCTGCCCAAGAAAAACCGCCTTTGGCATGGTCGGTAATCCAACCATAACCCAAGCGACGCACATTAGTCACATTGGCATGGCCCGACGCGTTGGCCACAATAACCCCAGGGGATGAACCTGTAATCAATACCGTGGCAGGTTCTTGCAGCACCAAGGCGGCACCTGAGAAGCTGACATCGTGATGCTCTGAACGCAGGGCCACATGGCCATTCCAATTCAGGGGGCTGTCTAACAATTTAAATGGACCATTGGGATAACGGCGCGTTAGGGCAGCCGCCGAACTGCGGCCCTTTAGGGTTAAATCAACAGTGCCGTCTTGTAATGTTCCAAGATGCACGTTCACGGGCTCGCCCAGATAAGCCACTTTGGAATCCACCGTCAACTCTGTGGTCTTGGCTGTAAAACGAAAATGTCCTTGCCATGCTTCTTTACCCGATACATCAGCCAATATGGGTTCGTGATACACCTGAATCAGTTTCGCCATATCCCCTGTCCCATCGGCCTCTAAGGTGATGTCGCCATTGGGTAGAGTATTTAAGGAAAAATGGGCGGGGCCTGCCAAAATAGTGCCACTTAAGGCTTGCGATGAAACACCTTGCTCAGTAAACAACAGGTGGCCGGTAACCTGCATGATGGGCGGAATGCCCACAGCAGTACCATCAATATTGGAATCTTGAAATTGATAATCCCCCTTAACTGTGGTGGCATCGGCATTGCGCAAGGGTACGTGTAAGTCCAGCAGTAAGTGGCCAGCCCCCACGCCCTGAATAGCATCAGACACGTGATGGATGTAACCTGACACCGGGCTTTTAACAATAAAGCCCAAGGCATCCGAGAGCGTGCCATCCAGCTCGCCTTGTATGTATAAATGCTCATCGCCTTGTGTGAGATCTGGGATACGTGCATGGGCAGAGCGAATATGTGAATTTAAAGTAACCCCATCCACGGCCGCAATGGACAGCTGTTCACCGCGCAAAGACAAAGTACCGCGAATCCCTGTAATCGCCGGCCAAGCGGGATCGTAGCGCAACTGTGCGTCCACTAAATCGGCCGATACTCTGAACACCCCTCCCTTATCATGCGGGAAGGGAAATTTTTGCAAATCCCCTTTCATCTGAAAGGTGACATGTTGCCCCATACCGCCTTGCAATGATTGACGCAACCAAACACGTGCATCATCAGATATCCCTACGGGCAAATAACGCCACACGGCGGCCACTTGCGCACGTTGCAGCTCCCCGCTTAAAGTGCTCTCGCCTGGTCCATCGGGACCTAAGGTGACAGCACCTGTCACGTAGCCGGCTGCATCAGCATTGGCTACCTCTAATCGTGTTACGGTTAGGCGTGTATTGACGCCTTGCACGACCCAACCTGCATCGACGCTGTAACTTTGAAAATCCAAGGGGGTTGGAAACACTGTGGGTGCGTTTACCGTAATCAGATCGCCGTGCCCTTTTAGCGCGCCGCTTTCTGGATTACTGGCCACATACCCGGTAAAGTTGTGAATGGCAGGCCATCCATTGAGTGCGCTGACAGAAAAACCCACTAGATTGGCTTGCATCGACAAAGCGCTCATGGATTCTAAGGTACCGTTCCAGCTTAACGACAGCTTGCTGGCCACACCTTTAAGCCCTGCGTTATTCCATTGCGTGCGCTGCACGGCGCTTAAGGGCAATAAATCCAACACCGCAGAGGCTTGCGCTGCGCTCAATTGATTAACAGTTAAAGCGCCCCCTTTTTGCGTATTGAGAAAGCGCGCTTCCAAAGGTTGGGTTATGTGAACACTGCAAACCCCATCGCAGCTTAGGTGATGCGCCGACATCTCATAACCACCTGTTACATGCATAAAGCCCAGTTGCCCTTTGAGATGATCAAATTGCAACGCTGCTAAGTGCGGGTCAACATGCACGATCACCTGACGCAGATCGGTCTCTATATCCACGCCCCACTGCTGTTGTTCTCTGGCGCTTATTGTGGCTGTGACAGTGCCATAGGCACGCTCAATCAAACCCAACTGTGGCAACCACGGTTTTAGGGCCGCCGCATCTATGCGTTCGGCATGAACCACAGCTTTGCCGCGCCAATCGGCAAAGGTTGTAATGTCGCTTCCGTTAAAATCGGCTTCTAGGTGCGTATGCGTGGCCAAGGCGTCTGGTGGATCGAAATCTGCCTCCATGCGATGCCGGTTGCCGCTGTTGCGAATACGAATCTGTCCATTTTGCAAAACCAAGGGGGCGGCTGCCAACTGATCATCAAACCATGTAATCCGTGCATGGGTAATCCGAATTTCGCCTTGGTTGAGTAGCCAATCCAGAAAATTACTGGGCCCCTCTGGGTTGCGCGGTAGGGGAATGCCGGAGAGCAGCAACAAACCATCAGGGGCCCGGCGCAAGGTCAACGTGGGTTCATTAATAATCAGCGTGCTGAGATCCAGACGACCGCGCAACAGGCCCCATAAGGATAAACGCCCCTGCACATGATCCAACGCCAAGCCGGGCTTGCCTTGCGGGTCATAAATCGTAATCTGGTCCATGGATAGGGTCGGCAAAAGCCCTATTCCGGTGGAATTTAGCTGGCCAATCTCCACCCGAGTGCCTATGGCCTTACTCAGCGCCTCTATGACCTGTGGACGATAACGACCCACATCATTGAGGACCGTAAATTGCAATACCAGCCATCCAAATAGGACTAAAACTGTCAAAAAGAGGCTGGCCCATAGCAATAGGCGGCGGGAATGGCGCAGGACTGTAAGAAAATGATTCATAACCTTAGGATTATATCGCCTTTGTAGCCACCCCCAACATCCGCTAAACTGTTTGTTTTAGCGAATGGAGCACGACAATGTCAATGTCCGACCGGGACGGGATGATCTGGCAAGATGGCCAACTGATCAACTGGCGAGACGCCACGACCCACGTATTAACCCATTCCCTGCATTATGGCTTGGCGGTATTTGAGGGTGTGCGCGCCTATAAAACCGCCCGCGGAACTGCCATTTTCCGGCTGCGCGAGCATACAGAGCGCCTGCTGCGTTCGGCCCATATCCTGCAAATGCCTATGCCCTACACATTAGAGGTCTTAATGAAGGCGCAGATGGAGACCGTAGCGACCAATCAATTGGAAGAATGCTATATCCGCCCCCTGGCTTTCTTGGGCTCAGAAAAAATGGGTGTTTCCCCACGTGGCGCCAAAACCCACGTCATCATCGCCGCCTGGCCTTGGGGGGCCTATTTGGGTGAATCGGCCTTGGAACAGGGTATTCGCGTCAAAACATCCTCATTTACGCGCCATCACCCCAATATCACCATGACCAAGGCCAAGGCCAGTGGCAATTACATGAACTCCATCTTGGCCAACAACGAAGCCACCACCGATGGCTACGATGAAGCCCTATTGTTGGATGTGGATGGTTTTGTGGCGGAAGGCTCTGGTGAAAATATATTCATCATTAAACGCGGCATCCTCTCAACTCCCGATCTTTCTAGCGCGCTAGAGGGCATCACGCGCGATTGCATTTTTCAGTTGGCGGCGGAAGAAGGCCTTACGGTTTTAGAGCGCCGCATTTCACGCGACGAGCTCTATAGCGCGGATGAAGCCTTCTTTACGGGTACTGCTGCTGAAGTCACCCCCATTCGTGAAGTGGATAATCGCATCATCGGTACAGGCAGTCGCGGCCCCATCACCACGCGCTTGCAATCACTGTATTTTGATTGCGTGAAAGGCCGCTCGCCCCAACATCAGGATTGGTTAACCCTCATAGGAGCTTAAATAATGTCTGACCTTGCTCAATTAGATCAAAAAATTGTCGCAGTAACAGCGCAAGATCTGCCCCTGC
Organism: uncultured Ferrovum sp.; assembly: GCA_903909215.1. Taxonomy (GTDB): domain Bacteria; phylum Pseudomonadota; class Gammaproteobacteria; order Burkholderiales; family Ferrovaceae; genus CAIVUX01. Next base: position 36,849 of record CAIVUX010000022.1, read on the forward strand.
ATTGCCCGCAACCTGCGGTAAAGCTGTGGGACACGCACCCCAGAGTGTTTTTAGATGTGGCGCGCACCGGTCATGCGCAATGCCCTTACTGCGGCACGCGCTATGAATTAAAGGGCGACGCGCCCCGCGGCGGGCATTGAGCTCACGCATTCTTATTGTCGGCGCCGCCTGGGTGGGCGACGCTGTACTGTCACAACCCTTGCTGGCCACACTGGCCGCACGCACTCCCCAACCTGAAATTCATATATTGGCTCCTGCTTTTACACAGGGGGTGTTGGCCCGCATGCCCGCAGTAACACGCATTATTGACAGTCCATTCAAGCATGGGGAATTGGGTTTGTTGACACGCTGGAGGTTGGGGCGATTTTTATCGCAACAGCAGTACAGCCAAGCCATCGTATTGCCCAACTCATTTAAATCTGCCTTAGTACCGTACTTTGCCAGCATTCCACTGCGCACAGGTATGGTGGGTGAATGGCGCAAGGGATTATTAAACGATGCGCGGGTATTGAATAAAACAACTTTGCCCTTGATGGTGGAACGTTTTGCTTCACTGGCACTTGCCGCTGACGCGCCCCTGGCGCGTCCAGTGCCTCCGCCCCAATTGGTGGTAGAGCCTGCGGCACAAGCGTTGGCGTTGCGACGCTTAAATCTTTCAACCCAGCAGCCCATCGCGGCGTTATGTCCAGGCGCTGAGTATGGCACCGCCAAGCGCTGGCCTGCCCGACACTTTGCCACCTTGGCGCGCACGTGGTTGGCTCAGGGGTTTCAAATTTGGTTGATGGGTTCCCCTAAAGATAGCCCCGTGGCACAGGCGGTGATGGATGGGTTGGTGGGCCCCATTCACAACCTATGCGGCAAAACTTCTCTTGCAGAAGCGGTGGATTTGATGGCCTTGAGCCAGCGTGTGGTGAGCAATGATTCAGGGTTGATGCATGTGGCTGCCGCTTTAAATCGCCCCCTGGTGGCCGTGTTTGGTTCTTCCAGTCCAGAATTCACACCACCCCTATCCAATCAGGCGCATGTGGTGCGTTTGGGTTTGCCCTGCAGCCCCTGTTTTCAACGTGAATGCCCATTGGGTCATTTAAATTGTTTAGAGCAGCTCACACCCGAGCATGTTTTGCAGGTGTGGACTTAACTGTTTTGAAATACGTCGGCCAGTAAGTCCACGTCCTGCAAAATACCTTTATCCTCCACATCCACCCAAGTAATGCTTAGAGCATGGCGTTGCAACAGTGAGCGCGCCCCTTCATCACCTCGCAGTGCCATAAGCTCATTCCAATAGCGTCGAGAAAAGCCCACCGGATTACCCCGTGACCCCTGATAACACGGCACCACGATATCCGCCCCTTGCTCTAAGGCTTCTCGCAGCGCCGACACGGTGGAGGACTGTACCCAAGGCATATCGCCCAAGGCAACAATCCAGCCTGCAGCATCCGCGCTGCCCATAAGACCGCTGCGCAAGCTGAGCGACTGGCTTGGGATTAGTAAATATGGGGTCTGACCCCTGGGGGGGTCAGACCCCATATTTACCGTGTTTACCATGCTGACTAACTTCAAGTCAGCGGAGGTTACAGACACCACTGTTAAATTGGGACGCGAGGCGCCTATGGGGTTTTGTTGCAAAACGGCGCATAGGGGGGATGAGTCATCAGGCACCACCGCCAGACTTTGCTGCAACGAGACCAAGCATTGAGCGGCGCGTACCACTACCGGCACGCCTTCTAATGCATGCAGTAATTTGTTGCTGCCAAAGCGTGAACTCTGCCCTGCGGCCAACAAAATTCCCACGATCATAATGGAGGTGGTGGCGCGCCTGTGGTTTGGCTGTCCTCGCGCCCTAGAGTAATGCCGTTGCGGATGGCAGTGAGCTCTGCCAATATGGATATGGCTATTTCCGGAGGCGTGCGGCTGCCAATGGGTAAGCCTGCAGGACCGTGCAACGCTGCGCGCTGTGCAACGCTTAAATCAAATAGAGCCAAACGTTCGCGGCGTGCCACTTGTGTGGCACGCGAACCTATGGCGCCCACATAAAACGCAGGGGATTTTAAGGCTTCTATAAGCGCTAAATCATCTTGTTTTAAATCGTGCGTCAATGCCACGATGGCCGTATGGGGGTCGGGATTTAGCGCCAGGATAAAATCATCAGGCATCGCACTGTCGATAAGAACGTGATGCAAGCGCCACGACTTTTGAAATTCAGGACGCGGATCACAAATAAACACTTGATAATCTAACGCCAAAGCCATTTCAGCCAAATAGCCACTGACCTGCCCGGCACCAATCATTAACAGTCGCCAGCGCGGTCCATGAATGGTGCGCAACACTGTGTCGGTACACAGCAGCGCATCAGACCGGTTGGCGGGCATGACATGCGCCGCACCTGTGGTGAGGTTTAACTCGCGTGCCACCACCAATTGCTCGGAGACGGCTTGCAGTAATTCATCAATGCCGCTTTCGGCATGCAAGGGCTCTAACACCACTTCCAAGCGGCCGCCACAGGGCAAGCCAAAACGTGCCGCCTCTTCTGCGCTTACGCCGTATGTGCATTTTTCGGGATGAGCAATGGGGTGTTGTTGCACGCGTTCCAGTAAATCATCTTCAATACACCCGCCGGAAAGTGAGCCCACCAAGCGGCCATCCGAAGTGAGGGCCAGCAACGCCCCAGCGGGGCGCGGCGCCGAACCCCAGGTGCGCACCAAGGTGGCCAACGTAACGACTGCCCCCTCTTGCTGCCAGGCGCTGACGGTTTTGAGCACTTCAAGATCGACACTATCCATAGGCCGTTATGATAGCGCGTAATACTGATGAGGTTAAAGTTCCTGGTGCAAAAGATAAGGGCAGGTACTAAAAAAAACGGTGCAACTGCTTATAAATCCACAGCAATAGATAGCTGCTGGTGGCGATTAAACCCAATACGGTAACAAGGGGACGATCTTGCAACTCCATCATCAACGCCCACCAAACCTGCCCACTACCCGTATGAGACAAGGCCTCTGGGGTTGAAAAAGCCTCGCGGCCCGATGCATTTAAAGCGGCACGTTCGGTTAGTGCTGCAAACAAACATTTGCGTTGAGAAAACGACAGTCCGGGCATAGGCAGGTGTTTCATTATTCATCTCCGTAATGGCGTTCTCTGGCGCTTTGTGCGCGCAACTGTTTGCCCATCCAATCATTGGCCTTATTCATACCCGATTGAATGCTGCGGCTGGAGGTGGTGGCAAAACCGGTGTCCACACGGGCATGCCCCACTAGGGCTGCGGCAATCTGTGGCACATGGCCCATCAAATAAGCCATGATGGAGGCCGTAATAATCAGCAACACAGCCAGCGCCATGGAATCTGTGGGACTGGCGTTGGTTAAGGTGGAGGAATTGGCTGTAATCCATTGTTGCAGCTGAATAAAGACCGGTTTGCTCATGGCCAGAACGGTGACAGAAATAACACGGTAGAAACAAGCGATAAACAAAAACCGCACCCAGGACATGAAGAATTCTTTGGTGATATCCCACAGCAGCCATGGAATAAAAAACGGCCCCAAGGCCAAAGCCAAACCCGCCAATGCGCTGCCCATCACATGAATGACGGCCAGGATGGCCAAAGCCACAATGAACACGCAAAGCGCCACAAAGAGCAGCAACACCGTCACCATCCAGCCCCCCAAAGCCCCCCAAAAAGCCCACGACAGTGGCGTGGCGCCACTGATAAAACGATCGGGGCTGCCGGCAATGGAATCCCAAACGGTCACGATGATGTCCATGAACACGCTCCACGCACTGGCAAACCCTTGTGTATCACCATTGGAACCTGCAATGGCGGTCACCAATGCCTCGCACCCTTGATAAATACCTTGGTAAAAAATAAAGTCGTAAGACTGCATAAACCACGCAACCAAACCGGCTAAAAAGAGAAAACGCAGGAGGCGCGATAGAATTTTTCCGAGACTATCCCCAGCCAAGGACTCCAACAGCACATTCACGCCAAACCAAGACAAGGTAAGCAGTAACAGCGATCCGTATAAACTGTTTGAGACATCCGTCAGTTTGGTATTTAATGCGTGGCCTCCTTCCAAAAAAGCCTGTGCAAACTGATCGATAATGGCAGGTGATAAGGTGACGGTCGTCAAGGCCTATCGCCCTGTACTCATAATGCCCCAACCCAAAGTAGATTCCTGTCCCTGCAATTGCAGGTGAAGTTGCTGAACCTTAGCCGCATCATCCTGCCGACGCTGCTGAATGATTTCACCAGCCATCTGATTGGCACTCGCCTCATCTTGCGCTTTGGCTGTGGTATTGGCCTGAGAACCCGCCATAAGTGCAATCAGTTGCGCATTTTGACCGGCCATTAAATTAAGATGTTGGTTAACGGTTTGAAAGCTTTGTTGCAATCCACTACTGGCAGGAATTTGCTCTTGCAACAACAGCACGCGCGCATACGCATCATTTACCCCTTGCAATGCAGCAACCTGCCCCTGGAAAACGGTCTGCAGGCTCTGGCCGCGGTATTGCGCCACTTGCATCTCACGACTCATGTAGTCGCTGGGAGTAACACCCATGGCCGCCATTTGGCGAAACTGCGTGTTAAATGTTGATTGCGCACCGTTTTGTTGGATCAGTAGCGTGGTTAATGATTGCGATAACGACTGTGCTGTGCTGAGTTCGCTGCTATACGAATTTAAAGTCTGGTTGAATGTGGTTTGTGGAAATTTTTGTAGGTTTTGTAATTCGATGATGTATTGCTGAACCTGCAACAGATAGGATTGCACCATTTGTGCCGTTTGGCGAATAGAGTTGGCAGCCGTTACGGCAGTTTCTGCGTAATTGGCAGGATCAAATACGGTGATACCCATTCCTTCACACGCCAGCGCGAGCAGAGAGAGGCTTAGCGCGCCCAACAGACGCACAAATAATGCCGGCCGCACGTGATGCAACACATTCATCAAACACCCCGCCCTATTTCTAACAAATACTCACTGGCCCAATCTGGGTGGGTTGAGTGATAATGCCGATCAAACACCGCCTGAGCCTTGGCATCCGAACGCAACCAACCCAGCAACGCTTGCGGAAAGGCCGCCTCCACCAGTTGGCTGCCGGCCGGGGTTTCGATGTAGTAATGTCGCTTTTCTATGGCACGCTCAATACGGTGAATTTGCGCATCATTCAAACCAAATTGCTTTCGGTACAGTTCACGATGCACAAAGGCTTGTCGATTGGGTAAAAACACACGGGTGGGGATATTATCGGCAATAGTCGAAAATATTTCTGAGCTGGATAAATCATCTAAGGATTGCGTAGCCAATACCAATGAACCCAATTTTTTAGGTATGGTTTTTAGCCAATCGCGAATACGTGCTGAAAAGTACGGATCGGATAACATAAACCAAGCTTCCTCCACGTAAATCAGGGTAGGAATGCCCGGCCCACTATTAAGCGCCTCGCTCACTCTAAAAAAAGCATATTCCAAAAACGCTCTGGCCACACGGGTGTCGCGCAGCACCGCCGCCATTTCAATGCATGTAAAAGCAGTTAATGTAAACGTGTCTTCCAATTGATCAAAATAACCGCCCATGGGGCCACCGGCCAACCAAGGCTCTAGTTCAGCACTCAGGTGGCGGGGCAATAAGCCATGCAGACTTTTAAGTTGATGCAGATGGGGCGATAAGGCCGCCAATCCCTCAATGGCCTGCCACAGGGCATTGTCATCACCCGCCACCAAATGGTAACCGCGTGCGGTAATTAAGATCTCAATCCATTGTGCCAACCATTGATGATGGCGCTCTTGTGCAACCAATAGCAGTGGATTTAGTCGTACCCGCCCATCCGACACATCAATACATCGCCCGCCTTGCAGCAAGGTGGGAATGCGGCATGAGCGGTCTTTATCAAAAATGATGGTGCGTACAGGATGGTATTTTTGAAACTGGCTGAGCACAAAATTAACCCATACGGATTTACCGCTGCGCGAGGGGCCCACCACAAAGGCGTGAGCCAAATCGTGGTGATGCAAATTAAAGTAATAAGGACTACCAGTGGGTGTATTAAATAAAGTGAGCGCTGGAGCAGGACGACTTGTTTGCTGTGCTAGGTAAACGTTTACTCGTTCACCATTAGTATTAGAACGAATGGGACATAAATCGGACCAGTTGGCGGTATTGATAAAATGCCAACGCACCAACTCGCCCCACTGACCGGGCAAGGTTCCTGCCCACGCCGAATTAAGATGCAAACGTTCGCGCAACAATAAAAAACCGTGAGTTCGAATGGAAGAAGCCACTAACCCCAATCCTTCATCGAGCGCATCCAAGGTTTTGGCGTAAACCATGGCCGTGAGGTTATGATACCCAAACACCCGTTGTGAGGACGCCATCTCTGTTAAGGCATCCCGTGCATCACCTGCAGAAATGGCGCGCCCCGTGTCTTTTACCACGCTCTCTTCCCCGGACAACGCTTCTCGCACAAAACTGAACAAAGATTTTTGCAAGTTAAGATGAAATCTTTGCACATTCTTGATATAACTCTTGGCCGAGTCCGTATCCACCAAGCGAAACACTTGCGACAATGTTAATTCAGCGGGTACGGTAAGCACGTCATCTAACATCTGCGGAAATGTCGTGCTGGGCCATCCTTTAATGGCCAATGCGCCACCCAAGCGCAAATGTTCCACTCCTTCAAAACGAATATGATCTCCATTGACCACCACCCGATCTTCTCCTAAGGCGGTATCCAAATATCCCTCTGCCGGAATGCATGGCGCCGCCTCACGCCGCGTGGCGGGACTGGTGACTTCATGCAAAAAACCAATTAAATCCACCCCTTCTAAGCGCACAGGGCCCAAAGACTGTAAGGTGCCAGAAAAATAACCGAGCAATTCTTCAAATCGTTCTATGCGCCGCAATAAAACTTGCTCATCATGAAGGTAGGCTTCACTGTGAAAAAAATGCCGACTCGTGGTTTTCCATAATCGGTACAGCACCCCTCCGTCACCGTGCCCCGCAGCCCTCGCCAGCTCACTCCATAATCCATCATGGTGCTTGTCCAGTGAAAATAACACGCTGATGAAATGACGATTGTAAAAATGAGGTTCGCCGGCAAGAGACTGTCGATAGAGGGCGTCGATGGTGGCGCTGCCCAGATGTTCAAAAGTGCCTTGTGGGTAATCGTGCCATTCACGACGCAACACCGTAGACCATAGGGTAAAACGATGGTCAAAATTACGCAGTGCCTGTTCAAATAACACAACACCGTGATCAATAGCCCCACCCTCTAAACCCTCCACCGCCATACCACGCAACGAAAAGCAGGCCAGCAAACCACCATCTTTATTAAGGATTAGCCCAGGTTTTATATGAATCAGCCACGGCAACACTTCAGCCAGACCACGCGAACGGCCATCAAAACCCAAGGCCCGTCGTTTAATATTTAGCATGGTAGTGCACGCCCAAAACCATCAGGACGTGGGTTGCGTTTTATGCGCACATGCGGCCATGGGTCGTAACTGTCTGCTTGATGGTTGTAACGCACATAAATAAGCCGTGTGAAGGGGTCATCTAAGGTGATGCGGCGCAAAATGAGATGCGCCAATACGGCGATGGGTACCCAGCCCCAGAGGTGTAAATCGCCCACCAGGGCTATGGCCAAGGTGCCGTTTACGATGGCAAATGGTTTTTCAACGCCGGCAATGAGCAAGGGCTCTACCAAGGCCAAATGCAATGCGCTGCGACGACGCTGAGATACCGTGCTCACAAACAACCCGGTATGCTAACGCCTGGGAACAATGCGGTAATGATACTGGCTACAGAAAGCGCGCAGGAAAGGCCCAACAACCATCCCCCAATGCGCGCCACGATACCCCCTGTTTCAGAATACATAAACATAATGCCAATCATGATGGTGGCCACCACGGATAACATGACGGCCACTTGGTCCTTAAGGCTGGCGGCTACGGCACACATGGGGCCTTCCCAGGGCATTGCGGTGCTGGCCTCAAGCGGGCCTGCTGCGGCACATAGCAAGAACAGCAATAGTGCGCTTGCACCCAGATGCAAATTAATGGCTAAATAAAACGTGCGTTTGGTAGTGGCCATCGCCATACCCCTCCACAGAAATAAGCTTTTCAATTTGGCGCACACCATTGCGTCGTGTAAGGTGCACCACGCCATCAATACAATTGGAAATATGCCGAGCAATAGCCTCTATTGCCAAACCCACGCCGCTTTGCATGACCAGTTGCTCCAGGCGATGCAAGGCGTCTTGCGCACTATTGGCATGCAAGGTGCCCAAGCAGCCGTCATGACCGGTGTTCATGGCCTGAATTAAATCGAAGGCTTCGCCTCCACGCACTTCACCCACCACAATTCGATCTGGGCGAAAGCGCAAGGATTGACGCACCAAATCGCGCACCGTCACACCCAATGTTTGGTTGGCCTCAAAGGTCACATAATTGGGAAGATCGATAGTCAATTCGCGCGGGTCTTCAATCGCAATAATGCGATCACTGCAGGACATGACCTTAATTAAGGCATTTAAAAAAGTGGTTTTCCCTGTACTGGTTCCACCGCTCACCAAGATATTCTTGCGATACTTAACCCAATCCGTAAGCTGATCCAATGGTTCTGCGCCCACTTGGAACTCTTTGCTCAACAGATTCTGGGCTTCTTGAGCGCTGGTTGCGGAGGGGGTTTGTGGCAGATAGTCAGACAGTGACCGTAGAGCGCCGGACAACTTGCGAATGCATAGCGCATGGCCTTTTGTGGCAATAGGCGAGAGCACAGCGGACACCCGCATGCCACTAAAAGCAGCGTCCAATAGCGAAGGGCCATTGTGCCGACCCACATCACGCTGGGCCATGGTGCCTAAAATATGAATGGCATTGCGTGCTTCATGACTTGAAAACGCATGTTCGGTTTTATGCAAACACCCTGCGCGCTCTACCCATACATCGTCAGCACCATTAATCATGACCTCGCGCACCATGGGGTCGTCCAACAACGCCACCAAGGGGTTTAAGGAATCGCGCAACATAAGAGAGAGGTGTTGGTGCATGTCTGGGTTCATGCAAACCATGCTAGGGCCAGAGAAGATTTTTAGGCGGTCAAATAACAGAAGATTTTGTTGCTTTTAAAATTAGATGCGTGGTGCTCGCTTGGCATTACACAGCAATTCATAGGCCACCGTGCCGGCCCTTTGCGCCACCTGCTCCACGGGAACCTGATCGCCCCACAGTTCTACTGCAGCCCCTAAACCCACGTGTGGCAAGTCGGTTAAATCCACCATCAGCATATCCATGGACACGCGCCCGATAAGCGGTGCACTATGCCCCATCACCGCTATGGGCGTGCCCTGCACCGCACTGCGCGGATAACCATCGGCATAACCACAGGGAACCACCCCCACACGCGTGGTGCGCTGAGCCCGAAAAACCCCACCATAACCCACCGATTCACCCGGGGCGATGGTGCGCACCGCACTGATGGCAGATTCAAGGGTCATGACGCGCTCCAAGCCACCGCGCGGTGCCACATCCGGTGCGCCAGGATCTATGCCATACAACATCAGCCCCGGACGAGCCCAATCACCGCGCACGTCGCTATGGCCCAAAATGGCACCGGAATTACACAGACTGGTGGGTGCTGTAAGGCCTTGGGTGGCGTTTTTAAAACGCTGCATCGGCATTATGAGGGTCTGTGCATCCGCGCCGTCGGCATTGGCAAAATGCGTCATGAGGGTAATGCTGCTGACATAAGTGCTGGCACGCAACGATTCAAACGTAGTGCCGCATTCTTCCGGTGCCACACCCAAACGGTGCATACCCGTATCCACCTTCAACCACACATCCAGTTTTTGATTGGATTTTAATCCGGACAACCCTTTTACCTGTTCTGCGTGATGAATGACCGGTGTGAGTTGATGCGCCACCACCTCAGCCATTTCGGCTGCGGCAAACACCCCTTCTAGCAGCACAATAGGCCCTGTAAGCCCTGCTTGACGCAAATGCAGAGCTTCATCCAATGTGGCCACCGCAAAACCATCAGCAGAAGACTGCAGCGCTTGAGCGCAAGCCACATCCCCATGCCCGTAAGCATTGGCCTTAATCACCGCCAAAATACGCCCGCCATGGAGTTGACGCGCCTTGGCGCAATTGCGCACCAAGCGGTCTAGATGAATCAGGAATCGAGTAGGACGGGTCATGGGCGCATAATAGCGGCTTTTGACCTGTTGGGACGCAGCTTTTGATGAATCCATCGCCACTTTTCTCCTCAAACCCTAAGGCTAGCCCCTTTCGAGCCCCCAGATGGCTGGGTGATCCTCATGCACAAACCCTCTATGGCGCCCTATTAGCACCCGTCGGCACGCCGCTCTGGCAACGCGAAACATGGACCACCCCCGACAATGACTTTATCCATGTGGATACCCTAGAGGGGGCGCCCGACGCACCCTTACTGGTGATTTTTCATGGGCTGGAAGGCAGTACCAACTCACGCTACAGCCGCGCGTTAGCCCTTGCAACACAGGCACGGGGTTGGCGTGTATGCGCGCCCAACTTTAGAAGTTGTAGCGGCATCATGAATCGCGCTCCGCGTCTGTATCATGCAGGCGACAGTGCCGAGATTGACTGGATTTTAAAACGCGCCTGGACCTTGGGGTCAGACCCCACTACTCTTGTGGGGTCTGACCCCAAAGTGCAACGACCCATGTTCGCGGTAGGCGTATCTTTGGGCGGCAACATGTTGCTGAAGTGGTTGGGCGAGCAAGGCGCTACAGCCAAACCTATCCTACATGCCGCCGCCGCCGTGTCTGCACCCCTGGATTTGGCTGCTGTGGCGGAAAACCTGTCTTTGGGTTTTAACCGCGTCTACACCCACCATTTCTTAAGCACCCTTAAACAAAAGGCGCGCGCCAAATACGCACAGCACCCACACCTGTTCGACTTACACCGCACGCTGTCCTCGCGCACCATGCGTGACTTTGACGATCACTTCATGGGACCGGTGCATGGCTTTCGTGATGCCGAAGATTATTGGGCACGCTCTAGCAGCACACCGTTTTTGCCGCTGATTCAGGTGCCCACGCTGTTATTAAACGCTCAGGATGACCCTTTTATGCCCGCCGGCGTGTTGCCTAATGCCCGCCAATGCGCCACGGCTGTTAGACGCGACTTTTCAGCACAAGGCGGTCATGTGGGATTTGTGTCTGACGGTTTTCCCGGCCATTTAAAGTGGATGCCGCAGCGGGTATTGGATTTTTTGGCGTCCTCTTTAAACCCAATCAGGTAACATTCTCTTTTTAACTGAGTGCATTCCTCGGAGACGTCCCATGATTCCCGCGCGCGAGATATTCAAAGCCTATGACATCCGCGGTATTGTGGATAAAACCCTCACCGCAGCGGGCGTTGAAACCATTGGGCACGCTATCGGCTCGGAAGCCTTGGCGCGCGGCCTCACCACTATAGCCATTGGGCGCGACGGCCGTCTATCCGGCCCAGCGTTGAGCAGTGCGCTGGCAAGCGGCATTCAAAAAAGCGGTGTGCAGGTGGTGGATGTGGGTATGGTGGCCACCCCCATGCTGTATTTTGCCGCTCATCAATTGGCGCAATCCTCGGGTGTAATGGTGACGGGCTCTCATAACCCACCCGACTATAACGGCCTTAAGATGGTATTGGGCGGCGACACGCTGTCTGGTGAGGCCATTGTGGGCTTGCGCACACGCATTGAAAAAAACCACCTCAACCACGGCGCGGGAAGTTACAGCACTGCAGACATTGCCGAAGAATATCTCACCCGTATTGTGAGGGATATTAAACTCAACCGCCCCATGACCATTGTGGTGGATTGCGGCAATGGCATACCCGGACGCTTTGCTCCAGAACTGTTTCGCCGCTTAGGTTGCACCGTGGTGGAATTATTTTGCGAGGTGGATGGCCATTTTCCCAACCATCACCCGGACCCCTCGCAACCGGAAAACCTGCGCGATTTACAAGCGGCCTTGGCCGCTGGCCACGGCGAACTGGGTTTGGCCTTTGACGGCGATGGCGATCGCTTGGGCGTGGTGACAAAAGACGGCCATATCATCTACCCCGACCGTCAACTCATGCTTTACGCGGCTGACGTATTGACGCGCAACCCGGGTGCCGAAATTATTTTTGATGTGAAATGCACACGCAATTTATTTTCATGGATTAAAGAACGCGGCGGCAAACCCACCTTATGGAAAACCGGCCACTCACTGATTAAAGGCAAAATGAAAGAAACAGGCGCACTGTTGGCGGGTGAAATGAGCGGCCACACCTTCTTTAAAGAGCGCTGGTACGGCTTTGATGATGGCCTCTATACAGGGGCCCGGTTATTAGAAATAGTAAGCCGCACACAGGATGTGGCAGGTTTACTCAATGCTCTGCCCGATGCCATCACCACACCCGAATTGCAAATCATGCTCAGGGAAGGAGAAAATTACGCCCTTATCGCCCAGTTGCAAGAGCAGGGAAAATTTGAGGGGGCCCAAGAAATCATTACCTTGGATGGGGTGCGTGTGGAATATGCCGATGGTTTTGGCTTGGCGCGCTCCAGCAATACCACGCCGGTAATTGTGTTGCGTTTTGAGGCCGATAGCGCCGCCGCATTAGCGCGTATACAAAGTCAATTTTCCCGCGAGTTACAAAAACTAAAACCCGATGTGGTGGTGCCCTACTAAACGTGGATTAACAAACAAATGGCTTGTGCGGCAATGCCTTCGCCACGCCCTGTAAAGCCCAATTGTTCTGTGGTGGTGGCTTTCACGTTTACACCCTCCACCACCAACCCCAAATCGGCTGCAATATGCGCCACCATGGCTGGAATATGCGGCGCCATGCGGGGGGCTTGCGCAATGATGGTGGCATCCACATTAACTGGCGCAAACCCCGCCGCCTTAATCAACACCAATACTTGGCGCAGCAAGGTACGACTGTCCGCGTCACGATAGGCGGCATCACTATCCGGGAAATGCTGCCCAATATCGCCCAAGGCCGCAGCTCCCAATAGGGCGTCACTTATGGCGTGCAGCAACACATCCGCATCAGAGTGCCCCTGCAGCCCAAGGGGATAGGGAATCTCTACACCGCCCAAAATTAAACGGCGGCCTTTTACCAAGGCGTGCACATCAAAACCCTGCCCAATTCGCAAATCCGTGCTCATGCCGATTCCCTTGCCGCTAAAATATATTCTGCCCATTTAAGATCGGCAGGAGTAGTCACCTTAAGATTGGAGGCCTCGCCCATCACCAGCAAGGGATGATGCCCCAAAGCTTCTACCGCTGAGGCCTCGTCGGTGGCCAATGGGTTATCCTGCAGTGCTTGACACAATAATCCATAACGAAACATTTGCGGGGTTTGGGCGGCCCATAATCCGGTACGATCCACAGTGCGCGCTACACGCCCTGCCCCATCCTGATGCTTTAGGGTATCTGCCACAGGCACGGCCAGCAAGCCACCCACAGCATCCTCGCCCACGGTGGCCATTAGCCGCTGTAGCGCGATGGGGGACAAACAAGGGCGCGCTCCGTCATGCACCAGCACCCAATCCATCGCGTGAAGCTGGTCTTGTATGGCATGCAAAGCGTTTTGCACGGTTATGGCGCGTGTTTCTCCAGCGCACCATAGAGGCGTTACCCGCGCACCCAGAAGCGCCCAATTGATGGACGTGTGGGACTGTTGGTGCTCGGGCGACAGCGCCACAAACACATGCTCCACGGCACCGGGTGCCAGCAGCGCAGCAATAGTATGCACCAACAGCGGCTGACCGCGGAGCAGGGTAAACTGTTTGGGGCTTGGGGTCCCAAAGCGGGATCCGGAGCCTCCAGCCGGTACAATAGCAAAACGACGACTCATGGCAATTTAATTATCAGACGGTGACTGAGCGGATGGTACCACAGCGATTCCACCCAGCTTTGCATAACGCTCTTCTGCGCACCCTTTTGGGCGCGCCTGAGCGTATATTTATTTTGGCGCTCACAGTGATGGTGCTGGCGGTGTTATGGTCATATCAACGCACCATAGACCGCGATGGCGCCACCCTTTTGTCTCAAGCCCCGGTATTGGAGTCGACTTCCCATTTAGACGATGTGAAGGAATTGGTGGTGGCCACGCGCTTAGGTCCTACCACCTATATCACGCAGCCCGATGGCCGTACCGTAGGGCTCGAACATGATATAGCGCTTAATTTTGCCAACAGCCTAGGCAAGCCGGTGCGTTTTTTGGTGTTGGATAACCTAGATCAAGTGCTCACTGCTGTGCGCACCCACCGCGCCCATTTTGCAGCCGCCGCCGTACCCATCTCAAGCACTCTTAAAAATGAGTTTAACTTTACCCCCTCCTACCAACAAACTCGGCCGCAGGTGGTGTACAACCCTCTGCTTACCGTCACTCCCAAAACGCCCGCCGATTTAACCGGCAAGCGATTGGCCGTGGTGCCCAATCCTGGGCATTTGCAACTGCTCAAAAAATTACAGGAACAATACCCCACGCTGGCTTGGCGCGAATTTCCCCGTGGTGATGTGGACTTAGACCTACTGCAGCAAGTCTATGACGGCGACATGCAATATGCGGTGAGCGACTCCAACACCATCGCCATCGCCCAAAACTATTACCCTGAATTAGCAGTAGCCTTTGATTTAGGTCCTGCCGAACCCATAGCCTGGGCCTTTCCCAGCGATGGCTTAGGAGCCTTATTTCAAGCGGCCAAGGGCTATTTTGACAAACTCGATCGCTCGGGCAGCTTGTCGCGTGATGTAGAACGCTACTATGGGCATGTAAATGCATTGGATCGTGAAAACTCAAGCGCCTTCTTAGAAAAGCGCGTCTCTCGCTTGCCGCGCTTCAGCCAGGTGTTTAAACGAGCGCAAGAAATCAGCTTAGTCGATTGGCGCCTCTTGGCGGCCATCGCCTATCAAGAATCACGCTGGGACAATGCCGCGCAGTCCCCCACTGGAGTGCGCGGTATTATGATGCTGACCGCCGACACAGCAGACCAACTGCATGTCAGCAACCGCCTGGACCCAGACTTGGCCATTCCAGCGGCGGCACGCTATTTACAACAATTGCGCGACACGGTACCGCTGCGCATTCCTGAACCGGACCGCACTTGGATGGCGTTGGCCGCTTATAACGTGGGCTACGCGCATCTGGAAGACGCGCGCGTATTGACGCAACGCAATCACCTCAACCCAGACTCATGGAACGATGTGAAGCGCATGCTGCCCTTACTGAGCAGTGCAGAGGTATACCAAACCACGCGCTATGGATTTGCCCGCGGCGGCGAGCCGGTGAATTTTGTGGAAAATGTACGCAGCTATTACGATATTTTGGCGCGTTTTGAAAAGCCCTATCGCCCAGCCGCTGGATTGACCTCAGGCCTGTACAGTTTGGGGGGTCCTTAAGCGGCGCTGATCACAATTTGCCCGCCCATGTAGGGCAGCAACACTGTGGGAATCGTCACCGAACCATCCGCATTTTGATAGTTTTCTAAAATGGCCACCAAGGCGCGCCCCACGGCAATGCCTGAACCATTTAAGGTGTGCACCAATTCGGGTTTGTTCTTTTGGTTGCGGAAACGCGCTTGCATGCGCCGCGCTTGAAAAGCTTCACAATTACTGCAAGAGGAAATTTCGCGGTAGGTGTTCTGTGCCGGCAACCACACTTCAATGTCATAGGTTTTACTGGAACCCGCTCCCATATCGCCCGTGCACAGCACAATCACACGATAGGGTAATTCCAGTAATTGCAAAATCTTTTCAGCGTGTGAGGTGAGTTCTTCTAAGGCGGCATAGGACTTTTCAGGATGGGTAATTTGCACCAATTCCACTTTGTCAAACTGATGCTGACGAATCAGTCCGCGCACATCCTTACCGTAAGCACCTGCTTCCGAGCGAAAACATGGACTATGCGCCGTTAAGCGCAGGGGCAATTCTTCTTCTTTTAAAATAACATCGCGCACCACATTGGTGAGCGGCACTTCGGCTGTGGGAATAAGGTACAGCTTGGCCTGATCACCACGCGGCACGCTGAATAAATCGGCTTCAAACTTTGGCAGTTGGCCAGTTCCACGCATGCTGTCGGCATTTACCAAATAGGGCACATACATTTCCGTATAGCCATGCTGCGTGGTGTGGGTGTTTAACATAAACTGGGCAAGCGAGCGGTGCAGGCGTGACAACCCCCCTTTCAACAAGGAAAAACGCGCACCCGATAATTTGCTGGCGGCTTCAAAGTCTAGCAGCCCTAAACCTTCACCCAAATCCACATGGTCTTTCACCGCAAAATCAAAAACGCGTGGTGTGCCCACCCGCCGCACTTCAACGTTCTGTTCTTCAGAGGCTCCCACGGGTACCGATTCATGGGGTAGATTGGGCAAATCCAACAACATGGATTCAAGACGGGCCTGAATATCGCTTAATAAGGCTTCTTCTAATTTAAGTGCATCATTAATGCGTCCCACCTCTGTCATGAGTTGGCTGGCATCCTCACCCTTACCCTTAGCCTGGCCAATGGTTTTAGAAAGTTGGTTGCGCTCCGATTGCAATTCTTGGGTGTTCACTTGAATGCGTTTGCGGTCTTCTTCTAGGGCGCGAAACACGCTGGCATCAAACTTGAAACCGCGCGTGGCCAGACGGGCCACCACTGCATCAAGATCGGTGCGCAATAATTGAATATCCAACATAACAAAGCCTCTTTTTAAATTAGTCTGTTGCCGAGCGACGTTCTAATAGCGCCTGCGCCAAAGTACCACTGTCCACATATTCTAATTCACCCCCCACCGGTAAGCCGCGTGCGATGCGCGAGACGCGCAATCCTTTTGGGCGCAGCAGTTCGCTTATGGCATGGGCCGTGGCCTCCCCTTCTGCGGTAAAGTTGGTGGCCAAAATAATCTCTTCCGTAACACCGTTACAAGCACGCTTCACCAAACGGTCTAGACGGATTTCTTGCGGACCAATACCATCCAAGGGTGAGATGCGCCCCATGAGCACAAAATACTGACCCTTATAGGCGTGCGTTTGCTCCATCATCAACAAATCAGCGGGGGATTCAATCACGCATAACAGACGTCCGTCGCGACGTTCTGAGGCGCATAATTCACACACTTCAGCTTCCGTAAAATTATTGCATTGGCTGCAGTGGTGGATGGTGATGAGGGCGCCCGAGAGGGCCTGCGCGAGGCGTTCTGCCCCATCGCGATCATGCTGCAACAAATAAAACGCCATGCGTTGCGCTGAACGCGGCCCCACGCCGGGCAAACAACGCAAGCTCTCAACGAGGGTTTCAAGAGCCGTGGGGGCGTTCATTAATAAGACCCCTAGAAAGGGAGCTTCAGACCGGGGGGCATGGCCATGCCCGCACCAAAGCCCGCCATGCGCTCTTTGGAGGCGGCTTCCGCGTGACGGTGCGCCTCTTTTAGAGCGGCCACTATTAAATCTTCTAACATTTCGCGATCATCCATGGCCGCCGGGTCGATATGGACGCGCTTGACCACATGGTCGCAGGTCATGGTGACCTTAACGCTGCCCGACCCGGCCTGCCCTTCAACCTCCTGCACGGCCAATTCTGCTTGCGCGCGTTTCATGTTTTCTTGCATCTGCTGAGCCTGCTTCATGAGGCCCGCCAACCCACCTTTCATCATCACGCATCTCCCTTAGGCATCAGCTTAGGCTTAATGGAAGATTCTACCAGTTTGCCTCCCAAAGACTCCACCATGGTCTTCACAAACGGATCATCCAGAATGGCTTGTGTGGCGCCTTGTTGACGTATATCGGCAGCCACATTTTCACTACGGGCCACGGTATCCAAATCAGCAGAACCCACCTCCACCATGACGCGAACATCGGCCTTCAGCAATGTGGCCAGCGCCGTGCGCAAGCGGTCTTTGTAGGGTGCCAATTGTTTTTGTGCTTGATCTAAAATCAGATGCAAAGTACCCCCCTCATAGCGCACCAACTGAGAATTGCGCGCCAACTCGTAGGCCATGCCCATACCGGTCAGCTGGCGCACCAAGGCCGACCAATCGCCCAAGCTCTCCGGTGCGTTGGCGCTAGGCACCACTGGCACCGCTGGCGCCGCTTCAGTTTTGGCTGGCGCGCTGGGGGCGGGCGTTGCAGGTTTGGCAGGGGCTGCACGAGGCGCTGGCGCCACGATGACAGGAGGCGCTGTGCCGGAATCGGTTGGTTGAAACGCCAACAGACGCAGCAAAGCCATCCGGAAGCCGGACACTTCATCGGGAGCCAAAGATAAGTCACGGCGGCTTTGAATGGCGATTTGGTAGAGGAGTTGCAACGTTTCTGCATCCCAATGTTGCGTGAAGGGCAATACCGCAGCACTGATACCCAACGCTTCACGCTGATCGGGTAACGCGCGCGCCAAAGTCACCTCATGCAATAAAGCCGCCAGTTCTTGCAAGGCTTGCTCAAACGACAGGTTGCGATTATTCATGGTCTGCGCCACTTGAATCAGTGCGGCGGCATCTTGTTGAGCCAAGGCCTGCAGAATGTCGAACAAATGCTCTTGCTCAATACTGCCCAACATATCCCCCACTTCCGCTTGCGTCACCTTGCCCGCACCAAAGGCGATGGCTTGATCCAATAAGCTTAAGCTGTCGCGCATGCTGCCTTGGGCGGCGCGCGCGATTAATGGCAATGCCGCGGCTTCGAATGCAATCCCTTCTTCTTTGAGCACATACGAGAGCCGCTCGCCAATGACTTCAGGCGGTATTTGTTTTAAATTGAATTGCAAACAACGCGACAGCACGGTTACCGGAACTTTTTGTGGATCGGTGGTGGCTAAAATAAACTTCACATGTTCGGGCGGCTCTTCTAAGGTTTTCAGCATAGAATTGAAAGCTGAGCGCGACAGCATATGCACTTCATCGATGATGTACACCTTAAAGCGGCCCGCTACGGGCATATATTGCGCATTGTCTAGCAGTTCGCGCATTTCTTCCACTTTGGTATTGGTGGCCGCATCCACTTCCAACATGTCCGGATAGCGCCCGCTGTCAATTTCGACACACGCACCGCAGGTGCCACAAGGGGTAGCGGTAATACCGCTTTCACAATTAAGACATTTGGCCAAAATGCGCGCGATGGTGGTTTTACCCACACCGCGCGTACCGGTAAACAAATAGGCATGGTGCAGGCGACCGCTTTGCAAAGCGTTGCCCAAGGCCCGCACCACATGGTCCTGCCCCACCAATTCAGTGAATAAACGGGGGCGCCATTTGCGCGCTAATACCTGAGAAGTGGCCATGATGCGAACTGGCCTAGAACCAGTGACCCACACGCAATTGAAGAAAGTTAATGCCTGGGTTGGGGTTTTGAATGCCCGCGTTGGAGAGATGCTGAAAGCGGACCATCACATCCCAATCTTGCTTTTCACCCACCGTAATGCCGGCGCCAATATGATCGCCAAACTGAAAATGGGTACTCATATTTTTATCATAAAAAATACGCGATTGACTGAGGTAATGCACGCCCACCGCCAACTCTACGAAAGGCGTGACGCTGCCGATTTTCGTCTGGCGAGCACGCCATACGGGGGTAATCGAAAAGTCCGTGGTGACCTGATTGCCGCCCGTGGCGGCATGGGGGTTCCAAGTTCCGATACTGGCATCCCAATACCCGCCCAGTGACCACGTATGATCAGTAAACCAACGGGTTTCCCAAGCATGGGATAAGGATAGGCGCTCCATGTTGGTGTGATCGCCATAACCGGCTTCTATGGAGATGGCGTCAGCGGGATAGGCGCTTTTGGCTACCAACAGGGTTAAGGCGCATAAGATGAAATAGATTTTTTTAATCATGGTGTGCAAAAACCCATCAGTAGTCGTGAATAAAAGGGGTGGCGAGCCTAACCCCCGGCACTTACAGGATGTAGTTGTGGCTGCTTCCTTCCGGACCTGACCAGGTTCACTACGCTGCAATGCGGGGAGGCCCGCCATAGAAAGAGAGGATGCGGGAAAAACCCGATAAATTCAAGAGCTGAGCACATAAAGCTTTAAAGGGCCACACGAAAGTCGCAACCGGTCTTGGCTCTCACTTGCTCGAGGGTTACCCCCTCATGAAGCTCCGTGAGCACCAGGCCTGCTCCCGGCTCCACTTGAAATACGCATAGTTCTGTAATGATGGTGTTTACCACGGCGCGCCCGGTAATGGGCAACGAACATGATTTGAGAATTTTAGGTTCGCCATGTTTGGAGGCATGCTCCATCAGCACAATGACGCGGCCCACACCAGACACCAAATCCATGGCCCCACCGGGACCTTTCACCATTTTACCCGGCACCATCCAATTGGCCAGATCACCGTTTTCTGCCACCTCAAGCCCGCCTAAAATAGAGAGGTCCACGTGACCCCCGCGGATCATGGCAAAAGAATCGGCACTGGAAAAAGTGCTGGAGCCTGGCAGAGTAGTAATGGTTTGCTTGCCCGCATTAATCAAATCAGCGTCCACCGTGTCTTCTGTGGGAAAAGGGCCAATACCCATCAAGCCATTTTCTGATTGCAACGTGACATGAATGTCTTCAGGGATGTAATTGGCCACCAAGGTGGGGATGCCAATTCCCAAATTAACATAGAAGCCATCTTTTAATTCCTTTGCTGCCCGCATGGCCAATACTTCACGTACCGATAAATGATGGTGATCCACATGATGCCCGCCTGTCAGCGTGCGAAACTCGATGCGTTTTTGGTAGTTTTTACCCTGAATGATGCGGTCCACATAAATGCCAGGGGTGTGAACGCTGTCTGGATCCAGTTCGCCCGGTTGCACCAGTTCTTCCACCTCCGCCACGGTAATACGCCCGCAAGTGGCCACCATGGGGTTAAAGTTGCGCGCTGTTTTACGAAACACCAAGTTGCCTAAGGTGTCGCCCTTCCAGGCTTTCACAATCGACAGATCTGTTTGAATGGCTTCTTCTAATACGTATTCGCGCCCTTTAAACTCGCGCGTGGGCTTCCCTTCTGCCAATAATGTTCCGACAGCGGTGCGGGTATAAAACCCAGGAATACCAGCGCCCCCGGCGCGGAGCTTTTCTGCCAAAGTGCCCTGCGGCGTCAATTCTAACTCCAGTTCATGGGCCAACACCTGACGCTCAAATTCCTTGTTCTCGCCCACATAAGAGGCAATCACTTTTTTAACCTGATGGGTTTTTAGCAGTAAGCCCATGCCAAAATCATCCACGCCGGCATTGTTGCCCACAATGGTTAGGCCTTTAGCTCCGCTGTCCACCAACGCTTCAATAAGGTTTTCTGGAATTCCGCATAAACCAAAACCACCTGCGGCAATGGACATATCATCATGAAGCAAACCGGCCAATGCACTTTTGGCATCGGGAAACACCTTATTGAGGGCCATTGAATAATCAATCCGTGAAATAAAAGGAGGGGAAAGCCCATTTTACCGCAGCGCAGCAAACTGTGGTGAAAGTTTAACGCCAGACAAAGCCGAATTTTAGGGTGGTAATAGCTTGTTTCTTAAGGCTATTAAAGTTAACTCGGCTTGGTTTTTCGCGGCCAGCTTTTGTTTGATGTTGTACAGATGGGTCCCCACAGTGCGGGGGCTTAAAAACAAGGTTTCGGCAATCTGTGCCACAGACTGTCCGGCTGCCAAATGCATAAACACTTCAAACTCACGCTCAGAGAGCACTTCCACGGGGTTAGAAGACCCAGAAAGAGATTCTTCAACCAGCGCTGAGGCCAAGTGAGGGTCCAGATAGGTTTCATTGCGCGACACTTGCCAGAGGGCTTTGATGAGCTCTTCTGCCGCACTGCGTTTGGACAAATAACCGCGCGCGCCGGCGGCCATGAGGCGCCGTGGGTGCACGGTATCTTCATGAGCCGAGAGAATCAATATGCGCGCATCGGGGTGATGGGCCAGAATGCGACTTAAGGCCTCCATGCCTCCAATGCCTGGCATAGACACATCCATCACCAGTACATCGGGCAAGGCCTCAGGGTAAATACGGCACGCCGCCTCGCCACTGTCGGCCTCGGCGCATACCACCATGTCACCACCGCCCTCCACCAACATACGAAATCCCATGCGCACCACCGCATGATCATCTGCCAACATGACACGCAAAGGATGCGCACTCTTCACGAAGGTCCCCCTAAGGGCAAGAATACCTCCACACAAAATCCTTGACCGGGTGTACTGGTCACGTCAAAACGCCCACCCAACGCCTGCACACGCTCACGCATACCCAATACACCAAAACGGTTATCCTTCATTTCGTCCAACGCCATACCACGGCCATCATCCGCCACGCGAATGGTTAATTCCTGAGGTTGCGCCGTCACCGTCACCTCGATGGTTTCGGCTTCGGCGTGACGCACAGTGTTGGTCAAACATTCTTGCACCACACGATAAACAGTAATGCGCAAAAAGTCAGGCAACGCTTCTAAGTCACCAACCAACGTAATCAACAGATGATGCTCTGGATAGAGGTTGCGATGCGTGCGCACCAAATCATTGAGCGCCTCGCTAAGGCCTAAATTATCCAAGGCCAAGGGGCGCAATTGCCGCACCATACGGTGCATGGCGTCATACATGGTGCCCGATACGGAAACAATCGCTTGTGCGCGCTCAGTCATTTCAGGATGAGTGGCAGCGCTCTGCTGTGCAATCGTGGTGGCAATGGTGCGCACGGCGGTCACCGACTGCCCCAACTCATCATGCAATTCACGGGCCAAGTTACGCCGCTCGTCTTCTAAGTGCGACTGAATAAGGGCCGACACTTCGCGACTGTCTTGTAGCTCTTGTGCGGTTCTGGCCGCAGCTTTTTTAATCAGAAAGCTCTCTTCCACTGCTTGAGCCATACGATTAAAAGCCCGTCCCAACAATGCCATCTCGCGCATACGCCAATTGGGTAAGCGGGTGTGAAATTCCTTTCTCTCCATTTGCTCTAATCCCAAAATGAGATCACGCAAAGGCGCCAAAGCACGCCCCACAATCACATACAGTACCGCATTCACCAAAACGAAAAAAGCCAGTACCAACCAAAGAATTTTTTGCAATTCATCCCATGCGTCCACCACAGAACGCGAGGCATCGGGGGCAATGACCATATGCCCCCCTGGAAACTCAATGGATACAGGGGACGCTTGCGGAGTTACCCATTCGGCAAACCAAAGTGGGGCGTAATGACCGGCTTTATATTGAAAAGGAGGAGATTTATAAACCAATAGATCCGCAGCATTGTAGAGCGCAATGTCATGTGCCCGTACGCGCCCCACACGGTTCATGAACTCCACCAACAGTTTGGGCGTAACGGCCTGTCCATTAGAAACCACGTCATGCATCATGGTGCCCAATAGTTGCACCGTAATACGAGTGGATCCTTCCATCTCCTCTCGAATACTGCGCCGTGATGCATCCACTTCTAAAAACAGCAAGGCCGAGATGAACAGAATCATCAAGGTGGTAATGAGCAAGTTAATTTGATTGCGCAGCGTCATAAAAAAACAAACCAAAATTTCAATCACATATGATACCAGAGCGAGCGCTCTGCCCCGCTCTGGGGCATAATTTGGGGTCAGACCCCGCATGGGGTCTGACCCCAAATTATGAAATGGACGACCATGACACAACCCAAGCTATCCCTCATTGTGGCCATGACCCCCGAGCGGGTGATTGGGGCCCATAACACCATGCCCTGGCATTTGCCGGCGGACTTGGCTTTTTTTAAGGCCACCACCATGGGTTGCCCTATTGTTATGGGCCGAAAAACCTTTCAATCCATTGGTCGGCCCCTGCCTGGTCGGCGCAACATTGTGCTGACCCGTGATAAACAATTTTCAGCTGCCGGCATTGAAGTAGCCTATTCCATCGAAAAAGCACTGGAGAGTTGCGCGGGTGTAGGAGAGGTTTTTGTTATTGGCGGCGCTGAATTATTTGAGTCCACCTTGAGCGCTGCGCAACGCATTTATCTCACACACATTGACGCCCACCTAGAGGGCGATACGTTTTTTCCAGAATTAGAAAACGGAGCCTGGCATGAAACGTCGCGCCGCACTCATCCACGGGATGAGCGCAACGCGTACAACCTAAGTTTTAGAGTGCTGGAACGTACGGCCTGCTGATTAACGCTTTGGCGTTTCTGTTTTTTTGGCTGTTGCAGACGATGCCGTGGAAGCCGATGAGAAAGGATTCGCCGTGGGCGTACCCTTGGATGAGCCCTCGGCTGGTTTTTCCATGCCCATCATGGCCCAAGGCCAAAGAGCCGGATTCATCATAGGGTTATCCCCCGCAGCCATACTCCCAGGCTTAGGCGCCCCCTCTTTGGCAGGAGTAACCAACGCTTTTTGGTATTCCAAGGTTTTAATGGTGAGTTCTAGCATGCTGACATTGGTGCTGAGCCAATACTTAACAGTAGTGAGCTCATTAATTTTCTTCTCTAATTCTTCAGGGTTTAAAGCGCCCATCATTAAACTTTGTAATGGAAAAGACATGGGGTTAATCATCTTCTGAAACATTTCAAATACTTCACCGGACGGTTTTTCGTTAGACATGATTAAGATGCGCTCTGAATAAATTTTTGAATTTCGGGGTAAATGGTTTCACGAAAACGGCGTCCACTAAAAATGCCGTAATGCCCTACATCGCGTGCCAAATAATGTTGTTTGCGGTGCTCTGGAATCTGTGTACACAGCTTATGGGCCGCTGCGGTTTGGCCGACCCCTGAAATATCATCAAATTCGCCTTCCACTGTCAGCAATGCTGTGCGGCTAATGGTTTTGGGGTCAACCCGTTGTCCGCATGACATTAAGGTGCCTTCAGGCAGTGCATGGCGATGAAAAACGATATCCAATGTTTCTAAATAATACTCTGCGGGTAAATCCATCACCGCATTATATTCATCATAAAAAGCGCGATGGGCATTGGCGCTTTCGCCGTCCCCTTTAACCAAATGATGGTAAAAATCACGGTGTGATTCCACATGGCGCCCGGGGTTCATAGAAACGAAACCGGCATGCTGCAAAAAGCCGGGGTAGACGCGGCGCATATAGCCGGGGTATTTAACCGGTACTCGATAAATGACTTTGTTTTCAAACCACGAGAGCGAACGTTCTTTGGCAAACGTATTGACAGAAGTGGGGCTATTGCGTGTATCAATGGGACCCCCCATCATAATCATAGAGCTCGGCACAGAAGCATCGTTGGCCGCAGACATCAAGGACACCGCCACCAATGTGGGAACAGTAGGCTGGCATACCGATACCACATGGACGTTCGGTCCTAGAAAGCGAATAAACTCCTGTACATAGCGCACATAGTCATCAAAGTGGAATGGACCTTCTGAAAGCGGGACGATCTTGGCATCACGCCAATCGGTAATGGTCACTTCAAAATCGCGTATGAAGGTGCGCACGGTATCGCGCAGCAACGTGGCGTAATGCCCAGATAGGGGCGCTACGATCAACACCTTGGGTTGATGCCCAAAATTTCCCACGCGCACAAAACGGCGCAGCTGACAAAACGGTTTATCCAGGGTGACTTGCTCAACCACTTGTACGGCCATACCGTCAATGGTTGTTTCGGTTATCCCAAATATGGGTTTTTCGTAACGTTGCGTGGTACGCAACAGCAGTTCAGAACCGGCGGAGACCATGCGGCCTAGGGGGGTATAACTTAGGGGGCTATAGGGACTGCCATACAACTGTGCAGTAGATTGTGCCAAAACCCGCAAAGCTGTCATGGAGCCGTGCTGCATTTCATGGAGTTCGTATAGCATTCACATCCTCTGGGCCAACGGCCCCATACAACGATTTATAACCGTTACAGACTCATTATGTTGCGTTGCACAAGCCGCTGTCAACGCTGTATATCAAATGGATGCCCTAATCATCGACGCGCTGGCCCAGGTGCTTGATTTAATACCTGATATAGCTCCACCAGAATACCGGCCGTGGCACCCCAAATATGCCAATCCTGATAGGGAATGCTGTAATAGCGCCGTTTCTGGCCCGCCCTCATAACTTCCTTAATCACGTGACGCGTTGGATCAAAGAAATGTTCCAGGGGCACTTCAAAAATTTCAGCCACTTCAAACTCATCGGCTTTAAGGGTTAGCGGGGGCTGCACCCAACCCACCACAGGAATGACGCGATACCCCGTGGGAATAAAATATTCCCGCAAGGTGCCCAGCACCTTGACCTGTTGTGGCAACAGACCAATTTCCTCTTCGCTCTCGCGCAAGGCCGTGTGAATTGGATTGGGGTCTGACCCCTCAATGCGTCCACCGGGAAAGCTAATTTGTCCCGCATGATCACTCAGATGCAAAGTGCGTTTGGTGAGCAGTACATGAACGCCTTCAGGTCGATCCACCAAGGCCACCAATACGGCGGCTGGAACGGCGGCCAGACAGGCTTCCTCAGTCATCATGATGCGACCATCAAAAAAGGGCGCTGCAGGTGCGGCATTCAAAGAATCTTGAATCCATTCCTGCAGCGCTTCACGTGCTACTGATGCGTGACGCAAACGCTGAATCAGTGGCATCACCATTGGATCCGGCGCTGGCGTAAAAAGTTTCTCAATGCAACAGCGGAATAATCATCAAAGCCACGATGTTGATGATCTTAATCATCGGGTTAACAGCAGGTCCCGCTGCATCCTTGTAGGGGTCGCCCACGGTGTCACCGGTTACAGCCGCTTTGTGAGCGTCTGAACCCTTGCCACCAAAGTGACCATCTTCAATGTATTTCTTGGCATTGTCCCACGCGCCACCGCCGGTGGTCATGGAAATGGCCACAAACAGACCCGTAATGATGGTGCCCATCAATACGCCACCCAAGGCTTTAGGGCCTAAGGTTAAGCCCACCACCACAGGAACCAAGATGGGCAGCAAAGACGGCACAATCATTTCCTTAATGGCGGCTTTGGTTAATAAATCCACCGCACGGGAATAATCGGGTTTTTGTTCGCCGGTCATAATGCCTTTAATTTCTCGGAACTGGCGACGCACCTCCACCACCACAGCTCCCGCCGAGCGACCCACCGCTTCCATGGCCATGGCTGCGAAGAGGTAAGGGATCATGCCGCCGATAAAGAGACCCACAATCACCATGTGGTCTGATAGATCAAATCCTGTTTCATGGCCTAAGGAACCCGATAATCCATGGGTGTAATCGGCAAACAGCACCAATGCCGCCAAGCCCGCTGAGCCAATGGCGTAACCCTTGGTAACGGCTTTGGTGGTATTGCCTACAGCATCCAGAGGATCGGTAATGGCGCGAATTTCAGGAGGCATGCCGGCCATTTCTGCAATTCCACCGGCATTATCCGTAATGGGTCCATACGCATCGAGGGCCACAATAATCCCCGCCATGGACAACATGGACGTGGCTGCAATGGCAATGCCATACAGGCCGCCTAAGGCATGCGCACCCAAAATACCCAAACAGATAATCAGCACTGGAGCGGCCGTTGCCTTCATGGAAATGCCCAAGCCTGCGATGATGTTGGTGGCATGGCCCGTGGTGGAAGCTTCAGCCACGGTGCGTACAGGCGCGTATTCCGTAGCGGTGTAATACTCCGTAATCACCACCAAGGCCGCCGTAACACCCAGCCCAATTAAGGACGCCAACCATAAGTTCATGGTTGAAATACCGGCTGGGTTATCCGCCATCAGCATGTTGGTTAGGGGGTAGAACGCCGCCGCCGCAATCACTGCGGACACCGCCAAACCACGATACAGAGCATTCATTACTTTGCCGCCGTCACGGGCTTTGACAAAATACGTACCCACAATGGAAGAAATAATCGAGATGCCGCCCAACGCCAGAGGATAGGTAAAGGCGTTTTCAAAACCCTTCATCAACAAGGCCCCCAACAACATGGTGGCGATGATGGTGACCGCGTAGGTTTCAAACAAATCAGCCGCCATACCGGCGCAATCGCCCACGTTATCACCCACGTTATCGGCAATCACCGCAGGGTTGCGTGGATCATCTTCTGGAATACCGGCCTCTACTTTACCCACCAAATCCGCACCCACGTCGGCGCCTTTGGTAAAAATGCCACCACCCAAACGAGCGAAGATCGAAATGAGTGAGCCGCCAAAAGCCAAACCCACCAAGGGGGCGGGATCAAAGGCGCTACCGGCGGGAGTCATGTTTTGCAAAACGGCATAATAGCCTGCCACACCCATGAGGCCTAAACCCACCACCAATAACCCGGTGACGGCACCACCGCGAAAAGCCACGGCCAGTGCAGCATTTAAACCGTCGTGGGCGGCTTGTGCGGTACGCACATTGGCCCGTACGGAAACATTCATACCGATAAAGCCGGCCGCACCAGAAGCCACTGCGCCAATTAAAAAGCCGATGGCGGTTTTGGCACCCAGGGCATAGGCAATCACCACAAACAACACAGCACCCACAATAGCAATGGTGGTGTACTGGCGATTAAGGTAAGCCGAAGCCCCTTCTTGAATGGCCGCGGCAATTTCTTGCATGCGGGCATTACCAGCGGGTTTGGCAATGACCCAACGGTACGAAACAAATCCGTACAGTAGAGCAATCACAGAACAGATCAGGGCAAAAAGAACACCTTGTGACATTATGATTCTCCCAATTAAATTACACGTTAAAACGAGTTTTCAGTTTTTTGGTAACGGCTACGTTTTTTAACACCACGTAGTCGGGCAACCCTCTCTTAAACGGAGGGTAATCCTCTCCCGCAATCAATGGGGAGAGGTAGCGTCGGCATTTGGCAGTAATGCCATAACCATCCTCGGTAATAAAATCACGTGGCAACTTTTTTTCACGATTCGCCACATCACACAGATTCACCATGCCCACTTTCCATTTATAGGGCTGGTTAGACACTCGAACCACAATGGGCATCACCGCATTATGGCCTTTTAAAGCAAATTGCACTGCTGCTTTTCCCATGGCGTACGCTTGAGCCACATCCGTTTTAGAGGCGATGTGACGTGCCGCACGTTGCAGATAATCGGCCACCGCCCAATGATATTTATAGCCCAAGTGATGGCGTACCAATTGTGCGATAACCGGAGCGACGCCGCCCAATTGCGCATGACCAAACGCATCACGCAGGCCACTATCGGCTAAAAATTCACCTTTCTCGTTTTGCAGTCCCTCAGAAACCCCAACCACGCAATAGCCCTCTTTTTTTACAGTGGCCTCCACGCGCGCTAAGAATTTATCCTGCTTAAACGGAATTTCAGGAAACAATAAAATATGAGGCGCCTGGCCCGGTTTTTCTGCAGCCAATCCACAGGCGGCTGTTATCCAGCCGGCGTGACGGCCCATCACTTCCAAGACAAATACTTTGGTAGAAGTGCGCGCCATGGAGGCCACATCAAAGGAGGCCTCACGAATGGAGGTGGCCACATATTTGGCCACCGAACCAAAGCCAGGACAGCAATCAGTGAGCGGTAAATCATTGTCCACGGTTTTTGGAACGCCCACGCAAATAATGGGGTAGCCCAATTGGACACCAATTTGCGATACTTTTAAGGCTGTATCTTGTGAATCGCCTCCCCCGTTGTAAAAAAAATAGCGAATATTATGGGCTTTAAACACTTCGATTAAGCGCTCATATTCAGCGCGGTTTTCGTCCAACCCTTTCAATTTATAGCGTGCCGAACCAAAAGCTCCGGAGGGGGTGTGGCGCAGGGCGCGAATATCGGCAGTACTCTCACGGCTGGTATCGATTAAGTCTTCGGTTAATGCACCCAAAATACCGTGACGACCCGCATACAGTTTGCCCATTTGGTCTGTATGTTTGCGTGCCGTTTCAATAACGCCGCAAGCACTGGCGTTAATCACGGCGGTGACGCCGCCGGATTGTGCGTAAAAGGCGTTTGCTTTGGCCATGGATAAAATCGAAGTCCTTACGCGTTTAAAGCGTTGAAGATGGCGTCGCGAATACTTTCCACGGAGCCCGTGCCGGGCACAGAGATGACGCGCGGCGCCACGGCATCACCGCTGGCTGACCATTGTGTGTAGTAATCCACCAGAGGGCGGGTTTGTGCGTGATACACCGCGAGGCGCTTGCGCACAATTTCTTCGCGATCATCCTCGCGTTGCACCAAGGCTTCTCCGCTGACGTCATCCTGGTTGGGGTTTTTAGGAGGGCTGAAAGTGGTGTGATAGACGCGACCCGAAGCCACATGCACGCGCCGTCCTGACATGCGCGCAATAATGTCTTCATCCGCCACATTAATTTCCACCACGAAATCCAACTGTACATCTGCGTGGCGCATGGCATCGGCTTGAGGAATAGTGCGTGGAAAACCATCAAACAAAAAGCCAGGGGCGCAGTCGGGTTCTTGAATGCGATCGCGAACCAGCCCAATAATGATGTCGTCAGAGACCAATCCGCCACTGTCCATTACTTTTTTAGCAGCCAACCCCAGAGAGGACCCTGCTTTAACGGCGGCACGCAGCATATCGCCTGTGGAAATTTGTGGAATGCCATAACGCTGCTTAATAAAGGCCGCCTGAGTTCCCTTTCCGGCACCGGGGGCTCCTAGTAAAATCATTCTCATGTGAACTCCTAGCGCTATTTTATTTATTGTTAGAACGCGAAACTACCCCGAAACTATGCTCCGGTCAAATAAGCTCTGCACTTTTTTAAGATCTTCTGGGGTATCCACACCCGGCGCAGGCGCTTCTTTGTCCACCACCACCGCAATGCGATAGCCATGACTTAAGGCGCGCAACTGCTCTAAAGATTCGAATGTTTCTAAAACCGAGCGGCTCAATTGCGTAAAGGCCTGGAGAAATTCAGCACGATATGCATATAAACCCACATGGTGCCAGGCCGGCAACCCTGCAGGCCAACGGGTATCTGTGCCGCTAAACGCCTCGCGCGGCCAAGGGATGGGCGAACGGCTAAAGTACAGCGCCTCGTGCTGCAGGTTCAACACCACTTTCACCACATTGGGGTTTTCAAATTGTGCTCGGCTGCTGATCGGGTAACAGGCCGTCGCTATGGCGCAATGGGGGCTGTCTTGCAAGCGTTGCGCCACCTGTCGCACAGCCACTGGATTGACCAAGGGCTCATCGCCCTGCACATTCACCACCAACGTCTGCGCGGGCAATTTAAGCAGGGTCACGCATTCAGCCAAGCGGTCGGTTCCGGTGTCGTGGTCGCTGCGGGTGAGCAACGCTTCAAAACCCGCCGCTTCTGCCGCAGCCTTAATGTCTGGATGGTCACAGGCCACTACCACACGACTGGCCCCGCTCTCTCTCGCCCGTTTGGCGCAGTGCACCACCATGGGCACACCGCCAATTAACGCGAGAGCCTTGCCCGGGAAGCGCGTGGAGGCCATGCGAGCCGGCACAATGGCCATGAAATTTAAACTCACTCTTAAACTTCTTCTTGCTCGGACAGCTGTCGAGCCTCTGCTTCCAGCATGACCGGAATATCTTCACGCACGGGAAAGGCCAGTCGACAAGGCGAGCACACCAGTTCTGGTGCGTTGGCACGGTGAATTAAAGGCCCTTTGCATAAAGGGCATACCAAAATTTCAAGCAGCTTTGCGTCCACGCAACCTCCGACGAATGAGATGCTCCATTAAATCCAACAATGCCACGTCCACCACGGGCGTGATTTGCAACATCCACACTTGGGGACCTGCGAATCTGGTGCATTTTATCCCATCTTTCTCTGTCATTAGAATAGGCTGATGTCCCGCGAACGCCAGATCTTTAGCGCTGAAGAAATAATGATCGGGGAAGGCATGACATATAGGGTTAACGCCCAATCCGGTTAGGGCATCAAAAAAACGTTGTGGGTTGCCGATTCCCGCCAGCGCATGACAAGTGCTGCCTGAAAAGGCCTGCAACGGCAGGGTCTGGGTGGCGTTGCGCACATTGAGCCATTGCGTTCCTTGTAAACCTAGGCCATACAGTAACAACCCTTTTGCCAAGGGGCGCATCAGCGGGCCATTGACCACCACGGCATCCGCTTGGCGCAAGCGTGTGGCGGGTTCGCGCAAAGGACCGGCAGGCAATAAGGCCCCGTTGCCCAAACCGCGCGCGCCATCCATCACCACAATTTCCATGTCCCGATTCAGCGCCAGATGCTGCAACCCATCATCGCTTAGCACCACGTCCACTTCTGGATGCCTGGCAAGCAATTCTTGCGCGGCGGCCACGCGATCGCGCCCCACCCACACCGGAACGCCACTGTGACGCGCCATGAGAGCCGGCTCATCCCCGACGCGACGCGGGTCGTCTTGCACACTCACTTCGCTAACCCCCGTCAAGGTGGAGCCATAACCGCGGCTGACAATACCCGGATGCCAACCGCGCTCTTTTAAGGCGGCCACCAAACCCAAGGTTAAAGGCGTTTTGCCCGTTCCCCCTACGGTGATGTTGCCCACCACCACCACGGGCACGGGCAAGGTGGTGGATTGAATGAGGTGCATGCCATATAAGGCTCGGCGCAATCGTACCGCCCAACCAAACAACCCCGAAAAGGGAATTAACCAGAATGGGGGCGCGCGGTGCCCATACCACACCTCCGTTAGCCAGGTGGCCACCATCAAGGAGTCGTCACCTGAGTCACCACAGTGAGGTGGTGATAGCCCGCCTGACGCGCAGCCTCCATCACCGCCACCACGCTGCCATGGGTGGCGCTGGCATCAGCGCCAATTAAAATAGCGGGTTCTTCCCGCCCCTGCGCGGCTTCTTTTAGCGCTGCCGCCAAGTCCACCACAGTGCGCGTACTCAGAAGCCGATGATTAACTTCAACAGCACCATCCTTATGCACGTTTACTTCAATAGATTCAGGGCCCTGAGCCAACGGGGCAGTATTACCGGCAGTGGGGAGGGTTATTTTTAAGCCAGAAAAGCGGTTGTACGTGGTGGTGATCATGAGAAAAATCAAAATTACCAACAACACATCAATCATGGGAATGAGGTTGATCTCGGGTTCTTCGCGCATGCGCCCCTTACGAAAGTTCACGAGCGGCGCTGTCCTTGCAATAACTCCACAAGCTTCAAAGCCTGTTGTTCCATTTCTACCGCTAAGACATCAATGCGAGCACGGAACATGCGGTAAAAAATCATACTGGGCACCGCCACTACCAAGCCATAAGCCGTATTGTAGAGCGCAACGGAAATGCCTTGTGCCAACACCGCAGGGCTGGAGCCTGTGGGGGTTTCGCTGCCGAAGAGGATGATCATGCCCACCACCGTACCAAATAAGCCCAACAGAGGGCTGATGGTGGCAATAGTGCCCAACATGGACAGGGATCGCTCCAATTCCACCACCACCGCACGCCCAGCTTCTTCAATGGCGTCCTTCATGGCTTCTCGAGTGGCCTGCTGGTTGCGTAGCCCCGCCGCCAGAATACGGCCCAAAGGGGGACCGTTTTCCAAGGTTTCAATAAGCGAGGCGGACACACCCTGCGTTTGCACCTCTGTAAGTACTTGTTGTAATAGGCCACGCGGGACTACACGGGCCGCACGCAATACGATCAATCGTTCTAGAATAATGGCCAAACCCACAACGGAGGCCACCAACAACAACACAATAGGCCATCCCGCCGCTTCAATGAGGTGTAACACTAAAATGACCCCGCGGTTATGATTGAGCCCTTAGTGTAATGGAACAGACCGGGCTTGGCGAACCCGGCGCCCGTGCCACCCAGGCCCAACAAGTCTTCGTGAGGGCATGACAAAGTTACCCACAAAGTCTGTGGATAACTTTGTGAACAGTTCTAATATAGAGCACTCAACCACTTAATCTGTTAGGGATTTTTTTGCACCGTTTAAATTTTAAACAGAAATATTTTTCTTGCTTTTTCACAAAACTGTAAAATATTTATCTTATTTCAATAGGCTACTCACACCATGATGCGCACCTCTAGCAGTGATGCCACTTTCGAAGAGCTTTTACCCCAAAACCCAGAAGGCGTCGAAGCCGTGGTGTCCGTTTCTAACTTCACTCATCGCATTCGCCGTGTGTTGGAAGAGACTATTCCACCCCTGTGGGTGGAAGGAGAAATTTCGGGCTTCAATGCTTACGCCTCGGGGCATTGGTATTTCAAACTGAAAGACGAAGCGGCACAAATCTCTTGCGTCATGTTCAAGGGAAAAAATCAGCGCTTGGGTTGGCTTCCCCGTGAAGGCATGGCCGTGGAATTGCGTGGCGTCACCACTTTTTATGCGCAAGGGGGCAGCTGTCAAATTACTGTAGAGCATCTGCGTGAAGCGGGTGTGGGCAAACTCTTTGAAGCCTTCGCACGCCTTAAAGCCCGCTTAGAGCGTGAGGGTTTGTTTGATGCAGCGCGCAAACGCGCTCTTCCCGCCCACCCGCGCCGCATAGGCGTCATTACTTCCTTGGCGGCGGCCGCCTTGCGTGATGTGTTGACCACCCTCAAACGACGCAGTCCCGCCACCGCCATCATTATTTATCCCACCCCCGTACAAGGCGAAGGGTCTGCGGCGCAGATTGCCCGCGCCATTACTGTGGCAGGCCTTCGCTCTGAGTGCGATGTGCTGATCTTATGCCGCGGCGGTGGCAGTATTGAAGATTTATGGTCCTTCAATGAAGAGGTGGTGGCGCAGGCCATAGCGGCCTGCCCTATCCCCTTGATTGCAGGCATTGGCCATGAACGCGACTTCACTATTGCCGACTTTGTGGCCGACCAACGAGCCGCCACGCCCACCGCCGCCGCTGAATTGGTTAGCCCCAACCGTGATGAATTGCTGCTGCATTTAAATGCCATCGCACGCCGCCTTAATCATTATTGGTTGCGGCGCAGCGAGCAAGAGTATCAACGTCTGGACGTCGCTCGTCAGAAGCTGCTTTTTGCCATCCGCACCACATTGGATCGACAGCGCGCCCGTTTGGGTTTAATGGGGCAACGTCTTATTCATCCTGGTGAGCGCTTAACCGCACAAAGCAATGCCTTACACTCTTTAAAACAACGCATGTCCCGTGCGGGAAAAGCCTTGCTGGAGCGCCGCGGACTAACCTTACAACGTCTGCAGGCGGGGTTATTGCACCTTAACCCAGAAGCGGTATTGACCCGCGGGTTTTCCATCGTACGCAACAGTGCAGGGGTTATTGTGCGCGACAGTGGCGATGTGGCAGTGGGGGAAGCGGTTGATTTGGCGTTTGCCACCGGCCATGCAGCCGCTCGCATCACCAAACGATCGTATGATGAGTAATTAATGCTGTTCTAGAAAGATGCGGGCGCGCTGTAACAGCTCGGCTGGGGCCTTAGGGTCCTGGTTATTGAAATGTTCCAAACCAGCCCAGGACCGCAGCCAAGTCATTTGCCGCTTGGCCAATTGCCGCGTGGCAATGACGCCCTTCTCGCGCATCTCGTCCCATGTCAGTTCGCCGTCTTGGTATTGCCACATTTGCCGATACCCCACGCAACGCATGGCGGGCATGTTGGCACGCAATGCATAGCGTTCACGCAATACACGCAATTCATCATCTAACCCCTCGTCTAACATGGCGTTAAAACGCTCAGCAATACGCTCATGCAATACTGCCCGATCTTGCGGCTGCCAACCCAAGCAGAGCAATTCCGCTTGCAAGGGCTGGCGCGAACCGCTGTGGTGATAGCTGGATAAGGTACGCCCCGAGGTGCGATACACCTCTAAGGCGCGCTGAATGCGCTGCGCATCGGTGGTTTTAAGGCGCTCTGCTGTATCGGGGTCCAGCGCAGCCAATTCCGCATGCAGTGCGGGCCAGCCCCGTTGCACCGCCTCTTCATCTAACGCCTGTCGTATACCCATATCCGTACCCGGCAGCGCATCTAACCCTTCGCGTAACGCTTTAAAATAAAGCATCGTACCCCCCACCAAAAGGGGCACGCGACCGCGCGCCACAATATCTTTCATGGCGGCTTGTGCGTCTGCGCAAAAACGTGCCGCCGAATAGGATTCTATGGGCTCAATGCAGTCCAATAGATGGTGGGGATAACGGGCGCGGATGACGGGGCTGGGTTTTGCGGTGCCCACATTCATGTGACGATACACAGCAGCCGAATCCACAGAGATGATTTCCAAAGGCAGCTGGTCGGCCAAGCTGAGCGCCAAAGCGCTCTTCCCTGAGGCTGTGGGCCCCATCAAAAACAGAGCGCGCGCCATTAGCGCTCTTTAGGGGTCAGACCCCGGGGGGGTCTGACCCCAATTTGGTTGGTTGCCAGATAGTGCTGAATGCCCATTAAAATGGCATGCGCCAATTTATCTTGGTAACGCGCATCATTTAGGCGCCGCTCTTCATCAGGGTTGGTGATAAAGGCCGTCTCCACCAGAATGGAGGGAATGTCCGGGGACTTTAGGACGGCAAAGCCGGCTTGTTCTACCTGACCTTTGTGCAAGTCATTCACCTGACTGAGTTCGCCCAATACGGCATGGGCCATTTTAAGGCTGTCGTTAATGGTGGCGGTTTGCGATAGGTCAAACAAGGTTTGTGCCAGATAGGGTTCTTTGACGTTGGTGTTAACCCCCCCAATTAAATCGGCTTCGTTTTCGTGTTTGGCCAACCAACGCGCCGCCACAGAGGTGGCGCCTCTCTCAGAGAGCGCGAATACCGAAGAGCCCCGAGCGTCCCGATTAATAAACGCATCGGCGTGAACGGATACAAATAAATCCGCATGCCCATGTCGCGCTTTGGCGGTGCGCTCTTGCAGCGGGATAAAGTAATCGCCATCGCGCACCAAGAGTGCGCGCAGGTTGGGTTGTGCATCCACGAGTGCTTTTAAACGCCGCACAATAGCCAAGGTGACATTCTTTTCGTGGGTGCCTGCACGACCATGGGCACCGGGATCTTCGCCGCCATGTCCGGCATCTAAAGCGATGGTGATGCGTCGCTCGGCACCACTCCTGCTCGGAGGGGTGGGGACACTTATTGCGGGAGCGGGTGTTCCCATCACGCTGGGCGTCACTACAGGAGCTGTTGCAACATCCGCGGCTAATGGGGGTGACGCTCCCATGCTTTTTTGCT
Organism: uncultured Ferrovum sp.; assembly: GCA_903909215.1. Taxonomy (GTDB): domain Bacteria; phylum Pseudomonadota; class Gammaproteobacteria; order Burkholderiales; family Ferrovaceae; genus CAIVUX01. The sequence goes on from CAIVUX010000022.1 coordinate 73,807, forward strand.
CTAAGAGGGTCATTAGGGGGTCGACCACCGGAACCTCAGGGTACACATCCAACATTAACCGGTAACCGTATTGGGCCACGGGTTTAATGAGCATGGTACTGGCCTTCACGCGCGCTTTTAGATCAAACACCACACGCAGCACGCCGGGTTTGAAATGTCCCACGCGAATACTTTTGATGTAAGGATCATCGCTTTTAAGGGCCTGAGCCATATCGTCCAAGGCTTTGCTGCTGTCCACTCCCTCCAAATCCAACACCAGACGATCGGGGTTTTCAACGGTGAACAATGTGCTTTGAAATTCTGTGCGTGCCTCAAAGGCCACGCGCGTGTATTCCTCCGCGGGCCAAAAACGGACGGATTCAATCTGTGAATGGGCCCACAGCGGTAAGGCGCACGCCAACAACGCCCCAGCGCTGAACGCTAGGCGCAAAAATGAGGCAGTCGTGCGAGGCATTGTTGTCCTATGGGTGTGGCGGCGCTGATGTGAATGCGTCGACCTTGTTCTTCCACATGCAATTCAATTAAAAGATCCGCTGGGGACAGCCATGATTCGGCACGTTCGGGCCATTCCACCAAGCACACGCTGGTGTCATTAAACAGCTCGCGAAAGCCCGCATCTTCCAGCTCGTCGGGATGATTGATGCGATAAAAATCAAAGTGGTAAATAGTTAAATGAGGCAGATTATAGCTTTCAAGCAAGGGATAGGTGGGGCTTTTAACTGCCCCTTCAACCCCCAAACCATGCAACAAACCGCGCACCAAGCTGGTCTTGCCGGCGCCCAACTCACCGCGTAAGGACAGCTGCAATCCCGGGCGGATCATAGCCGACCAAGCGCGCCCACAAGCCTCGGTGGCTTCCGGATTGGGTAAAAAATAATGTTGTGAGTCGGTCACAACAACCGGGCTTTCTTCGGTCATACTCTGCTCTTTTGCATTATTCTAACCCCCCATCCAATCACAGGCTGGGGCCTCGCGCAATAGGATCCATGGGCCCATGAACCAAATCCCTTCTCCGCAAGCCCTCAAAAAGGCCCTCAAAGCCCAGGCCAAAGCCTTGGGATTTGACGAACTGAGTGTATCCGAACCCGACTTGCGTGAAGCCAGCGCGCATCTTAAAGCCTGGATAGCTGCAGGACATCATGGTGAAATGGCCTTTATGAACACGCACCAGGCCCTGCGCGCGGAACCAGGCGCCCTGCATCCGGGCACGGTACGCGTGGTGAGCGTGCGCATGCCCTACCTTACCCACAGCACTGAGGCCGCGCAGGCGCAACTTGATGAACACGCTCAGGGTTACATATCGCGCTATGCCTTGGGGCGCGATTACCATAAGGTGCTGCGTGGGCGCTTGCAACAGCTGGCCGATCAATTAACAGCGCTTGCAGGGCCTTTTAACTATCGCGTGTTCTCTGATAGCGCGCCTGTATTAGAAGTGGAAATTGCCCGTCAAAGCGGCTTAGGTTGGCGCGGCAAACACACCTTACTGCTCAACCGAGAGGGAGGATCTTTTTTCTTCTTAGGCGAAATTTTTACAGATCTGCCCTTGGCCGTGGATGCCCCCATAGACAATCATTGCGGCACTTGCGACGCCTGTATCACCATTTGCCCCACGCAAGCCCTGCTAGGACCCTATCAACTGGATGCACGCCGCTGCATTTCCTATCTCACTATCGAACTAAAAAGCGCTATTCCAGAAGCGCTGCGTCCCTTAATGGGCAACCGCATCTACGGCTGCGATGATTGCCAATTGGTATGCCCCTGGAACCGCTTCGCCAAACTCTCCGCCTTACCCGATTTTGTCACCCGTCCAGCACTCAAAAATGTCTCTCTGGTCACGCTTTTTGCTTGGGATGAGGACCGATTTAATGGCGAGCTGGCCGGTTCTGCCATTCGCCGCATCGGTCATGAGCGCTGGCTGCGCAACATCGCTGTGGCCTTGGGCAATGGTCCTGCCACGCCTGAAGCGCGTAGCGCGTTAGCCCAGCGCCAAAACCATCCCTCCGAATTAGTGCGTGAACATGTGAACTGGGCACTGCAACAGCTGTCGGAGTAAAATGAGCGATATGACCTCCCCTGCCCAACAAAATCACGGTAAAACGGCTGCTTTTTTACTGGCCGCTTTTTTTATATGCCTGCTGGCGTTGCCCGCGTTGGCCGATGTTTTTCCGCGTCCTGCCGTCCCGGCCGCAGTGGCGCCCAATGCCCAGCGCACCTTTCTGATGCCCGAAGAGGCTTTCCATGTGGCAGTGGAGCGCACTGCAGCACAGACCATCGTGGTTCGCTTCACGCCTGCAGATGGGTATTATCTGTATCGTGACCGCATTAAAATAACAACCGGTTCCACTAACGCTGGGGCGCAATTGGTTTTTCCTACAGCAGAGAGCAAAGAAGACCCCTCTTTTGGCCATGTGTGGGTCTATCACCACCCTTTTGAAGTAGTGGCCACTTGGCCGCAAAACGTTCCAGAACAATTGGCTATTGGTTATCAAGGTTGCGCCGAACGTGGCATTTGCTACCCGCCCACTACCGTCAATTTTCAATCTGGGCCAGCCGGTTTTAAACCCGTGGTGCTGGGTGGCGAGCCCTTGGTCGCCACGCTGCATGCAGATTCAACCAACCCCAATGATTTTTTATCCTACCTTAAAGGAGCCAGCACACCGTGGGTGCTGGTCACCTTCTTTGGTTTTGGTTTGTTGTTGGCCTTAACACCCTGCGTGTTTCCCATGATCCCCGTGCTCTCCAGCATTATCGCCGGACAAGGGGTTAGCACGCCGTGGCGTGGTTTCACGCTCTCGCTCAGCTATGTGTTGGGTATGGCGCTCACCTATGCGCTGGCCGGTGTTTTGGCAGGATTATCAGGAACATTGCTCTCCAATGCGTTACAAACCCCACCTGTCATCATCGCCACGGCATTGCTATTCGTACTATTGGCCCTCTCTATGTTTGGTGTGTACCACTTGCAGTTGCCCCACGCTTGGCAAAATTATTTTCATACCCAAGCCGCGCGCCATCCAGGGGGTCGGTATATGGGCGTGGGCTTGATGGGTGCGCTGTCTGCTCTGGTGATTGGCCCTTGCGTGGCCGCCCCTTTGGCCGGTGGCTTACTCTATATCGCAGAAACCCATAATGTGGCGTTGGGGGGTAGCGCGTTATTTCTCATGGCCATGGGTATGGGCGTTCCGCTCTTGGTGGTGGGCACATCCGAGAGCATCTTATTGCCCCGAGCCGGGCGTTGGATGGTGTGGGTAAACCGTTTTTTTGGAGTGCTGCTGCTGGCCGTAGCGGTATGGATGGTGGCCCCGCTGTTGGGCGCAAAATTCTCATCCCATAATGGCCCACTCTTTGAACCCGTGCATTCGGTGGCGGAATTGGATCAGGCCCTGGTGCGCGCGAGCGCGGCACACCAACCTGTATTGTTAGATTTTTATGCTGACTGGTGTGTGTCCTGCGTGGAAATGGAACGTCAGGTGTTCTCGCAACCGGAAGTTAAAACCACTATGGAAAAGGCCTTGCTGCTGCGCGCGGATGTAACGCGCAACGAAAAGGGCGATCAAGAATTATTGGCGCGCTTTGGTTTGTTTGGTCCGCCGGGCACCATTTTATTTGACCGCAACGGGCATGAGCTCAACAATCAACGGATGGTGGGTTATGTGCCCGCACCGCAATTCCTAACCCATCTGCAAGACGCCTTTCAGTAAACCAACTGTTGCCCTATTAAACCCTTACTCTAAGCGAATGAAATGTTCGCGGTAATGTTTTAACTCGTTAATGGATTCCAAAATATCCGCCAACGCTTCATGGCGGCCCAATTTTTTAAAAGAACCATAAACAGACGGCTTCCACCGTTTGGCCAGCTCTTTAAGAGTGCTGACATCCAAATTGCGATAATGGAACGCACGCTCTAACCTTGGCATGTAATGGGCCAAGAAGCGACGATCTTGGCAAATAGAATTGCCGCACATAGGCGATTCGCCCAGCGGCACATACTGCGCAATAAACGCCAACACCTGTTCTTCTGCTTGGGTTTCTGTAAGGGTGGAGGCCTTAACGCGCTCAGTTAAACCAGAGCGGCCATGGGTTCCTTTGTTCCATGCGTCCATACCGTCCATCACCGCATCCACTTGATGCACCACCCATACCGGCGCTTCAGCTACAATCTCCAACTGATTATTGGTGATGACCACCGCAATTTCAATGATCCGGTCCGCTGCGGGGTCCAACCCCGTCATTTCCATGTCCACCCAGATGAGGTGATTCTTGTCTTGTGCCATAATTGCGTTTTCACATCCTTAATTAAGCGCCCGATTGGGCGCTATTAACCACGGTTAACTATCCATGACGCATGACGCACTGCTGTTTAATCAGGCTTTCTTACTGTTGTTGGCGGCAGTTACCGCCACTCGTTGGTGGTTGGCAGTGCGGCAAATTCGCCATGTCAACGCGCATCGCAATCAGGTGCCCAGCGCCTTTCGCTCCCGCATCAGTTTAGCCGATCACCAAAAAGCGGCCGATTACACCTGTGCAAAAGTTGATCTGCGCATCATACACACCCTGGTCGACACTCTGCTACTGTTACTGTTCACCGTGGGCGGCTTACTGGATACCTTAAACTTGCAATTGAACACCCTGCTTAGCTCAGGCTGGGCGCATGATTTGGTCTTGGTGGGCAGCGTGTTGTTGATCAGTGCCGTCATTGAAATGCCCTTAGGCCTGTATAGCACCTTTCGTTTAGAGGCGCGCTTTGGCTTTAATCGCATGACGCTGCGCCTGTACCTCATGGACCTGCTGCGCGAATTATTGGTCACGCTCACTATTGGCGTTCCCGTGTTTTTAAGCGCTGTGTGGATGATGAATTCCTTGGGTTCGCTGTGGTGGTTATGGGCCTGGGTGGCCTGGATGGCGTTTAATGTTTTGGTACTGGCCCTCTACCCCACGCTCATAGCCCCGCTCTTCAATCGCTTCTCTCCGCTGCCTGAGGGTGAGTTGCGTCAACGTGTGGAAACCTTGTTGCAGCGTTGCGGTTTTCGCTCCAGCGGGCTATTCGTCATGGACGGTTCGAAGCGCTCTAACCATGGCAATGCGTACTTCACAGGCTTTGGCAAAACCAAACGAGTGGTTTTTTTCGACACCTTGTTAGAACGCTTAACCCCTTCCGAAACAGAAGCGGTATTGGCCCATGAGTTGGGTCATTTCAACGGTCGCCATGTGTTGCAACGCATTGTCTTATTATTTGCATTGAGTTTGGTGTTTTTAGCCGCCTTAGGCGCTCTCAAAGAAGCGCTTTGGTTTTATCAAGGGTTGGGGGTCAGTACCCCGGGCACAGCTTTATGCTTAATCCTTTTTATGTTAGTGGCGCCACTGTTTACCTTTGTGCTGCAACCGCTCATGAGCCTGTACTCCCGTCGTCATGAGTTTGAGGCCGATGCGTACGCTACCCGTCACGCCTCAGCCGCTTTGCTTGTCAGCGCCTTAGTTAAGCTGTATCAAGACAACGCCTCCACTCTAACACCGGATCCCGTTCATTCTGCGGTGTACGATTCACACCCCCCCGCTTCGGTGCGTATTGCACGCATCGAAGCCTTATCACGGGCGTGAGTAACCTTTTTACGGGGACAGTTATGGCGTCTTTCGGGCGCCGCTTTGAAGTAACGTTGCAAGAAGGTACGGCCCTAAAATGCGTGCGTCGCGGCAAGCGCACCGACGTAGCCTGCGGGGACAAGGTGGATGTGGCATTAACCGGCCCGGGCGAGGGGGTTATTGAAAGCATTCACGAACGACACACCTTGTTGTACCGCGCTGATGCTTGGCATGAAAAACTATTGGCCGCCAATGTGGACCAAGTGCTGGTTGTGGTGGCGCCAGAGCCCTCCTACAGCGACGAATTGCTTACCCGCACCTTGGTGGCTGCCGATGCGGCAGGAGTAACACCCATGATTGTGCTCAACAAAACCGATCTCGCAGATGCTGCGGCGCGCGCCAAGGAGTCCTTGCAGTATTACGTTGAATTGGGTTACCCGCTCATCACTTTATCGGCCAAGCAAAACAGTGACGCTCTGCGCCCCATTCTGCAAAATAAAATCAGCCTCTTGGTAGGGCAATCCGGGATGGGAAAATCCACGCTCATTAATGCGTTGCTGCCCGATGCGGGCGCACGCACCAATGACATTTCCACCGCACTGGATTCAGGACGCCACACCACCACCAATGCGCGCTGCTACCCCTTGAATGAGCGCAGCGCCATTATCGACTCGCCCGGTTTGCAAGAATTTGGCTTACACCACTTAAGCAGCAATGCCACAGAAGGGTATTTTAGAGAATTTTCAGGATTGCTGGGGCAATGCCGTTTTCAGGATTGCCGCCATCAAAACGAACCCGGATGTGCGCTTAAAGCCTTCGCGGCCAATAACCCACAGCGCGAAACGCGCTTGCGCTACCTAATTGCCTTGCAACAAGTAGATCGTACGCCCCACTACTGAATTAGCCGCCCACCATGGCCGCAATCGTCATCAACCCAATCACCACCAACCACACCACCAATGTGCGCCAAAACATGCCCTCCGCACTGCGCAGATGATCGGTGTCGGGGGCTTCACCCACACCCAACTCCAGCCCGCCATATAGGCGTGACGTTTGCGTAGAGTCGCCCAACCGAATACCCAAAGCCCCTGCCGCGCTGGCCAAGATGATGCGCGGTGATGAGCCGCTGTCTGTGGCTTGTGAGCGCCAGCAAAATAATGCGTCTTCAAAATTACCCACAATGGCAAAAGCCATGGCCGTGAGACGCAAGGGCAACCAATCTAAATAGTAAAAAGCTTTTTGTGCAAAACGTCCAAAATCATTATTACGATCATTGCCCCATTCGCGGCTTAAAAGCATGGCCATCACATACAGCAAGGCCCCCGTGGGGCCAGGCAGCAAGCAGTACCAAAATAAAATAGCCAGCAAGTGGGCATGAATATCCAGCACGGCCAATTCAATGCCACGTGCCACCAGTTCCGACAAACTGGGTGGGCTTAATGCCGGGAACCCTAAACGCTGGGCCACCACTTCAAGGTGATGTTGACGCAGGTCGCTTTGCAGGGCGGAGAGGCGCTGTAACACACTCTTAAAATCGATAACCAAACTCAATACCACCACATCGGCCACCCAACCCAACCCCAATCCCATCCGACCCAGTCCAAAGCTAATGGCTTCAGCCACCATCAACACCGGCAACACGGCCACCCACCAGGCCAAAATGCCATGATGCCGCTCACCTGAATTAAGCAGTGCATCTAGGCTGCGAATGTAGCGCTGAAACAGCGCAAAAACCCGGGGCTGCGCCGCTGCGCCACGGTGCTGCTCAACAAATAAAGCGATCAAGATCGAAATAAAATTCATGGTTCAACACCCCATTAGATTCTCTGAGGTTAGCACAAACCGCTGGTTTGCTCATGGAGGAAGTTTTCGCGCGCTCCAAATCTTCTTTTTATACTGACCTGAAGCACTGGGCACCAACCCAATGGTAAAAACCTCAACACGATCGCCGATATTGACCTCTTCACGCAGTAAGGCGCGCTGCAAATCCACCCCTGTATGGCGAACGGTTTGCATCTCGTCCTCCAGCTCTGCAAAAAAAGTTCGGTATTTTCGCCCTGAGGGATCAACGCGCTCCACATAGCCTGTTTTACGCAAAATGCCATTATGTTGCACCACTACCGGCGGCACTACGAGATTGGGATAGATTTTTTCTGACGTGGCTGCTCCATTGCCCCGCTCCTCATGGGCCCTTATTTCAGCCAAGCTGCATTCATGCGTGGTGGTGCGTTTCTGCACATCGCTGGGTTCTCCACCTGGGGCCGCACAAGGCGGTAATAAGCGCCATGGTTTTTGATTGACTAAGTTATCAGGGATCTCGGCTTCAATGAGTTGCGTGGCCTCTGTAAGGGAGCGCTCCATAAACTGCACCACTGAGAGGTCCTGCAAGGACTCAAATTGCAACGCTTCGTCGGGCAAAGCCACACGCCCCCACTCTTGTGCCACAGCGCCGGGGGCGCTGCCCTGTCTGCGCAGTCGCGCGCCCACTTCCCCTGCACGCAAACGCAGACGACGCACCACAAACGCCCCATGACGACGTTTCAAGGCTTTATAGTCCAGCCAAATCACGCGCGTAACGCGCCCTTGTTTGCGATAAAATCGTCCCACCACGCTAAAGCCTGCGCCATAGCGAATCAATACCTGACTGGGGTGGGGTTGCGTATCCTCAAGCGCCGTCGTCGCCACCCTCTCAAGCGATAGTGGCGCAGCAACACTGACTTCACTAAGGCGGGCTGAACCCTTCGCTTGCACCGCCACAGCATCACGTTGCACCTTCATTTGCCGATCCCAATCCACAGGCTGTAAGGAGTGGCGCCAGCGCTGGCGTAAGACTTGGGTGCTGTACCACGCACCGCGCATCAGGGTTTGAACCAAGGCGTAAGCAATCATGAATCACTGTAAGGCAAGCGCGCTATGGACAAGCGTGCAAACAATTAAACGCCGTAACGCTGTTCGGTGGGTACAATTCCCCTATGACCGCCCTCCCCCCCGCCCGACTCTTGTTTGACCATGGCGTGCCCCGCTCTGTGGACTTTGATGATGTGTATCATTCAGCGGATGGCGCTGTGGCGCAAGCTGAAACCGTGTTCTTGGGTGGCAATGGTTTGCCCGAGCGTTGGCAAGATGGCGGCTCGTTTCAGATTTTAGAAACTGGTTTTGGGCTGGGGGTTAATTTTTTGGTGACCTGGCACCATTGGCAAAACCTAGGATTCCACCTAGGGGTCAGACCCCCCATGGGGTCTGACCCCACTTTAAACCCCGTTCTGCACTTTGTGTCTTTTGAAAAACATCCCCTCACCCGCAAAGACTTGGCGCAGGCCTTAGCCCCCTTCACGCAACTGGCTCTGCTGGCGCAACAGTTACTGGCGGTTTGGCCACCTCTGGTGAGTGGCTATCACCGCTTGGAATTTGATCAAGGCCAAGTGGTATTAACCCTCATCCTGGGAGACATTCAAAAAACATTACCGCAATTGCGCATGGCAGCAGATGCTATTTATTTGGATGGTTTCTCCCCTGATAAAAACCCACACATGTGGGATGCCCCCTTATTTCATAACCTAGCCCGCCAATGCCTGCCCACCACCACCTTGGCCAGCTGGACGGTGGCGGGGCATGTGCGCCGTGCACTAGAAGCCGAAGGGTTTACAGTTAGCCGGGAATCGGGTTTTGGGCAAAAGCGTGAACGCTTGGTGGCATTGTTTAATAAAATTCCAGCCGCAGCCTTTGCTCACATGGCCACCCCCGCACGCAATGCCGTGGTGGCGCATCACGTAAACCCCACCCGAAACACCCGTCATGCATTGGTGGTGGGGGCAGGGTTGGCGGGATGCCTTACGGCCGAAGCGCTGTCGCGACGGGGTTGGCGCGTAGACCTACTGGACGCGCACAGCGGCCCCGCGCAAGAAGCCTCAGGAAATCCTGCGGGCATTCTGCGCCCCATGCTCTCGCAAGACGACAACCGCGCCTCACGTTTGAGTCGTGCAGCCTTCTTACACGCTGCACGGCTGTTGCAAAGCCTTAACCATACCGGAATACTGCAATACAAGCTTTGCGGTGTGTTGCATTTGGCCGCAGACGCAGAACAAGAAATATTGCAGCGTGCCGCCATTGACCATCAAGGTGTGGCCCCTCTGTATGCACAATTCCTAGAACGCTCTGAAGCCACCGCCTGCGCAGGCATTAAAACCGAACATGGTGGTTGGTATTTTCCACAAGCGGGTTGGGTAAACCCCATAAGCCTTTGTCAGGCAGCATTGCGCTCGGCAGGAGAGCGGGTACATAGTCATTGGAATAACCCTATCGCGGGTTTGCACCGTGAGGGCAATCACTGGCACGCCACAAATTCAGAAAGCGCTGTATTGGCAAAAGCCCCAGTGGTTATTTTAGCCACCGGCTCACACGTTTTGCCGCAAGCCGCCCATTTACCGCTGCAATCCATTCGCGGGCAAATCACCCAATTGGGGTCAGACCCCTTTGCCCCGGGCACACCTGTATTGTGCTTGTCGGGCTACGTTATCTCAGGCTTACCCTCGGGCATTTGCATTGGCGCCACTTACGACAACGACACCAACCCCAATCCCACGCTGAACAGTGAACAAGAAAATCTAGCGCGACTCAAACGACTGTTGCCCGACTTGGCAGATTTGGGGTCAGACCCCAAATCGGGGTCTGACCCCAAGAGCAACCCCAAGAACAGTCCCATAGGCGCCCGTGTGGGATTTCGTGCGGTATCGCAAGACCGAATGCCCATTGTGGGCGGCCTGCCCACTCACGAGGGGTTGTATACACTAATGGGGTTGGGGTCTCGAGGATTGGTGCTGGGCGGGCTTTGCGCTGAGCTGATAGCGGCACAGCTGAACGGTGAACCGCTGCCGCTGGAAATCGAACTGGCGGAGGCGCTCTCCCCTCAACGTTTCAGTAAATATTAAATAGAATCATTCATGAAACATAGAATCAACTATGCGGACTTCAGCATCTCTGCGGCATGACGGCGTGTAGTGGCTGTGATGGATAAGCCGCCCAACATGCGTGCCACTTCTTCGATACGCTCAGCCCCATCCAAGCGCGCAATGGCACTGGTGACGCCTGAGGCGGTTTCGGTCTTTGTCACAGTAAAATGATGTTGGCCCCGTGAGGCCACTTGTGGCAAATGGGTAACACACATCACTTGGTGGCGCTGACCCAGCTCTTCCAGTAAGCGCCCCACAATTTCTGCCACACGCCCGCCAATACCGCTGTCTACTTCATCAAAAATCAGTGTGGGTACAGCGGCCACTGCTGATAAGGCGGCTTGAATGGCCAAGCTGATGCGCGACAACTCACCACCGGAAGCCACGCGCGCTAGTGAAGCGGGGGCTTGCGCGGCGTGAGTAGACACCAAAAATTCAACTTCATCTAAACCGCTGACACTACCCGCCTCGACCCGCGTCAGTTGCACGACAAATTCACCATTTCCCATAGCCAGCCCCGCCAGGGTTTCGGTAATGGCTTTTCCCAACTGCACTGCGGCCTTTACGCGTCGAGCAGACAACGCCTCCGCCACTACGCGATAGGCTATTTCAGCGCTGCGCGCATTGGCTTCCAATTCTTCACCAGAACCCAAAGCACTTAAGGCTTCTAATCGTGTTACAGAATCATGCAAGCGTTGCCCCAAGGCCTCAGGCGCCACACGGTAGCGACGAGCAGCGGCCATAATGGCCGCCAAACGCGCTTCCATTTGTTTTAAGCCGGCATCATCGCTTTCCACGCCCAGGGCGTAACGACGCAAGGCATGGACGGCTTCATCCACTTGAATATGGGCCGAGGTAATTAGATCAAGACTGTCTTTTAAGGCGGGGTCGAACTCCACCAGCTCCTGAAGTTTTTGGCTGGCGGCTTCTAGGCGCGCCAATCCTGACCCCTCTCCATCGGCCAGTGAATCTAAGGCAAACGCGCCGCCCTCAAGAAGCGCGTTGGCATGAGCCAGGCGTGCGTGCTGAGTTTGCAATGCAGCCCAGCCTTCCGAACTAATATCCAAGGCCATCAATTCACGCACCTCATCTTGCAGATGGGCGCGCTCTTCACTTGACGATTGGGCACGCGTACTCCATGTGGCCAATAATTTTTCCGCTTGCTGCCAGGCATTCCAGCCTTGACGCACCGACTGCACATCAGGCATGACACCGGCGTAGGCGTCTAATAAATCCCGTTGGTTGCTGGTTTTTTGTAAGGATTGATGGGCATGCTGGCCATGAATATCAATCAGCCATTCGGATAAGGTTTTTAACTGCTGCACCGGTACACTACTGCCATTAATGAAGGCGCGTGATTTTCCTGCACGATCTACTACACGGCGCAACACGCAAGCACCGTCCGCCTGTAATTGGTTTTCATCTAGCCACGCATAAGCAGGGCTGCCCACAGCGATGTCGAACTCAGCACTGATCTCAGCGCGCTCGCAGCCCGCGCGCACCACGCCCGCATCTGAACGCGCGCCCAGAGCCAAGGAAAGCGCTTCAATGAGGATGGATTTTCCAGCGCCCGTCTCGCCTGTGAGTACCGTGAAACCATGTTCAAATTCCAAATCCAGCGCGGGGACAATTACAAAGTCGCGAATGGAGAGCGCACGCAGCATAATATGGGGGCTAGAGTTTGGTTCCCCAGCGCAACTTTTCGCGCAACATGGCGAAATAGCTGTGCAGGGGCGGATGAAGCAGGTGTATGCCATCTTCGGCGGGGGTAATAATTAAGCGATCATCGGGCATCAATTCAAAATGACCTTGCACATCAAAATTGGCAAAAGCGCCTTCGCCCTTTTGCAAAATAACTTCCACGGTACTGCGCTCGCTTAACACAATAGGCCGATTGCTTAAGGTGTGCGGACAAATGGGCACCAATACGATGGCCCCCAAATCAGGATGAATAATGGGACCCCCGGAAGACAGCGCATAAGCAGTAGACCCGGTGGGTGTGGCCACAATAAGTCCATCCGAACGTAAGCTGTAAACAAATCGCCCATCCACATACACTTCCATTTCAATCATGCTGCCGCGCGCACCCTTGGTGATCACCACATCATTCAAGGCCACTGTTTGCAACACGTCTTTTCCATCACGCCACACATGGGTTTTAAGCAAGGTGCGCTTTTCTTCCTGAAACTGTCCTGCCAACACATCGCTTAGCATGGTCTCCATGGACTGGGCGGGAATATCGCTTAAAAAGCCCAGTTTCCCCAAATTAATACCGATCAACGGCACATTTTGGCAGGCCAGCGCGCGCGCTGCAGAAAGCATGGTGCCATCACCCCCCAATACCACCACTAAGTCCGCGTGGGCGCTAATTTCCTCCAAATCCACCACGGGGGCTCGGTTGGGGGCTAATGCCGCTGCAGAACGATTATCCAACACCACAGACAAGCCACGCGCTTCAAGAAAGGCGATTAATTTCTCTAAAGGGCCCGCTAGGGATTGACTATCGTACTTGCCAACCACGGCAATACGTTTAAAAGAGGATTCCATGTGCGGAATTAAACCACAGATTGAGGTAAAATGAAGTGATGTTAAATGACCGCGCCCGCTCCTTACTGAAAGCCCTGGTAGAACGCTACATTGAAGATGGCCAGCCCGTGGGCTCCCGCGCCCTCTCCAAAGTATCAGGGATGGATCTGTCTGCAGCCAGTATTCGCAATGTCATGGCCGATTTAGAGGAATTGGGCTTTATTGCCAGCCCTCACACCTCCGCCGGACGCGTTCCTACCCCACGCGGCTATCGGTTTTTTGTGGACAGCCTGCTAACCATTAAACCCATTGCCGCCGATACCCTTAATCAATTAGAAGAACATCTGCACCCAGCCGACCCGCAGCAATTGGTTTCGGCGGCTTCGCAAATGCTCTCCGAGCTGACTGCCTTCGCTGGTATTGTGCGCACACCCAAACGCCGCGTAGAAGGGTTTCGCCATTTAGAATTTTTACGCTTGGCAGAAAAGCGCTTGCTGTTGATTATTGTGACTTTGGAAGGGGATGTGCAAAACCGAGTGATGATTACAGAACGTGCGTACACCCAAACAGAGTTAACGCGCGCGGCCACCTACCTAAACGAGCATTACACCGGCAGTGATTTTCTAAAAATTCGCGATAGCCTGCACACTGAATTACAAACCCTAAATCGCGACATTCAAAGCCTCATGGAAACCGCCATGGAAGTGGGCAGTGCGGCGTTGCGAGAACGGCAAAATGATTATGTATTAACGGGTGAAACACGCCTCCTGGTGCATCAGGATGTATCGCAAAACATGGTTCATCTGCGTCGCCTCTTTGACGCCTTCGAACAAAAGACTGGGCTCATGCAGCTCTTGGACATGAGCCAGAGTGCTGAGGGTGTTAAGATTTTTATCGGCGGCGAATCGGGTTTAATCACCTTCGATGAGTTCAGCGTGGTCACGGCCCCCTACGAAGTAGATGGCCAAGTGGTGGGCACCTTGGGCGTGGTGGGCCCCACCCGCATGGCCTATGAACGCATCATCCCCATTGTGGACGTTACCGCCAAATTACTCTCTAGCGCACTCTCTCAACATTAATCATGGCACGCTACTTTCCCGAACCCGATACTGTTCATGGCACACCGCTTAAAACCGGTGTGTTGGTGGTTAACCTTGGCACGCCGGACGCCCCCGAAAAAGGGGCTCTGCGCCGTTATCTCAAGCAATTTTTAAGCGATCCACGGGTGGTAGAAATTTGGCGCCCTCTGTGGTGGCTTATTTTAAACGGCATTATTCTCAACACCCGCCCGACAAAATCGGCACATAAATACGCCACCATTTGGACTGCCGAGGGCTCGCCTCTGCGCGTGAATACCGAGCGTCAAGCCATGGCGCTGGCCACCCGGCTGCGCGACCATGCGGCCTCCCCTGTGGCAGTGGCTTATGCCATGCGCTACGGCCAACCCTCCATTGAGGCGGGTGTGGCACAACTCAAAAAAGACAACTGTGATCGTATTTTATTGCTGCCGCTCTACCCGCAATATGCTGCCAGCACCACTGCCTCCTCCATGGACGCTCTCTTCGCGGCCTTGGCACGCTGGCGCAACGTGCCCGGCATTCGTGTTGTGCGCCATTATCACGACCACCCCGCCTACATTAGCGCCTTAAAAAACAGCGTCGAAGCCTATTGGGCTGTGCACGGTCGCCCCGATAAATTGGTCATGAGCTTTCATGGGGTGCCGCGCTACACCTTAGACAAAGGCGATCCCTACCACTGCGAATGCCTTAAAACCGGGCGCTTGCTGGCGGAGTCTTTGGGGTTGCATGCCGATCAATATGTGGTGTCATTTCAATCTCTCTTTGGTCGCGCCGAATGGGTTAAACCCTATACCGAAGCCACGGTGCGCCAATTGGCCAAAGCTGGCGTGGGCAATGTGCATGTGATCTGCCCAGGTTTTCCAGCGGATTGCCTAGAAACCTTAGAAGAAATCGCCATGGAAGTAAAAGCCGCCTTTCACTCCGACGGGGGCCGTGAATATCATTACATCCCCGCCTTGAATGACAGCCCGGCCTGGATTGGTGCACTAACTGAAATCGCCCTAGACCATTTGGGTGGTTGGTTGGACCCCCGCTGGACGCCACAACAGGCCCAATTAGAGGCCGAACACACGCAAAATCGCGCCTTAAGCGCCGGCGCACTTCGCTAAACCTCGTCTTTTTAACCTCCACCCCTTGAACCTTAGGGGTCAGACCCCATATGGGGTCTGACCCCAAACTTTTAATTGGAGATTGTGTAATGGAACCCAACACCCCCGAAAACCCGGATGCAGCCCCCGAGGCCGCCGCTATTCCAGAAATGACGTTGGAACAGGCTTTGGCAGCCCTCAATGCAGCCGAAGAAGCGGCCCGAGAAAAAGAGGATGGTTGGTTACGTGCCAAGGCTGAAACCGAGAACGTGCGCAAGCGCGCCGCTCAAGACTTGGTCCACTCACGTAAATTTGCCGTGGAATCGTTTGGTGCCGAGCTGCTGGCTGTTATGGATAGTCTAGAAGCCGCGCTTGCAGTAAAAGAGGCCGCCCTCGACACTTATCGCAGCGGGGTAGAGCTCACAGCCCGCCAACTGACCAGTGCTTTCGAGAAATTCAACATCAGCACCATCAACCCCGTAAACGAAAAATTTGACCCCAATCGCCATCAGGCCATTGCCAGCCTAGAAGACGCTAGCGTAGCTCCCGGCACGGTGCTATCCGTTTTGCAGCGCGGTTACGCCTTGCACGAGCGGGTTCTGCGCCCAGCCTTGGTAACAGTGTCCAAGGCCTTGGGGTAATCCGTGGGGTCAGACCCCTAGGGGGGTCTGACCCCAATAAAACAGACCTCTTGAATTTGAGCAAAACAACCTTATTTACTGTGCATGAGAACATTTAAACTTTTTTGAGGTAGACAACATGGGCAAGATTATCGGTATTGACTTGGGCACCACCAACTCCTGCGTTTCCGTTATGGAAAACGGCAAGCCCAAGGTGATTGAAAACGCTGAAGGCACTCGCACCACCCCCTCCATCGTGGCCTATATGGACGACGGTGAGGTGATTGTGGGTGCGCCAGCCAAACGCCAAGCCATCACTAACCCACGCAACACCTTGTTTGCAGTGAAGCGGCTCATCGGCCGTAAGTTTGCCGAAGACATGGTGCAACGAGACATCAAGATGGTGCCATACAGCATCGTCAAGGCCGACAATGGCGATGCTTGGGTAGAAGCCCAAGGCCGCAAAATGGCGCCCCCAGAAATTTCGGCCGCGGTTCTGCAAAAAATGAAAAAAACCGCCGAAGATTACTTGGGCGAAGAAGTGACGGAAGCGGTCATTACCGTGCCCGCCTACTTTAACGACAGTCAACGGCAAGCCACCAAGGATGCAGGACGCATCGCAGGCCTTGAAGTAAAGCGCATTATTAACGAACCCACTGCAGCGGCTTTGGCCTTTGGGATGGATAAGAAAGAAGGCGACCGCAAAATTGCCGTCTATGACTTGGGCGGCGGCACCTTTGATATTTCTATTATTGAAATTGCCGAAGTGGATGGCGAGCATCAATTTGAAGTGCTCTCCACCAACGGCGACACCTTCTTGGGTGGCGAAGATTTTGATATGCGTATCATTGATTTCTTGGCCGATGAGTTTAAGCGTGAAAACGGTCTTGATCTGCGCAAGGACGTGTTGGCCCTGCAACGCCTAAAAGAAGCAGCAGAAAAAGCCAAGATTGAGTTGTCCTCATCGCAACAAACCGAAGTAAACCTGCCCTACATCACCGCCGATGCTTCAGGACCTAAGCATTTGGTGGTGAAGATGACGCGTGCCAAACTGGAAAGTTTGGTGGAAGAATTGATTGCCCGCACCATTGGCCCTTGCGAAATGGCCATCAAGGATGCAGGCGTGAAAATCAGCGACATTTCTGACGTTATTCTGGTGGGCGGTCAATCGCGCATGCCTAAAGTGCAAGATCGCGTGAAAGAAATCTTTGGTCGCGAACCGCGCAAAGACGTAAACCCCGATGAAGCGGTGGCCATTGGCGCCGGCATTCAAGGCGGTGTGCTGCAAGGCGATGTGAAAGACGTATTGCTGTTGGATGTGACGCCCTTGTCGCTGGGCATTGAAACTTTGGGCGGCGTGATGACCAAGCTGATTCACAAGAACACCACTATTCCCACCAAGGCTTCGCAGGTGTTTTCTACTGCCGATGACAACCAGTCCGCCGTGACCATTCATGTGTTGCAAGGCGAGCGTGACATGTCCTCGGGCAACAAGAGCTTGGGTCAATTTAACCTCAGCGATATTCCGCCCTCACCGCGCGGCATGCCGCAAATTGAAGTGACTTTTGATATTGATGCCAATGGTATATTGCATGTTAATGCCAAAGACAAAGCCACGGGCAAAGAAAACAAGATCACCATCAAGGCTAATTCTGGTTTGTCGGAAGGGGAAATTCAACGCATGGTGAAGGATGCAGAAGAGCATGCGGAAGAAGATAAGAAAACCTTAGAAGCGGTAAACACGCGCAACGGCTTAGAAGCCCTTATTCACAGCGTTACCAAAACACTAAAAGAACATGGCGACAAGATTACTGCAGAAGAAAAAACTAAGATTGAAGAGGCCTTGAAAGACGCAGAAGAAACCTTAAAAGCGGATAAGCTGGAAGAGATGCCCGCCAAGACCGAAGCGCTTTCCACCGCCAGCCATGTATTGGCCGAGAAGATGTACGCCGATGCGCAAGCAGCGGCCGGCGCTGCGCAAGGGGGTGCCCATAGCGACGGAACAGCAGCTGCTGGCAGCACCCATAAAAATGAAGACAATGTTGTTGATGCTGAGTTTGAAGAAGTGAAGGACAAAAAATAATCGGCATTGCCGCAACCCGGCCGGCATTCCCTTACGCGCTTAACCCGCGCCTAACGGGTTGTCGGCCCTTTCGCATTTCGGGCCTTTGATCATGAGTAAACGCGACTACTACGAAGTTTTGGGGCTTAACCGGGACGCTTCTGAAGAAGAAATCAAGAAGTCATACCGCAAGCTGGCCATGAAATACCATCCGGATCGTAATCCAGACAACGCCAAAGCCGAGGGCCAATTTAAAGAGGCTAAGGAAGCTTACGAAGTCCTTTCCGATAGCGAAAAGCGCAGCGCCTATGACCGCTTTGGTCATGCTGGTGTAGATCCTAGCCAAGGAGGCGGCCCCGGCGGCCCCGGTTTTGGGGGCGTGGGCGGCGGCTTTTCTGACGCCTTTGGTGATATTTTTGGCGATCTGTTTGGCCAAGCAGCGGGGCGCGGACGTCAAAGCGGTGGCATGTATCGCGGCGCCGACCTGCGCTATAACTTAGAAATTGGTCTGGAAGAAGCGGCACGTGGCACGGAAACACAAATTCGTATTCCAGCTATGGAAACTTGCACCACCTGTAATGGCTCGGGCGCTAAGCCGGGTACACAGCCTGTTACCTGCGGCACCTGCGGAGGACAAGGCCAAGTGCGTATGCAACAAGGCTTCTTCTCCATTCAACAAACCTGCCCTGTTTGTCACGGGGCCGGAAAAACCATTGCCAGTCCTTGCGTGGATTGTAAAGGCGTGGGCCGCGTTAAGCGTTACAAAACACTCTCCGTTAAAATTCCTGCCGGCATCGACCAAGGCGACCGTGTCCGCTTAACAGGTGAGGGTGAGCATGGTGTGGCGGGGGGGCCGCCAGGAGATTTGTATGTGGTGGTGCAGATTCGCCCGCACAGTGTCTTCGAACGTGAAGGCTCGGATTTGCATTGCGAAATGCCCATCAGTTACGGGTTAGCGGCTTTGGGTGGCGAAATAGGCATTCCCACGCTAGACGGACAAGCCAAGCTCAAGATTCCACCCGAAACGCAAACCGGGCAAGTATTCCGCTTGCGTGGCAAAGGAATTAAAGCCTTGCGCAGCAGTGGTTATGGCGACTTAATGTGTCATGTCACAGTAGAAACACCGGTGCATCTTACGGAGGCGCAAAAAGAATTGCTGCGTCAATTAGAAGCGTCTACGCTGGGCAGCGATACCCATAGTCCGCGCGCCAAAACCTTCATGGATAAGGTGCGAGAATTCTTTAACTCGCCGTAATTAACCGCGTCGCCATGTGGTGCCCAAAGGACCGTCTTCCAGCGTCACCCCTTCAGCCAACAGGGCATCGCGAATACGGTCTGATTCGGCAAAGTTTTTAGCCCAGCGCGCAGCCTTACGTTCAGCAATGAGTGCTTCAATACGTGCCGCATCCGCACCGCTATCGGCCAACAGGGCTTGCACACGTCCGGCCCCCTCTTGGGTCCAGCGCGTGGGGTCTTTTTCCAACAACCCCAGCACACCGCCTAAGCGAAACAATTGCGTGGCCGCCGCGTCACTGGCCGAAGAGTCGCTAAGCGCACGGTTGGCGTCACGTGCCAAACCAAACAACACCGCCACTGCCTCTGAGGTATTTAAATCGTCATCCATGGCTTCTTTAAATTGTTGCGCTGCAGGGTCGCTCCAATCAATCGCGCCAGCGGACAAATTGCGCCCGCGCAAGGCCGTATACAGCGTATTTAGAGCCTGACGGGCGTCTTCCAAATGAGCGTCCGTGTAATTGAGAGGGCTGCGATAATGTCCACGCAGCAAAAAGAAGCGCACCACTTCTGCATCAAATACTTTCAACACATCGTCGATAGTGAAGAAGTTGCCCAGTGACTTAGACATTTTTTCATTCTGGACACGCAGAAATCCGTTGTGCATCCACACGTTTACAAATTGATGGCCATGAGCACCTTCGCTTTGCGCAATTTCATTTTCATGATGCGGAAATTGCAAGTCATGCCCGCCACCGTGAATGTCAAAATGCGCGCCTAAAAAACATTCACTCATGACCGAACATTCAATATGCCATCCCGGCCGTCCATCGCCCCACGGAGAGGGCCATGAGGGCTCGCCGGGTTTAACAGATTTCCACAATACAAAATCAAGCGGGTCTTTTTTGAAACCATCCACCGCAATACGCTCACCGGCGCGCAAATCTTCTAACGATTTGCCGGAGAGTTTTCCATAGCCTGGAAAATCGCGCACCGAGTAATACACATCCCCATTAGCGCCCGTGTACGCCAAACCGCCGGTGATCAGCGTTTCAATCATGCGGATCATGCCCGGCACATGGTCGGTGGCGCGCGGCTCAAACGTGGGAGGCAGGACCCCCAACAAGGCTAAATCCGCATGCATGGCCTCAATCATACGATTGGTCAGCTCGCCAATGGATTCGTGGTTTTCGGCAGCGCGGGCAATGATTTTGTCATCAATATCGGTAATGTTGCGCACATAGGTGACGACGTAACCGGATATTTTTAACCAGCGAAATACCACGTCAAAGTTAACCAACATACGGGCGTGGCCCAAATGGCAGCGATCATAGACGGTCATTCCGCACACGTACATACGGACTTTTCCGGGTTCAATGCTCTGAAATGGGGCGCTGCTGCGCGTTAAAGAGTTGTACAGACTGAGCATGGGTTTAATAGGCGCCCCTCCAAGTTAACCTGAAAACAGGGCTTGGAATGTGACGCAGTTTGTTGATATAATTAAAAAATATGGCAATAAAACAATCTAAGAGTATATCACGATATGGTTTTTAGCCTCTCGCGTTGCGGTCACGCTTTAACATTTTGGGTGATTTTGTTTCCCTTAGCCACTTGGGCCGCTGAGCCCGTCCCTACCCCTACGGATCCGCCCATTGATGCGGCTCCGCTAGCAATCACCCCTGTGGCCACCCCAAGCAACGTAGTCACCGCCCAACCCATGGCTACAGACGTGGCAGCGGCTAGCGTTAAAAGTATTCAGAAGCTCTATAACGACGGCAAAACCCAAGAGGCTTTGGCAGCGGCCAACCAATTCTTAGAACAGAACCCCCGTAATGGTGGCGTGGCTTTTATAAAAGCCCAGGCACTAACTCAATTAGGTCGGGTCGATGATGCCATTGCAGTCCTTGAGGCCCTCATTGAAAGCTTCCCTGAAATGGCGGCACCTTACAATAATTTGGCTGTGCTCTATGCCAGCCAAGGGCGCTTGGATGATGCCCGTAAAACATTAGAAACCGCCTTGCTGGTACAGCCCAATTACGCCACCGCATATGAAAACTTAGGCGATCTATATCGCGCCATGGCGCGTCAAGCCTACGACAGCGCCTTAAAGCTAGACAGCACCAACACCGCATTAAAAACCAAAGCAGAAAAAGTCAATTAACAGGAGAAATCATGGTCCGTCTTAAAACCAATATGGGTGATCTGGTACTAGAACTAAACGCTGAAAAAGCACCCGCAACCGTTGCCAACTTTTTAGAATATGTGGCTTCAGGTTTTTATAACAACACCATTTTTCATCGGGTGATTGATGGCTTCATGATTCAAGGCGGTGGTTTTGAGCCCGGCATGAAGCAGAAGAGTACGCGCGAGCAAATCGAGAATGAAGCAGCCAATGGTTTAACCAATGATCTCTACACCATCGCCATGGCGCGCACTTCTAACCCTCATTCTGCCACCGCACAATTCTTTATTAACATTAAGAAAAATGATTTTTTGAATTTTCGCAGCGCCAGCCCTGATGGTTTTGGTTACTGCGTATTTGGAAAAGTTGTGGAAGGGCAAGATGTGTTGGATAAAATTAGAGCGTTACCCACTGGCAACCGCGCAGGGCACTCCGATGTTCCTACCACAGATGTGGTCATCGAAAGCGCTACCCTGGTCTGAGGTTCCGTGCCCCACGCGCTCTTCATTTCCGACCTGCATTTAAGCGAAGAAACCCCAACCACGCGCAAGCGTTTTCTGGAGTTTCTAAGCGGTCCTGCACGCGAGGCTGAAGCGCTTTACATCTTAGGCGATCTGTTTGAATTCTGGGTGGGTGACGATGACATCCCCACCCCTTTTAACCGTAAAATTGTCGACGCCCTTGCCGCACTCTCCGCATCGGGAACAGCCTTGTTTATTATGCACGGCAACCGTGATTTCTTATTGGGAACCGCCTTTGCTAGCGCCTGTAGAGCCACATTATTAACCGACCCCACGGAATTGACGCTGTACGACACCCACACTGTTCTGTGTCACGGGGACACGCTGTGCACCGGGGACACGGCCTATATGACCTACCGCAAACAAGTGCGCAGCAGTGCATGGCAAAGGCAGGTGTTGGCCCTACCTTTGGAAGAACGCCATAAAATGGCACGCGAAGCCACCGACATGAGCAGTAAAGCGAAGAAAGGCAAAAGCGCAGAAATTATGGATGTGGCACTGCACACGGTAACCGACTTACTGCGTAAGTATGAATTCCCGCGCCTCATTCATGGCCACACCCATCGACCAGCACGTCATGTGTATCATTTAGACGATCACAGCTGTGAGCGTTGGGTACTTACCGATTGGACGGCTACTCGTGCGGGATATCTGTACTGCGACTCTGAGGGGTGTCGCGCTATTCCACTGCCCTAATCCAAACCGCGCGCCAAATCATGCTGCAGGTCTGCCAAAGATTCCAGCCCCACTGAAACACGAACCATTTCAGGGCCAATACCCGCTGCCATGCGCACCTCATCAGACAAGCGTCCATGAGTGGTCGTGGCCGGATGGGTGATGGTGGTTTTGGTATCGCCCAAGTTAGCGGTAATCGAAATCACTTTTGTGGAATCAATCACCTGCCAAGCCTTCTTCTGCCCGCCTTTCACATTAAAGGCGACCATAGCACCGCCGCCGCTTTGCTGACGCTGGGCCAACTCATGTTGCGGGTGTGATTTTAGCCCGGGATAAACTACACGCGACACTGAGGGGTGTTGTTCTAACCAAGAAGCCAGGGCTAATGCCGTGGCGCTTTGCGCATCCATACGAATGCGTAAGGTTTCCAGCCCTTTTAACAGCACCCAAGCATTAAAAGCGCTTAGGGTGGGGCCCGCGGTTCTCAAGAAATGTGCGATGCCCTCCCCTAATAGGGCTTGCGAACCCACAATAGCGCCACCCAATACACGCCCTTGTCCGTCTAAATATTTGGTAGCGGAATGAATCACGATGTCTGCGCCCAGATCAAGTGGACGTTGCAAAATAGGCGTGCAGAAACAATTATCTACCACCAACGTGGCTTTCGCGGCATGGGCCATGTGCGATAACGCTTTAATGTCCACCAACTCCATAGTGGGGTTGGACGGTGTTTCCAAATAAAACATACGCGTGTTGGGGCGCACCGCCGCTTCCCAAGCCTTCAGGTCACTTAAGGCCACAAACGATGTTTCCACACCAAAGCGCGCCATGATGTTGGCAAACAATTGCACCGATGCACCAAAAATACTATGCGAGGTGACGATATGATCGCCCGCCTTTAAAAGCCCCATGACAGTGGTCAGAATAGCGGACATGCCGCTGGCGGTGGCGATGCAGGACTCACCACCTTCTAAGGCCGCCAAGCGTTCTTGAAAAGCGGTTACGGTGGGGTTGGTGAAGCGCGAGTAAATATTGCCCGGTTCGCGGTTGGCAAAGCGCTCTGCCGCCTGTTGGGCATTGTTGAACACATAACTTGAGGTGAGGTAAAGCGCCTCAGAATGCTCGTTGAACTGACTGCGATGAATACCGGCCCGAACGGCCAAAGTATCCAGATCTAATTTATCTGTCATGGTGAATACCTGGTAAAAAAACAATTCATCAGGATGATTCTACCGCACTCAGATTAAGATCGAGTTGTTGGGCCGAATCGCCATCAGAAAAAGTTTCGCCATCGCGTCGACTGGCTTCAATGCCGGCTAAGTATTCCGCTGTGATATCACCGGTAATATAGTGGCCATCAAAACAGGACGCATCAAATTGAGTGATGCCAGAATTCTTCCCGCCCACGTCATCAATCAAATCAGAAAGGTCTTGATAGAACACCGCGTCTGCGCCAATCTCTAGGGCAATCTCGGTATCCGTACGTCCGGTGGCCAAGAGTTCGTGGCGAGACGGCATATCAATACCATACACATTAGGGAAACGTACGGGGGGTGCGGCGGATGCAAAATACACTTGCCGTGCACCACAATCTCTGGCCATCTGAACAATTTCACGGCTGGTAGTCCCCCGCACAATGGAATCATCCATCAACAACACATTCTTGCCCTTAAACTCAAAACCAATGGCATTGAGTTTTTGGCGTACCGATTTTTTACGCTCCGCTTGGCCGGGCATAATAAACGTGCGGCCAATGTAGCGATTCTTAATAAACCCTTCGCGATAGGGCACGCCCAACTTCAATGCCAATTGCAAGGCGCTGGGGCGACTGGTGTCGGGAATGGGGATGACCACATCAATCACAATATTGGGGCAGATGCGGCGGATTTTTTCACCCAAACTCTCGCCCATCCTAAGCCGTGTTTCGTACACCGAAATGCCGTCCATTACCGAATCAGGACGAGCCAAGTACACGTATTCAAAAATACAAGGGTTCTTTTGTGGCGCATCAGCGCATTGGCGGTTATAGAAGTTTCCGCTCTCGTCAATCAATATCGCCTCGCCAGGCTCTACATCGCGCAGCAATTGAAAACCCAAGGCATCTAAAGCGACGCTTTCGGAGGCCACCATAAACTCGGTGCCCATGGCGGTAACGTTGCGGCCGATGACCAGCGGTCTGATGCCATGCGGATCACGAAAGGCCAATAAGCCATGCCCCACAATCAAAGCCACCGTGGCATAAGCGCCATGGCAGCGGCGGTGCACCTGCGAGACGGCTTTAAAAATAGCGGCGGGATCCAGCTTATGGCCTTCAGCAGCCTCTTGCAGCTCATGGGCCAGCACGTTAAGCAGCACTTCAGAATCGGAATTGGTATTCACGTGGCGACGATCTTGTTCAAAAATTTCAGCGCGCAAATGATCGGAGTTGGTGAGGTTGCCGTTATGGCCCAATACAATACCAAAGGGGGAATTAACGTAAAAGGGTTGGGCTTCGGCGGGAGAACGGGCCGAACCGGCGGTGGGGTAACGACAATGGGCGATGCCCAGATTGCCCTCTAGTCCGCGCATGTCACGGGTACGGAACACATCACGCACCAAGCCTAAGCCTTTATGCATGTGGAAAGTATTGCCGTCGGCGGTAGCAATGCCCGCCGCATCCTGACCGCGATGCTGCAGCAATTGCAGTCCGTCATAGAGCAACTGATTAACGGGTGTTTTGGCAACGATTCCGACAATTCCGCACATAGTGCCGCAAGCTCCCGGATCAAATTGGGTTCAAGACTTGCGTATTCTACCCTGTCCTGAGCAGTACTGTGTCTAAAAATAGATGCGCTGGCGTATAGCGTTGGGCAAATAAGGGGTAATGAGTTGGTATCCCCACATTAAGGCGGGGGTGGAATAGGCTTTTTTCCAAGCGGTTTGCGTGGGGATGGGCGTTAAGCCGGCCAACATTGCCAGGGCCAAGAGGATTAAATAACCGCGCAATGCGCCAAATAGCGCGCCCAGCAGACGATTCAGCCCACCCAACCCCACGCTCTCCACCAAGGAGCTAAGACCGTAACCCAGTAATGTCATGAGAATAAGGCCCAGCACAAACAAGCTGATGTAAGCCGTTACCCATTGGCCCATTTCGTTACTGATGATATGGGCCAACCAAGGCACCACCATGGGACTGGCGTAGCGTGCCAATAAAAACGCTACCGCCCAACTGGACAAGGCTATTAATTCCTTAACGTAACCACGCATTAAACCAAAAGCTATGGACAACAGCATCACGATCAACGCCACATAATCCACCCAGGTTATGGAGTTTAATAAGTCCATCAGTGCGCTTGAATGACTGCGGCAACGCCAATTTTTTCTAGGCGGGCTTTCATGTCTGCGGCTTCTGCGCGATTGGCCACGGGCCCCACGCGCACATGGGTGCGATCACCGTTCTCATGGTGAACCACTTCACTGACCGTATGAATGCCTTGCTTATTAAGACGTTTGGCCAAAGACGCTGCCCGATCTGGATTAGAAAACACACCCACTTGCAGCATCATGCCGCCGGCTGCAGGTGTTGCGCTATCTGCAGGCGTCGTGGTTGGTGTGGGTGGCGTGGGTGGCGTGGGTGTTGGTAGGGTGGATGCAGAAGCAGTCGGGGCAGCAACAGTCGTGTTTGGGGCAACCATCTGGGCGCCCACATCCACAGTCAAGGGTTTGGCAGTGGGTTCCGCCTCAGTGATGACGGGAATGGGGTTGGGACTGGGCAGTACCACGGCAGTGGGCAGTGAGTCGGGTGCAGGCTCTGTGGCTTCAGGGAGTTTAGGGGTTGTCGCATGATTGAGAATCATGGGCAGCAGCAACACCACCATAAGCATAATAATAGCAGCCCCAATCATGCGGTGACGCCCCTGACTGCGCAATGCTTGCTCTTGCGATGTTAAAGACGGCTTCATGCAACAATAGCCTCAGCCTGTGTCAGTTGACTCAACAAATTAGTGATTCGCTCGCGCATCATGCGGCGGTCCACAATCATATCGATGGCGCCTTTTTGCAATAAAAACTCAGAACGCTGAAACCCTTCAGGCAATACTTCACGCACGGTTTGCTCAATCACCCGCGGTCCTGCAAACCCAATTAGGGCATTGGGCTCGGCAATGACCACATCGCCAATCATGGCAAAACTGGCGGATACGCCTCCCATGGTGGGGTCTGTCAGCACTGAAATAAAGGGCAAACGTGCGGCAGAGAGGTGTGTGAGGGCCGCACAGGTTTTGGCCATCTGCATCAGCGAGAGCAACCCTTCTTGCATGCGCGCGCCACCACTGGCCAAAAAGCATACAAAAGGCAACTTCTGGTCCACCGCTGCTTCTACTGCACGTACAAAGCGCTCGCCTACCACAGAGCCCATGGAGCCCCCCATAAAGTCAAACTCAAAGGCTGCGGCCACCAAAGGCAAACCATTCAGTGTGCCCTGCACCACCACCAAGGCATCCGTTTCGCCGGTGTTTTGCGTGGCTTCTTCCAGGCGCTCACTGTAGCGCCGACTGTCTTTAAATTTTAAGGTATCCACAGGCGTTACTTCAGAGCCAATTTCAAAGCGGCCCTCAGGGTCTAGAAAGCCATCTAAGCGGGTGCGCGAATTAACGCGAATGTGGTGATTGCATTTGGGGCACACATGAAAGTTACTTTCCAGATCGGAACGATACAGAACCGCTTCGCAAGAACCGCATTTCACCCACAACCCTTCAGGCACAGAGCCCTTGCTGTTATGCTTGTCGCGTTTAATGCGGGGGGGGAGTAATTTTTTAAACCAACTCATTGATTAGGCGTCCATGGCTATGCGAAATTGATTCAGGAGTGCGCCCACGCGCGCCGGTACTTCAGCTGCTGCGCTGGCTTCTATTTCTTCCACAATGCGAGACCCCACCACCACAGCATCGGCCACTTCTGATAATAAACGGGCTGTGGCGCCATCGCGTATTCCAAAACCCACGCCTATCGGCACTTTTGCAACGGCTTTGATACGACCGATTTGCTGGGCCACATCCTTAACATCAATGTTGCCCGCACCGGTCACGCCACGCAAGGACACATAATAAATGTACCCAGTAGCCATTTCAGAAATTTCGCGCATGCGCGCGTCTGTAGATGTGGGTGAGAGCAAAAAAATAGAATCCACATGACGCGGGGCCAGATGGAGGGCCAAATCGCGCGCTTCGTCTGGTGGATAATCTACAATGAGCACGCCGTCCACACCCGACTCAGCACAAACTCTTGCAAACTCAGCGCGTCCCATTTGTTCTACCGGGTTAGCATAGCCCATCAGTACCAAAGGCGTTTGATCGTCTGTTTTGCGAAATTCTGCAGCAGCATGCAACACATCACGCAAACTGACGCCGTTTTTAAGGGCGCGCTCGCTAGAACGTTGAATGGTGGGGCCGTCCGCCATGGGGTCGGAGAACGGTACGCCCAACTCAATTAAATTGGCTCCGCCTTTCACCATGGCATGCATGGTGGGCACACATAATGCCAAGGTGGGGTCGCCCACAGAAAAAAAAGGGATGAGCGCTTTGCGCCCCTGGCTGGATAATTGTTTAAATGTAGCTGAAATTCGCGACACACATGACTCCTAAAAACAATCTGATCATTCTTACAGGGTTAAACCGCTGCGCTCGGCCACGGTGGCCATATCCTTGTCGCCTCGTCCGGATAAATTCACCAACAGAATTGTATCGCCACTCATGGTGGGCGCCATCTTCATGGCCTGCGCCACAGCGTGACTGGATTCCAAGGCCGGGATAATTCCTTCCATACGGCATAAGGTATGGAAAGCGTGCAGCGCTTCATCATCATTAATGGCGACATATTCTGCACGGTGAGTGTCTTTTAGCCAAGCATGCTCAGGGCCTACACCCGGGTAATCCAGGCCTGCTGAAATGGAATGGGTTTCAATAATCTGACCATTGGCATCTTGGATTAAGTATGTGCGGTTGCCGTGCAACACACCCGGTGATCCGGCCGATAGTGAGGCTGCGTGGTGACCTGTGGCAATCCCTTCGCCACCCGCTTCTACGCCCATCAGGCGAACATCTGAATGGCCAATGTAGGGGTAGAAAATGCCCATAGCATTAGAACCCCCGCCCACACAGGCCAACACCACATCGGGTTGACGCCCCACCATCTCGGGCATTTGTGTGAGGCATTCCGTTCCCACCACAGAGTTAAAGTCACGCACCATCATGGGGTATGGATGAGGGCCCGCCACAGTGCCGATAATATAAAAAGTATTGTGCACGTTGGTAACCCAATCGCGCATGGCTTCGTTTAACGCATCTTTAAGCGTTTTAGAGCCACTTTCCACAGGCACCACGGTGGCGCCCAACAACTTCATGCGATACACATTCTGCGCTTGGCGTTTGATGTCTTCCGAGCCCATATACACCACACACTCCATGCCGTACCGGGCGGCCACGGTGGCGGTGGCTACCCCATGCTGACCGGCGCCAGTTTCTGCAATTACACGCGGCTTGCCCATGCGACGGGCCAACATGGCCTGCCCCACAGTGTTGTTCACCTTATGCGCACCGGTATGATTCAAGTCTTCGCGTTTCAAATAAATTTGTGCGCCCCCCAATGACTCCGACAAACGTTTGGCGTGATAAATAGGGCTGGGGCGGCCCACATAATGCTTAAGCTCATAGGCAAACTCCGCCTTGAATTCAGGATCATCACGATAGCGCAGATATTGTGTTTTTAATTCATCAATAGCGGCAATCAATGTTTCTGAAACGAAGGTGCCACCATAGGGGCCAAAGTGCCCCTGGGGATCAGGCATGTCGTAAATCTTCATTCCTCACTCCTCGTATAAATTCACGTATTAAAACAGGATCTTTAATGCCAGGGGACGATTCCACTCCGCTACTCACATCCACAGCCCAAGGCTTCACCGCCTGCATGGCAGCGACTACATTGTTCGGGGTCAGACCCCCAGATAAAATAATCGGCAAAGGACGTTTTTGTGGAACCAAGGACCAATCAAAAGATTGCCCGGTACCGCCGTGCACGCCTTCTACATAGGCATCCACCAGCAAAGCGCGTGCACCCACATACTCAACTGCATATTGTAGCAAATCAAGATGGGGCGTCACCCGCGCCACCTTAATGTAGGGCTGGTTGTAACGGGCACATTGCGCAGGAGTTTCCTCTCCATGAAACTGCAAGACATCCAATCGCAGCACAGACAATACCGATTCAATGTATTGGGGTGAAGCGTTTACAAATAACCCCACCAAAGACACGAAAGGGGGAAGCGTTGCGGCAATTTCCAGTGCACAGGCCAAACCCACCGCGCGTGGACTTTTGTCGTAGAACACCAAACCCAAGGCATCCGCTCCCGCAGAGGCGGCGATCTCGGCATCTTCAGGACGGGTCATGCCGCAAATTTTAATGCGTGTGGCCATGGGGTGCGTCATCCAATGTTAGGGGTGAATCTATCCAACGGTCTTGAAAGGCGGGCAATTGCCACTTAGGGTCATAGCCCACCCCGGTTAAAATTAATCCATCTGGGGAAAACGTCGCTGCATTTAAACGGCGGTTGCGTGAGGTCAGCACTTCTTCAATCCATTGCGGTTTTTCACGGCCTGCCCCCACGGCCAGCAAAGCCCCCACCATGTTGCGCACCATATGTTGCAAGAACGCATCCGCCGTAAAGGAAAAAGCAAATAACGCCCCACGCTGAGATACGGCTGCCACATGCAGCGTTTTCACGGGGGTCTTGGCCTGGCACTCCGAACTGCGAAAAGCACTAAAATCGTGCCTCCCCAGCAAATACTGAGCCCCTTCGCGCATCAAACCCAAGTCCAACGGATGATGATACCACCCCAGTTTTCCAGCCATCAACGCCGGGCGTACAGAGTGGTTGAGCAAACGATACAGATACGAGCGGTAGTGCGCCTCAAAGCGCGCATGAAATTCATTGGGTACCGGATGGGCCCACAGTACTGCCACGGTAGTGGGCAGCAATCCATTTACACCACGCACCCACGCCGTCAAGGGTCGCTCTATGGGGGCGTCAAAATGCACCACCTGCGCACTGGCATGCACACCGCTATCGGTACGTCCTGCGCACACCACATTCACATTTTCCATGGCAATGGCGGACACTGCGGTTTCTAAGGCCTCTTGCACAGAAGCCTTACCTGGTTGGCGTTGCCAGCCACAAAAGGCAGTGCCATCATATTCCACTCCCAGCGCGATGCGCATGATGTGTTTTAACGTCCTTCCAAGAGCGCCAAGGCCGCACGCCGGGTTAGGGCATCGCCGTGATTCATAATCGGTGCGATGGCCTCACGCGCACCTTCCGCATCACCCTTCCACATGCAATAGCGGGCCACCACAATCAGCTCATCATCGGTGAGGTCTTGCAATGAGCCGGGAACGGGGGTTGCACTTAAAACAGGCTCTTGTTTGGGCACTAAAATAGGCAAACCCACTTCAGCCAAGTCTTCGCGCGAGACGCCCAATTTTTTTTCAAATGCGGCGTTGTGCAACGCATCTGAATTAAAAGGTGCGCGGGCCATACGCCATATCATCCACAAAAACAAACCCACCCCCACCAACACACCCACCAGCGCTGTTTCAGTACTATGGGCCAACAACGCGTCATTAACCTCATTAATCCATGACACCTCTAACAGACCGGCCAGCAACACATTCATCCAATCATTGAGTTGTTCCAGCATTACGCAGCCACCAAGATGCGCAACATGCGGCGCAGCGGTTCGGCGGCGCCCCATAAGAGCTGATCGCCCACGGTGAAGGCGCCCAAATATTCAGGACCAAAAGCCAATTTATGCAGTCGCCCCACCGGCACACTTAACGTGCCATTCACAGCAGCTGGGGTTAATTCACGCTCGCTGTCTTCGCGGAGATTGGGAATGACTTTTACCCAATCATTGCCGTTGGCGATTGTGCGCTCAATCTCACCCATGGGAATGTCGCGCTTTAATTTAATGGTGAGGCCTTGGGCATGGCAACGCATGGCGCCAATTCTGACACATAGACCATCCACGGGAATGCTGCCGGGGCTGCGAAAGGCGGGTAAGCCTAAAATTTTATTGCACTCCGCACCACCCTTCCATTCCTCGCGAGTCTGACCATTTTCAACCGTTGAATCAATCCATGGAATAAGACTGCCCGCCAAAGGCACATTACGGAAGTGGTTCATGGGCAGCGTGCCACTGCGCAGTTTTTCTGCAACCTGACGGTCAATATCCAAAATGGCAGAAGCCGGATCCATCAAAAGCGGTGCCACCTCTTCATGCAGGGCGCCCATTTGTTGCAGCAATTCGCGCATGTTCTGCGCACCAGCCCCTGAAGCCGCTTGATAGGTCATGGCCGACACCCATTCCACACAACCGGCGCGGAATAAACCGGAAAGTGCCATAAGCATTAAGCTCACCGTGCAGTTGCCGCCGATGAAATCACGCGCGCCGCGCGCCAGCGCCTGATCAATCACATCTCGGTTGACGGGGTCTAAGATAATAACGGCATGATCTTTCATGCGCAGACTGGAAGCCGCATCAATCCAGTAACCCTTCCAGCCCATGGCACGCAAAGGGCCAAATACTTCGGCGGTGTAATCGCCTCCTTGGCAGGACAAAATAACATCCATAGAAGACAGACGCGTCAAATCGTGGGCATCTTGCAAGGGTGCGCTGCCGCGACCCACGTCGGGACCAGGCGCACCCGCTTGCGAGGTGGTAAAAAACACCGCATCAATCACATCAAAGTCGCGTTCTTCTTGCATGCGCGCTAAAAGCACCGAGCCCACCATGCCGCGCCAACCCACTAGTCCTACTGTTAACATAACCCCTCCTTCACAATACGCTGTGCGTTCAAGCGCGTAAGGCGGCCACCACAGCATCGCCCATTTCGCTGGTGCTGGAAACTGTTTCACCCTTCGTGGCAATATCGGCGGTGCGCAAACCCTGCTCCAGAACCCCCTCTACAGCGCGCTCAACACGCTGGGCCAAATCGGCGCGGCGCAAGGAATATTGGAACATCATAGCCAAGGATAAAATCTGCGCCAAAGGGTTGGCAATGCCGCGCCCAGCAATATCCGGTGCGCTGCCGTGAATGGGCTCAAAGAGCCCCAAACCCGCCGCATTAAGTGATGCGGAAGGCAGCATACCGATGGAGCCTGTCAGCATAGAGGCTTCATCAGAGAGAATATCGCCAAACAAATTGCCCGTCACAATCACGTCAAACTGTTTGGGGTTGCGCACCAATTGCATAGCGGCATTATCCACCAACATATGTGTCAACTTCACATCGGGATACTCGGCCGACACTTCCACCACCACATCACGCCAGAGCTGTGTGGCTTCTAACACATTCATTTTATCTACCGAGCACAATTCGCGGCGCCGTGCGCGGGCGGCCTGAAAACCCCAATGCGCCACGCGCCTGATTTCTTCTTCGTCATACACCATGGTGTTGGTGCCCACACGCAATCCCGCTGCGTTTACCGCAATGCCGCGCGGGTGACCGAAGTAAATATCACCGGTCAGTTCGCGCACAATCATGATGTCCAGCCCCGCCACCACTTCCGGTTTTAAAGTAGAAGCACCGCTTAGTTGGGGAAACACCCGCGCCGGGCGCAAATTGGCAAACAAATCCAATTCTTTGCGCAAGCGCAATAGGCCGCGCTCAGGGCGCAGTTCGCGAGGTAAGGTGTCGTATTGCGGACCGCCAATGGAACCAAACAAAATGGCATCCGACATCTGGCATAGTTTTAATGTGGCCTCAGGCAATGGGTCGCCATGATGGTCTACCGCTATACCGCCCACATCCGCCGCCGTGGTTTCAATATCCAGGCCTTCACTTTTAAAAAGCGCCAATACCTTGAGGGCTTCAGCAACAATTTCAGGGCCGATGCCGTCACCGGCCAATACCGCTATTTTCATTGAGAGACTCCAAACAGCCAAGGTTCACGTTGGGCGCGCAGCACTTCATAGGCGCGAATGTCATCGGCATGACGCAAGGTTAAGCCAATTTCATCCAACCCATTGAGCAGACAATATTTACGAAATTCATCCACCGCAAAAGAGTGACTTACCCCATCTGTAGTGACCACAGTTTGCTTTTCCAAATCGATGGTCAGGCGATATCCCGGAAGGGCTGCCACCGCTTGGAACAATTGCTCAACCACAGCGGCCGGTAACACCACCGGCAACACACCGTTCTTAAAACAATTGTTGTAGAAAATATCAGCAAACGATGGGGCGATTAAGGCGCGAATGCCAAAATCTTCCAGCGCCCAAGGGGCATGCTCGCGGCTGGAACCACAGCCAAAGTTTTCGCGCGTCAATAAAATTTCAGCACCTTGATAGCGCGCCACATTCAGTACAAAATCGGGGTTAATGGGACGCGTGCTGCAGTCTTGTTCGGGCTGCCCTTCGTCGAGGTAGCGCAAGGCATCAAACAGATGCGGCCCAAACCCCGTGCGGCGAATGGATTTTAAAAACTGCTTCGGGATAATGGCATCGGTATCGACATTGGCGCGATCCATGGGGGCCACGAGTCCGGTTAATGTGGTGAATTTTTTCATCGCACTCAGTCCTTAATTAAGCAAGGTACGCACATCAACAAAATGCCCCGCCACTGCAGCGGCTGCGGCCATTTGTGGGCTGACCAAATGGGTGCGCCCTCCCGGCCCTTGGCGTCCTTCAAAATTGCGATTAGACGTGGAGGCGCAACGCTCACCGGGCGAGAGATGGTCTTCGTTCATGCCCAAACACATAGAGCACCCGGGGTTGCGCCACTCAAAACCGGCGGCCATAAAAATTTTATCAAGCCCTTCTGCTTCCGCGGCCAGCTTAACCAGACCAGAACCGGGGACCACCAAGGCTTGGGTAATATTGGCCGCCACATGACGGCCTTTTAGCACAGCGGCAGCGGAACGCAAATCTTCTATACGCGAATTGGTACATGAGCCAATAAATACTTTATCGATAACAATGTCGCTAATGGGCATGTTGGCCGTGAGGTTCATGTACTGCAGCGCGCGCTCAATGCCTTCGCGTTTCGTGGGGTCCGCTTCTTTAAGAGGATCGGGCACGCGGGCATTGACCCCCACCACCATTTCAGGCGAGGTGCCCCAAGTGACCAAAGGCTCTATGGCGGCAGCGTTGAAGGTGACCACCTTATCAAATACCGCACCCGCATCACTCACTAAAGTGCGCCAGTAGGTAACGGCCTGCGTCCACAGTGCATCCTTGGGAGCAAAGGGCCGACCTTCTAAATAATGGATGGTGGTGTCATCCACCGCAATCATTCCTGCGCGTGCACCGGCTTCAATGGCCATGTTGCATAAGGTCATGCGCCCTTCCATAGACAGCTCACGAATGGTAGAACCCGCAAACTCAATGGCGTACCCCGTACCCCCTGCGGTGCCCATATGACCAATAATGGAGAGCGCCACGTCTTTGGCGGTGACACCTTGAGGCAACGCGCCTTCCACCACCACTTGCATGGTTTTGGCTTTGCGGGAGAGTAAGGTTTGCGTGGCCAACACATGCTCTACTTCAGAAGTGCCAATGCCCATGGCCAAGGCTGCGAAGGCGCCGTGGGTGCTGGTGTGAGAATCGCCACACACCACAGTCATACCCGGCAGCGTGGCACCTTGTTCAGGGCCAATCACATGCACGATGCCTTGGCGCACATCGCCCATGCGAAATTCGTTGATGCCGTAGAGCGCACAATTGTCATCCAAGGTGCTCACTTGCAAGCGCGAAATGGGGTCCGCGATGACGTCTTGATCGGTGGTGGGTGTGTTGTGATCGGTGGTGGCCAAAATAGAGGCCACGCGCCACAAAGGGCGGCGGGCGATGCGCAACCCTTCAAAGGCTTGAGGACTGGTCACTTCATGCACCAAATGGCGGTCGATATACAGCAAGGCGGTGTCGTCGGTTTCTTGACGCACCACATGCGCTTGCCAAAGTTTTTCGTAGAGTGTTTGTGGATTCATAACGTTACAGCCTTAAGATGACCGTAAATTATGACACAAAACAGGGCGCTCCGGACAGGGTTCGTGGGAGTAAAAAACCCTAACCGGCGCTTCCAGGGATAGGTGGGAAGGGAGCCACCACATCCGCATTCTGTGCCCGATGGCGCAGGGCATGGTCCATCAGGACCAACGCCAGCATGGCTTCTGCAATAGGCGTGGCACGAATGCCCACGCAGGGATCGTGCCGCCCCGTGGTGGCCACTTCGGCGGCCAGGCCCGCTACATCAATACTGTTGCGCGGCAACCGAATGCTGGAAGTGGGCTTTACGGCCAGGCTAACCCTAATGTTTTGTCCGGTAGAAATGCCACCCAGCACACCTCCCGCGTGGTTACTCAAAAACCCTAAGGGGCTCATTTCATCACCATGCTCGGTGCCTTTCTGGTTTACGCTGGCAAAACCATCCCCTACCTCTACACCCTTGACGGCATTAATGCTCATCATGGCAAAAGCAATTTCTGCATCCAAGCGGTCATACACAGGCTCGCCCCAGCCCACCGGTACGCCACTGGCTTCCACGTTAATGCGCGCACCAATGGAGTCGCCCGATTTGCGCAGATCATCCATGTAGGTTTCCAATTTTTCTACCACACCCGCATCGGCGGCAAAAAAAGGGTTCTGATTGACGTCTTCCCAGTTTTTAAAGGGAATCACGTGCGGCCCCAATTGCGCCAAATAACCGCGAATTACCACGCCGTAACGAGCGTGCAACCATTTTTTGGCGATGGCACCCGCCGCCACGCGCACTGCGGTTTCGCGTGCTGAGGCGCGCCCTCCTCCGCGGTAATCGCGAATGCCGTATTTCTGCAAGTAGGTGTAGTCCGCATGTCCCGGGCGAAAAGCGCCGGCAATTTTGCTGTAGTCTTGACTGCGCTGATCTTCATTGCGAATCAGCAAGCCAATGGGCGTGCCAGTGGTCAGCCCCTCAAATACGCCCGACAAAATTTCCACACTGTCCGATTCGCGACGCTGAGTGACATGGCGCGAGGTGCCCGGTTTGCGTCGGTTAAGCTCTTGTTGGATGTCTTCCGCAGAAAGAGGCAGTCCGGGGGGGCAGCCATCCACCACACAGCCCAAAGCGGGGCCATGGCTTTCGCCAAAAGAGGTGACACAAAACAGTCGACCCAACGTATTACCGGACATATTAAGGAGGCCTCGCCTAAAGGGTAGTGTTGAGTTTAACATAGGGGCTAGGATGGCCTGAAGTAAGCCCCGCGGGGTCTGCGCCCATCCGCAACTGCTTGAGGACTGATTATGCAGGACGATTTGCGCAAAAATGCGCTGCATTACCACCGTTACCCCACCCCGGGAAAGATTGAAATATCACCCACCAAGCCCTTGGCTACGCAGGCGGATTTGGCCCTGGCCTATAGCCCAGGCGTGGCGGCAGCCTGCGAAGCCATTGTGGAGAACCCCGCAGAAGCGCGTCATCTCACAGCGCGCGCCAATTTGGTGGGGGTGATTACCAATGGCACTGCGGTGCTGGGTTTGGGTGCTATTGGCCCTTTGGCCGCCAAACCCGTCATGGAAGGCAAGGCGGTTCTGTTTAAAAAATTTGCTGGTATTGACTGCTTCGACATCGAGTTAAATGAAACCAATGTGGATAAATTGGTGGATGCCATTGCCGCCATGGAGCCCACCTTTGGCGGAATTAATTTAGAAGACATTAAAGCACCGGAATGTTTTGAAGTGGAGCGCCGCTTACGCGAGCGCCTCAAAATTCCCGTCTTCCACGACGATCAACATGGCACCGCCATTATTGTAGGTGCTGCGTTATTAAACGGCCTGCATGTGGTGGGTAAAAAAATTAACGAGGTAAAACTGGTTACCTCGGGTGCGGGGGCGGCTGCGCTGTCTTGCTTGGACATGATGGTAGCCCTGGGCGTGCCGCGCAAAAACATTTTCGTCACCGATTTAGCCGGCGTGGTGTATACCGGTCGTGTGGCGCTTATGGATCCCAACAAGGAGCGCTACTGCCAAGACACCACCGCGCGCACCTTGGCAGAAGTGATTCCCGATGCGGACATTTTCTTGGGCCTTTCCGCAGGCGGTGTGCTAAAACCTGAAATGGTAAAAGCCATGGCCGCACGCCCACTGATCTTTGCTCTGGCCAACCCCGACCCAGAAATATTACCCGCGGATGTGCGCTCTGTGCGCAGTGACGCCATCATCGCCACGGGTCGCTCCGATTACCCCAACCAAGTGAACAACGTGTTGTGTTTCCCCTTTATTTTTAGAGGGGCCTTGGATGTGGGCGCCACCACCATTAATGAGCCCATGAAAATTGCGGCGGTGCAAGCCATTGCAGATTTGGCCAAGGCCGAGCAATCGGACATTGTGGCGGAAGCCTATGGTCAAGACCAAACCGCCTTCGGCGCGGATTACCTGATCCCCAAACCATTTGACCCGCGCCTGATTGTCAAAATTGCCTCCGCCGTGGCGCAAGCCGCCATGGACAGTGGAGTAGCCACCAGCCCCATCAGCGATATGGCCGCCTATCACGATAAGCTGAATCAATTTGTCTATCACTCAGGCTTGGTGATGCGCCCAGTGTTTGCACGCGCCAAAGCCTCACCGCGGCGCATTGTTTTTTCTGAAGGGGAAGACGAGCGTGTGTTGCAAGCGGTGCAGACCATCTGCGATGAAGGCTTGGCCAAGCCGATTCTGATTGGTCGCCCCGAAGTGATTGAACTGCGTATTAAACGCTTGGGGTTACGCATTAAGGCAGGCCGTGAGTTTGAAATGGTGAACGTGAACTCCGATGCACGGTATCGCGAATATTGGCAGCTTTATCACCAAATGATGGAGCGTCAAGGCGTCACCCCGCACTTGGCCAAGCATGAGGTATACCGCGAGCCCACATTGACCTCCGCATTGATGGTGAAGCGCGGCGAAGCCGACGGCATGATTTGTGGTTGCATCGGCCGCTATGCAGAACATTTATATTATGTGCAAAATGTGTTGGGCCTAAAACCCGGTGTTTCTACCCCTGCCGCCATGAACATGCTGCTCAATCCCAAGGGGACGTTCTTTGTATGCGATACGTATGTGAATGCAGACCCCACCTCAGAAGAGCTGGCAGACATCGTCACCATGGCAGCAGAGGAAGTGCAGCGTTTTGGGATTGTGCCGCGCGTGGCCATGCTCTCCCATTCCTCTTTTGGCAGTGCCGATACCCCTTCATCGCTTAAAATGAGACGCGCCTTAACCCTTGTGCAAGCGCGTCTACCAAAACTTGAAATCGATGGTGAAATGCATGCCGATGCTGCCATTTCTGATGAAATTCGCCAACGGGTCATGCCCGGCTCGCGTTTAAAAGGCCGCGCCAATTTATTGGTAATGCCCACCATCGATGCCGCCAACATTTCCTTTAACTTAGTGCGCGTAATTGGTGACAACGTTACGGTAGGTCCTATTCTGTTGGGTATTAATGCCCCGGCCCACATTCTCACGCCCACGGCCACGGTGCGGCGCATTGTTAACATGACCGCGCTCACGGTGGTGGATGCGCAATCCCAAAATAGAACGCTATGAAACCCCCTATCCTTCCCCGTCGTTTAAAGCCCGGTGCCTGTCTGGGTATTTGCTCACCTTCCGGATTTATCAGCCAAACTGGTGCGCTGGATATTGCCTTATTGTATTTAAGCGAACGCGCTTATCGCGTCATTGAAGCCCCGCACGCCCGCGATCGGGTGGATTATTTTGCCGGCACCGATTACGACCGCCGCCGTGATTTTGAACGTTTGGTGGCCAACACCCATGTGGACATGATTATGGCGGCGCGTGGCGGTTACGGGATGACGCGTTTACTACCGGCCCTGGATTTTGATGCCATTGCCGAATCACGCAAATGCATTGTGGGATTTAGCGATTTAACCGCCTTACATTTGGCCCTGCTGGCCAAAACCGGCATGGTGACTTTTGCCGGCCCCATGGCCTGTCCTGATTTTGGACATCATCACCGCAGCCCCATGCATGACATTCATTTTGAAAAGATGCTGCAAAGCGCCACCCACACCACCCCCGCCATCAAAATGCCTTTCTCGGCTTCCGACGGTGAAACCGGCCACATCCTGCGCGAGCAAGTGGGCTCTGGTATTGAAGGGGTTATTTGGGGTGGCAATCTGTCCATGATTGCGCATTTGGTGGGCACGCCCTACATGCCGGATGTGGAAGATGGAATCTTATTTATTGAAGATGTAAACGAAGAACCCTTCCGCATTGAGCGCATGTTGCTCCAACTGCTGCACGCCGGCATTCTAGATAAGCAGCGCGCCATTTTGGTGGGACAATTTAATCGCTGCGAACCCACGCAAGCATCTGCTTCGCCTTACACCTTGACGCGTGTGCTGGATTTCTTAAAAGGCTGGGTGAAATGTCCGGTGCTGCAAAACCTGCCCTTCGGCCATGTGCGCGACAAAATCACATTGCCCGTGGGGGGCCGCGCGCACATCACCTTATTGGATGAGCGTCACTATCAATTGGAATTGAGTCACTACAACGCGGAGTAACTTCTACCGGTTAGTCTGGATCAATGTCTTGGTTGGCGTCATTGCGAACAAACCCTTCATCATGAATCTCGAAGGTTTTTGCGGAAACTGGCTTTTGGTCTACTGCCAATACTTTCCAAACCACAGTGCCATTCTGATCCTGGATCAGCAAGGGAATGCGGCTCGCCTCACTCCAGCAAATATGCGTGCTGTTGGCCGGCGCATCCTGGGTTAGGCTGTACCATTTACAGGAAGCAATAGCCTTGAGGGCATTGCCAGGAGCCTCTTCTGACGTCAAATGATAGTTTCCCGCTGGGTGCTTCAGACCGTGAGCCAGATCAAACCAGTCTGTAAAATTTCCAATCCGATACAAGTTTGTCCTGTCGACCCGGGTGTGGATCTTCTTTTTTAAATCCAGAATGGACATGTGATATTCCGCATCGCCTGGCTTACGAAACGCGTAGACCTCAATGGCGTCATCAGTGGTGCGTTTAAGGCGACGCCCCTTGTCGCGCCACAATTCCAGTTGATGCGAAGTCCCGCGCGATAAAAACTGCGCTGTAAAGTGAAGGGAGTTGGACTCGCCTTTCTCGCTGAATGCTTGCTCAAACCTTAATTCGTTTGCCAAGGAACACGTGGTAATTGCCGACATTAGCAGCGCGAGGGTCCAAAACGTCAAACCCCGCGCGCTTTTCACAGATTTATTTTTCAACGATCAGTTCCATTTTTAAAATTCAAAATACCATCAACTAGTTGCGAACCGCTTTTGCATAATCGAAGTAGCGGTAAGTGAGGTTGTTCACCACCAAATCCTTCACCTGAAGGTTAATTGTATAACTGCCCGTAGTAAGAGCGGGGTCTTTGGTGGCACCCGTTAAATCGGTGGGCAGCTCAAAGGACAGCCCCGTGGCAGCGCTGGTGGGGTTAATCGTAGAGGCGGTGACGGTGGGGGTTGCGGCACTGGCAGGCAACATCAGCGCTTCGTTTAATACACGACCATCCGCCTGAGGCATGGACAGCCCCAACAAATAGGCCACGGTGGGCGCCACATCCACATTCCCTGAGGGGGTGGTGATGGCTGCATTTTTAAATGAGGGTCCGTTGGCAATGAGGGTGTTGTGCACATCATTGGGACCAAAACTGCCATGCATCCCACGCTGGCCACCGGTACTCTCAAATTCAATGCCCTGCATACCCTGAATGGTTACGGTGTTGTCCCAGGCAAAGCTCACTACCACATCAGGCTGACCATTGTTCTGACGGGTGGCGTTTTCCAGATTTACATTGGCCATGGTCAAGGTACCTGGAATGGCACCGTAGCGACTGTCTACAAAAATGGCGCCATACTCTTCCCGTTGCTGCAAAGTTTTAACCAGATTTTTAACCGTAGTAGGATCGTGACTGGGTACATAAAAATAATCTGAGCCGCCGTTGGCTGCCACAACAATGCCATTGGTTGGCAAAGTGCCGGCTGCTGGCACCTTAAAGCTGGCCACAGGCGTGGGAAGCGTGGAGCTGATGGCCTGATACATGGTGCCGGCAGTAGGGTTGCACAGCCCTGTGCTGTCTGTTTTCACAGTAACCGTAGCCACGCCACTGGCGTTTAATCCATACATAGCGGAAGTGGTGCATCCATTGCCGTCGTAGGCCTTGTAACCGCGATAGGTCAGCAAATCGGCGGAGCGTACATCCCCTGAAAAGGAATAGCCAGTGGCATTGTTAACCGCTGCGGTCATATCCAAAACAGCGCCAGTGGTGCCACTGGTAGAACCGTTAACCACAGGACCGCTGGGTAATGTGGTGGACGCTGTAATGCTGCGCAAGGGGTATAGGGCAAGGGGGCCGGAAACACTGTTATGCCCATGGTCTGATACCACGACGATGTTGGTGCTGCTGTCCATACCATTGGCACGTAAAGCGGCAATCAATTCACCCAAACGCGCATCCTGCGAACGCAAACCGGCCACGGCATTGGCTGTTCCTGGACCGTAACCATGTTCCACATTGTCTGGGGTACGGAACCAGATTAAGGAGAGCATAGGCTTCTTGTTGGGCAAAATGTATTGGGTAAAGATCGACATCATGTATTTATTGGCCGCATCTTCTGGCGCGCCCTGGGATCTGTCCGTAGAGTCACGGGCTGCAATTGCCAAAGGTGCGGGGTTAGCAGGATCACTGAAAGCAGTGGTATTAAAGGTGACGTAACCGGCTTTTTTCGTGGGGGTACCATTAGAACCTGCCAGAGTCACTGCATCCGCACCAGAGAAGTTAAACGGGATGTTGGCAGGCAGCGCGTAACCGGCGGTTTGCAACTCAGTCACGAAGGTGCGGGGCAAGGCCGAGTTTTCATCGAGGAAATAACCGCCGCGATTCAAATCCTGAATATACGCTGCGCCGGCTTTCCCTACAGTGGCTGTCACCATATTGGCGCTTTGTGCGGTGGCAAACAGGCTTTTCACCAACAGCAATTGACCGCTGTAATAGGTGTTGAGGGTGGTGAGTATTTGATAGTCTTCAACAAAAACAGGGTCGGTGTAATCAGCAGCGGCCGATGAGCCCGATTGGGGTCCGGCAGGAATGGTGTTGCCCGTACCTTGCGGAGGCGTCCAGAAGGTGTTGCCGTAAAAGCCACTGGTTTTTGGAAATGAACCCGTTGCAAAAGACGATCCATTCATCATGGTGAAGGTAGGGTATGTGGAATGGTTGTCGGTAAAGTTGGTACCCGTTTGGCGCAGTTCATATAAGTTTGGAGTGTCCGTTGCATTGACCGAATCAGGACGCAGACCATCCCACACCATAATAATGGTACGGGTGGGGGTTAATGTCACCGCGTTGCCACCGCCTCCACATGCGGATAGCAGTGTACAAAGGGCAGAAACGCCAATCAAGACTTTAGAAAACTTCATCAATTTTGTCCTCATATAAAACCTGTGTGATAGAGAATAACGCCATTGGAACTACAGACCGTGGTTCACGATACCGCAGCCATATTTCCGATTAAGGATAGTCTGATGAAGTTTTTATGAAACCCGATCTTCATAATAAAAAAGCCCCCACGCATTTCTGCGCAGGGGCTTTTTGTTGCCTTTTCAGGCGGTATGGGGAGTCTGGCGGTGACCTACTTTCGCATGGGTAATCCACACTATCATCGGCGCAGTCTCGTTTCACGGCCCTGTTCGAGATGG
>CAIVUX010000023.1 GCA_903909215.1 uncultured Ferrovum sp.
GGGGTCGGCAAAAAACCATAACGGTGCGGCACCCAGAAATCCCGCCTGTACCGCGCGCTGATGTCCCAGCGAAGTGGGGTGGATGGGGGGGGTGGGGTGGGTATTGGGGTCAGACCCCATGCGGGGTCTGACCCCAATACCCAAGGTGCCGCGCGCCAAAAGCCGCTCTAGGTGTGGCAGACGGCCGATATCAGCATCGGGGATTTCGGGAAACAGCCCGGGGATAATGAGTGTGGTGTCCATAAGGTGCATCATAAAGGATACAATGCCGCGATCCCTACAGGAAATGGCCTCTATCGTGTCTCGCTTTGAAATTGTGGTCGGTTTGCGCTATACCCGCGCCCAGCGCCGCAATCACTTCATCTCATTTATTTCGCTAATTTCCATGGCGGGCATTGGTTTGGGTGTGGCTGCCCTGATTATTGTGCTCTCCGTCATGAACGGCTTCCAAAAGGAAATGCGCGAGCGCATTTTGGGGGTGGCTTCCCACGTGCAAGTCTTTGGCGCCAATCAAAACTTATCCCATTGGCCAGCGGTGGTGACTGAAACCAGAAAAAACCCTGAAGTCATCGGAGCGGCTCCTTATGTAATGGGGCAGGGCATGCTGTCTTTCGACAGCCATGTGCAAGGGGCGTTGCTGCGCGGCATCTTGCCCACTGAAGAAGATAAGGTGGCGGAACTCAGTCAACATATGAAAGCAGGCCACTTGGCAGATTTAAAAGCCGATGGCTTCGGTATTATTTTAGGACGCGATTTGGCGCGCGCTATTCACGCGGATATGGGCGACAAGGTGGTGGTCATCACCCCACAAGGGCAAGCCACTCCCGCGGGCCTTTTGCCGCGCGTGAAACAATTCACCGTAGTGGGTATTTTTGAAGTGGGCATGTACGAGTACGACAGCGGTTTGGCTTTTATACATATGAGTGACGCTCAGAAATTATTC
Source organism: uncultured Ferrovum sp. (assembly GCA_903909215.1). Lineage (GTDB taxonomy): Bacteria > Pseudomonadota > Gammaproteobacteria > Burkholderiales > Ferrovaceae > CAIVUX01. The sequence goes on from CAIVUX010000023.1 coordinate 944, forward strand.
CGCATGGGCGATGATGTGACGGGCGTGCGGCTGAAGCTGAAAGATTTAATGAACGCGCCGCGCGTGGCCCAGGAACTTTCTGCCAGCTTAAGTTTTGAAGCGTGGATTAGCGATTGGACGCGCGAGCATGCCAATTTATTCCGCGCGGTGGCCTTAGAGAAGAATGTAATGTTTATTATTCTGCTGCTGATCGTAGCGGTAGCCGCCTTTAATATTGTATCCACCTTGGTTATGGCGGTGACCGATAAGCAAGCGGACATCGCTATTCTGCGCACCTTGGGCGCTTCTCCTTCCAGCATATTGTTGATATTTGTTATTCAAGGGGCGTTGATTGGCTTAATTGGCACTGCCTTTGGTGTGGGTTTGGGCGTGCTGGTGGCGGCCAATATCGAAACCATCGTACCGTTTATTGAGCATTTGTTCGGCGTTCATTTCTTAGCCCCGCAAGTGTATTTTATTTCCGAACTGCCCTCGCAATTGCAAATGGCTGATGTGATGGTGATTGCGCTCACCTCATTAATCCTCACCTTACTGGCCACGCTCTACCCCAGCTACCGCGCCTCGCGCGTGCAACCGGCGGAGGCCCTGCGCTATGAGTAAAAAGTTTATTCTGCAATGCTTGGGGCTGAGTAAAACCTTTCAGCAAGGCCATACGCCAGTACCTGTCTTGCAAGGCGTTGAGTTGAATGTGCGCCCGGGTGAGCATGTGGCCATTGTGGGGGCTTCCGGCAGTGGTAAGAGCACCTTACTGCATCTCTTGGGTGGGTTGGATCGCCCAAGTGCCGGGCAAGTGTTGTTGGAGGGGGAAGATCTAGCGGGCCTGCCCGAGCCGCGTGTGGGTCAATTGCGCAATCAGAAGTTGGGCTTTGTGTACCAGTTTCATCATCTGTTGTCTGAATTTAGCGCCTTAGAAAATGTGGCCATGCCCTTATGGATCGGCCGGCATTCACCCGAGGAGTCCGCCGCACGCGCCCAGGTTTTATTAGAAGCTGTGGGGTTAGGCCATCGTCTGGTCCATCGCCCCTCAGAGTTATCGGGTGGCGAGCGCCAGCGTGCCGCAGTGGCACGGGCTTTGGTGACGAGGCCCGCCTTGGTGTTGGCCGATGAACCCACGGGAAATTTAGACCGGCATACCGCAGGGCAGGTATTCGATTTAATGCTGGCACTCAATCGTGAGGTGGGGGCAGGACTTGTGATGGTGACCCATGATTTGGATTTGGCCGCTCGTGCTGATACCCGTTATCGGCTGATTGATGGTGTTTTAAACGCGTATTAAATACTGCTTCTCTAGTACAAAAAAATAAAACCATAAGGCATCCTGCAAAGGGTGCGTACCGCTCTGGCCGGCTTTGTGGTCGGCGTCATTCTTCTTCAATGCTCTCCGTCGCTAATTAGCCCCCTATGGATTTTGGCGGGCGCGCTGTTGGCGATAGGTTTTGCGCTATTGCTACAAAGTAGTTGGCCTTCAATCTTAAAATCATGTGGCGTAGGCATCCTGGCGGCGGCATTGGGGTTTGTTTACGCCGACCTGCGCGCGCACTGGCGCATGAGTGAGACGCTGCCCCACGAATGGGAAGGGCAAGCCTTGGTGCTCACGGGCACCATCACGGAGCTGCCCACAGCGGTGCTAAATGGCCAACGTTTTATTTTTTCTGTGGAGTACGTGGACCCGGTTGAGGCCGTGGTACCCCATAAAATTTCTTTGGCTTGGTTTAATACGGAGGGCGGCGCCACTATTCCCCCCTTGCATCCCGGGCAACGCTGGCGATTGCGTGTGAGCCTTAAGAGGCCCCACAGCTTAATTAACCCCGGAGGTTTTGATTTTGAAGCCTGGTCCTTGGCGCAAGGGGTGCGCGCCACGGGGGCCGTGCGAGATGATCCTGATAATCAATTGCTTCAGCCCAGCAACCAATTCAACGTCGCAACACCCGGAATTGTAATCGAGCAAGCGCGTGATGTGGTGCGTGCACGTATTCAAGCGGCGTTGGGTGATAGGCGTTGGACGGGTGTCATTATTGCCTTGGTGGTGGGGGATCAATCGCAAATAAGACAGGAGGATTGGCAGCTTTTCTGGCAAACCGGAGTGGGGCATCTCATTTCTATTTCAGGTTTGCACATTACATTGCTGGCGGGTTTGGTGGCCTCTGCTGTGCGACGCGTGTGGCCTGGCGTACGGCTACATTGGTGGGTAATGCTCACAGCAGCCACAGCCTATGCATTGCTGGCGGGGTTTTCAGTGCCCACGCAGCGCACGTTGTACATGATTGCCGTGGTAACCATGGGGCGCCTGCGTGATTTGCCGCTTGAGGCCTCACCATTATTACTCTGCGCACTCGTCGTTGCAGTGGTCATCGATCCGTGGGCACCGGTGTCAATTGGGTTTTGGCTGTCTTTTGGGGCGGTTGGAGTTTTGATGTTTGCCCATGCTCATGTGGTGGGGCGCAGCAGCGCATGGCGTGCAGCCATTCACACGCAGTGGTCTGCTACTTGGGCCCTAGTGCCGCTTATGGTGCTGCTGTTTCAACAGGTGTCGCTTATCTCTCCGCTGGCCAATGCCTTCGCCATTCCATTGGTCAGCTTGGCCGTAGTGCCCTTGTCACTCTTGGGTGTTATTCCCGGACTGGGATGGTTACTGATAGTGGCTCACGCGATTTTTAGCAATTGCGCCTGGGCCTTGCAGCAATTGGCCGCTGGGCCCGTCACGGTGTGGAGCACCGCAGCGCCCACAGTGAGCACGTTAACGTTAGGTTTTATAGGGCTGCTATTTTTATTGGCCCCGCGCGGTTTACCGGGGCGACGCGTGGGCGCTTTATGTCTCGTACCGTTGCTCTTTACTCCCGCACCCAGACCGGAATGGGGAGGTGTGTGGATGGATGTGTTGGATGTAGGGCAGGGTTTGGCCGTGGTGTTGCGCACTCAGCATCATAATTTGATCTACGATAGCGGTCCGCGTTACAGCAGTGAGAATGATGGTGGTGCGCGCATTGTGCTGCCCGCTTTGCGCGCTATGGGTGTAGCGCATGTGGATGGACTGATCATCAGTCACCGTGACACAGACCATAGCGGGGGCGGCTTATCGCTGCAAAAGGGCATCGCTATTGATTGGTTGCTTTCATCACTGGAACACACGCACCCTATTGTGTTGCAGGCCAAACAATCCATCACTTGTTATGCCGGGCAAGCGTGGCAATGGGAGGGCGTGGATTTTGAAATCATTCACCCGTTGCGTGAGAACGCCTTAGATGAAACTCGCAAGACCAATGATCGCGGATGTGTTCTGCGGATTAGCGCCGAAGGAAAACATCTGTTACTGCCGGCGGATATCGAGGCTGTGAGTGAACGTGAAATACTGCAGCGCAACCCACACGTATTGACAGCAGAAGTGTTGATCGCCCCGCATCACGGCAGCAAGACTTCTTCAACAGAAGAATTTATTGACGCTGTGGCACCTCTTTGGACTATTTTTACCGTGGGGTATCGCAATCACTTCGGTCATCCTAAGGATGAGATTGTGCAACGTTATGTCGAGCATCGCAGTGGGCAGATGCGCACCGATGAATCTGGGGCGGTGGCGATACAGATTGAACAAGAGATCATTAAACTCACAGCAGAGCGAGATCGATTTCCTCATTACTGGAGTGATGCGCTAACCCCAGCGCCGTAAGTCTAGCGTCGTGGGGAAATCGGCATCCACAGTGGGAGTGGTTATTGTGATGGGTCCTGGTGTGTGGCCGTGATCCCAAAAGCGTGCAAAACGACGGGCTTCGGCCTCGTTGGCGTTCACGGGAAAGGTGTCGTAGCTGCGCCCACCGGGATGGCTGACATGGTAGGTGCTGCCACCCAAGGAGCGCGCGCTCCAGCTGTCTACTAAATCAAACACCAAGGGCGCATGCACGCCGATGGTGGGGTGCAATGATGAGGGCGGGTTCCAGGCTTTGAAACGGACTCCCGCAATAAATTCACCGCGCACACCCGTGGCCGTTAGGGGAACAGGCACGGCATTGCAATGCACCTGATGGCGTTGACCCAACATGCCGGTCACTTTAATCTGCAGGCGTTCCACGGAAGAATCCACATAGCGCGCCATGGCACCACCACTCATTTCTTCTCCCAGCACATGCCAAGGCTCTATGGCTTGGCGCAATTCCATGGTGATGCCATCCTGCGTTACGCGACCCAATACCGGGAAGCGGAATTCTACAAAGGGAGTGAACCATTCCATCTTAAAGGCGTAGCCCGCGCGGTTAAGGTTTTTCACCACATCCTGTAAATCCTGTTCCACGAAGTGGGGCAGCATGAAGCGATCGTGTAATTCAGTGCCCCAGCGTACCAATGGTGCCGTGTAGGGCTCGCGCCAAAACCAAGCCACCAAGGCGCGCAGCAATAGTAATTGCACCAAACTCATACGCGAATGGGGCGGCATCTCAAAGGCGCGAAACTCCAGGATGCCTAAGCGACCGGTAGGTCCATCGGGTGAATAAAGCTTGTCGATAGAAAATTCAGCGCGATGTGTATTGCCGGTTAAATCCACCAATAAATTGCGCAGTAGACGGTCCACCAACCAAGGGCTCACGGGTTCTTTGTCGGCCGCTAACTTGCGGTCCATTTGGCAAAAAGCCAAATCCAGCTCATACAGGTTGTCGTCGCGCGCTTCATCCACGCGCGGTGACTGACTGGTGGGCCCGACGAATTGCCCTGAAAAAAGATAAGACAGTGCAGGATGGTTTTGCCAAAAGGTAATAAGGCTGCGCAACAAGTCGGGTCGGCGCAGTAGTGGGCTATCGGCGGAGGTGGCGCCGCCTAAGGTGACATGGTTGCCCCCGCCCGTACCGGTGTGACGACCGTCCAACATGAACTTCTCTGTAGAGAGGCGCGATAGGCGTGCTTCTTCATATAGGGCTGTGACGGTTTCTTTTAATTCAGACCAATTGGCAGAGGGGTGAATATTGACTTCAATCACACCCGGGTCGGGGGTTACAGATAATTTACGCAAACGCGCATCTTGCGGGGGTGTATAGCCTTCCAGTCGCACGGGAATACCGGTAACACTGGCCGTCTTCTCAATGGCATTCACCAAGGCGATAAAATCTTCCAGCACTTCTAGGGGTGGGAGAAATACATGCAACAGACCTTCGCGCACCTCTACGCAAAGCGCTGTGGTAATGCCATTCACAACCAGGACATCCTCTGCCTTTTCTGCGGCTTTAACGCTACCCTTATCGGATGTGACGACCTTATTTTGTGCTAATGCTTCCTGCGTTTCAAATGGATCTGTTGGCAGGGCGTTCTCTGGTGCTGGAACTTTAGGAAGCGAGGCCAATGGCAGGCGCAGTCCTACCGGCGAATCGCCAGGCAGCAAATATAAACGCGCGCGGCGAAACACCCAAGGTCCTGTCATCCATTGCGTAGGCTGCGCAGGTTTTAAACGGGGGGCGGCTTGCAAGGGTAATATGCAGCCCACCGGCGCATTAAGATCCTCGCTTAATTGAAGCATCAGGCGTGAACGCTCTAAACCATCTTTCAGATTTGCGGCACTCAGGGTGTCGTCTGCAGCCAAGCGCACTTCTTCTGAGAGGGCATGCAGAGCATCTTCATAGGCATCCATGACGCGCGCGCCATTAATGCCCAACTGAAACGCTAACGCTTCGGCAAAGCGGCGCGCATCGTGGCGTTCTAAGGGTACGCGTGGGGTATCGTTTGCTAATAGGCGTTGATCGCCCCACAGCGCATGACCATCAGTACGCCAGAACACATTCAGCGCCCAACGGGGTAGCGGTTCGCCGGGGTACCATTTGCCTTGCCCATAATGCAGTAAACCACCCGGTGCGAAACGGCTTTCTAAGCGATGCAATAAATCACCAGCTAATTGTCGTTTATGTTCGCCTAAGGCTTGTGTGTTCCACTCGTCCCCTTCCATGTCATCAATGGACACAAAAGTAGGCTCACCACCCATGGTCAATTTCACCTGCTGTTTTTGCAGGTCCTTTTCTACATGCTCGCCCAAGGCGTCAACGGCTAGCCACTGCTCGTCGGTGTATGGTTTTGTCACGCGCGGATCTTCCAACACACGCGTCACATTCATAGCAAAGCCAAACTCTACTTCACAAGGTCCTGTGGCACCTGTCACAGGTGCAGCAGATTCGGGTGCGGCGGTGCAGGCTAAGGGGATATGCCCTTCGCCGGCCAGTAAACCTGAGGTAGGGTCAAGGCCAACCCAGCCCGCGCCGGGTAAAAATATTTCAGCCCAAGCGTGTAAATCGGTAAAGTCTTCCGTGGGACCCGAGGGGCCATCCAATGATTTTTGATCGGCGGTGAGTTGAATTAAATAACCCGACACAAAGCGCGCCGCCAAACCCAGGTGGCGGGCTATCTGCACCAGCAACCAAGCGCTATCACGACATGATCCTTGTTTTAAGGTGAGGGTTTCTTCCGGCGTTTGTACGCCCGGCTCCATGCGAATAGCGTAACGAATAGCCTGTTGCAAGTTGCGGTTGAGGGCCACTAAAAAGTCGATTGTAAGACTAACCGAACCTTCGGCCTGACCTTGTAAGGGTTTCAGATAATCCTTCAGCAACGGTCCTGCCGACGCAGCCTCTAAGAAAGGGGAGAGCTCGCGCAGTAGGGCGGGAGTGTAAGTGAAAGGAAAATTTTCCGCGTAGGGTTCTACAAAAAAATCGAATGGATTGATAACGGTGAGTTCTGCCACCAAGCCCACTTCAATGCGCAGCTCATGTGTGGGCTCTGGAAAAACCAAGCGTGCTACCCAGTTTCCGTAACCATCTTGTTGCCAATTAATAAAATGATTTGCCGGCGTGATGCGCAAGGAGTAACCAGTAACGGGTGTGCGACAATGCGCCGCAGGCCGCAAGCGAATTTCGTGCGGATAAACTTGTGTAGATTGGTCGAATCGATATTCGGTGTTATGAGAGAGCGCTACGCGGATAGCCATCGTCACGCCACTCCATATCGGGCAACTGTGTAAAAGCCCGTTTCAAACCCTCGCCCCATTGATGGTGCACAAGGTTGAGATAAGGATCGTTTTCTTCCAAGCGTTTGTGCAAGGCCACCTTGTAGCTGTCGCGCTCGTACACCACCAGGTCGATGGGGGGGCCAACGGAAATATTGCTGCGCATGGTAGAGTCGAAAGATACGATTACGGATTTGGCTGCTTCCGGCAAAGACGTTGCCGGAGAAAGTACACGATCCAGAATGGGCTTGCCGTACTTGGTCTCGCCAATTTGAAAGAACAGCGTGTCCTGCGAGGTTTCTATGAAGTTGCCCTCGGTGTATATATTGAACAGGCGCGGCTCTTCGCCGCGGATTTGACCGCCCACTAAAAAAGAGGAGTTGGGGTCGATATTGTGTTGCGTGAGATAAGGGCCGTCGCGTTGCTGAATTTCGCGCAAACAGTCGCCCAGTAACTGGCTTACTTCGTAGAGCGAATTGCAATTCCAAATATTTTTTTGCTGAGGATCGCGTGCTTTTTGCATCAGTAGGTTTACCGTGCTCTGGCTGATGGCCAAGTTTCCCGAGGTGAGCGTGACAATCACGCGATCGCCCGGGTTCTCGAATACACGCATTTTGCAAAAACGGGCGATATTGTCCACTCCCGCATTGGTGCGGGAATCGGATGCGAAAATCATGCCGGCGTTGAGGTTGGCGGCAACACAATAAGTCATGGGAAAAAAACTCCAGCTGTTGGACGGACCGCCCACCAAGAACTCTAAATGAGAGCGGGGCATATGGCAAGTCATGTGAGGGATTATTATGCGTCATGAGAGAAGAAGCTGCGGTTAACATCTTGACCTAGAAGGCCGATCTGTTCCACAAAATCAGTGAGGTATTCGTGTAAACCGCTCGCGATGATGTCTTCAATACGTCCATAATGCAGGCGTGCATGCAATTCTCCTGCCTTGCGTCGTACCTCCGCTCCTTGAGCGCTGGGGGGTAATAGTTTAAGAATGTTGTGGATTTCATCCATGCAAGCATGTAGCGAGCGCGGCATATCCATGCGCAGAATGAGAAGTTCTGCCACCTTAGGCGGCTGAATCACGTCGCGGTAAATTTTACGATAGGCCTCAAACGCGCTCACCGAGCGCAGCAACGCCCCCCATTGGTAGTAATCTTGCGCGCCGCCCACATCCTGCACTGAGGGTAGAAGAATGTGATATTTCACATCCAAAATACGTGCCGTGTTGTCCGCCCGCTCTAGGAAAGTGCCTAAGCGAATGAAGTGATAGGATTCATCGTGCAGTGAAGTGCCCACAGTAACGCCACGGAACAAATGTGAACGTAACTTTACCCGATCAAATAAATCGCCAATTTTACCGGGCTCTAGCTGGTCAGGGTCGATATTCTTAAATTCTAACCAAGTGGCGTTAATACACTCCCACATTTCAGAGGTGATGGCGCCACGCACGGAACGCGCGTTTTCACGCGCGGATTGTAGGCTGCCTGAAATGCTAGAGGGGTTATCTGAGCGCGTTACCAGAAACTCCAACACATTGCGCGTGCTGGGCTCGGGGTATAACTCATAAAAGGCAGAAGCCAAACCCGTGGTGACCAAAGGCACGGCCCAAGGAGCAGCCCAGGCCAAATCGGGTTCTGTTTTGCTGTCGGGTAATAACATCATGCGATGCGTCACATCCAGCATGCGTGCGGTGTTTTCAGCGCGCTCAAAATGGCGCGCCATCCAGTAGAGGTGGTCGGCAGTGCTGCTTAGCATGTTTAGCGCTCCAAAACCCAGGTGTCTTTGGTACCGCCACCTTGGGATGAGTTAACGACCAGTGATCCTTCCTTAAGCGCCACACGGGTCAGTCCGCCGGGCGCTATGCGAACATCCTTGCCACTGACAATGTAGGGACGTAAATCCACATGACGAGGAGCCACTCCCGAATCCACCAAGGTGGGGCAAGTGGAAAGCGATAGGGTAGGTTGCGCAATGTAATTGTCGGGGTTGGCTTTAATCCGTTCGCGAAAGTCTGACAACTCTTTACTGCTGGCGGCGGGTCCAATCAACATGCCATAACCCCCCGAGCCTTGCACCTCCTTCACCACTAATTCAGATAAGTTGGCCAGCACATAAGCCAAATCATCAGCAAGGGATAAACGATATGTAGGGACGTTGGAGAGAATGGGCTGCTCGCCTAAATAGAAACGAATCATTTCAGGCACATAGACGTAAGTAGATTTATCATCAGCCACGCCGGTTCCGATGGCGTTGGCCAAGGTGACATGCCCGGCGCGCACAGCGCTTAAGATTCCGGGCACGCCCAAAATGGAATCGGGGCGAAACGCCAAGGGGTCAATGAAATCATCATCAATGCGACGGTAAATAACGTCTACTCGTTGCGGGCCCTCGGTGGTGCGCATGTACACTTTTTCATCTTTCACAAATAGATCTTGGCCCTCTACCAACTCAATGCCCATTTGCTGGGCCAAGAACGCATGTTCAAAGTAGGCGCTGTTGTAGGCGCCGGGGGTGAGCAGCACCACTACGGGGTTATTGGTTTCGCGCGGCGATACGGCACGCAATCCTTCCACCAACAAATCAGGGTAATGATCCACGGGAGCTATGGGTATGCGGCCAAATAACTCGGGGAACAAGCGCATCATCATGCGGCGGTTTTCTAACATGTACGATACCCCGGATGGGGTGCGTAGATTGTCTTCCAACACATAAAAAGTATCTTCGTCCACCTTCACCACATCAATGCCGGCCACGTGGGCGTAAATGTCACCGGGCACGGGAATGCCGATCATCTCTGGCCGGAACATGGCGTTTCCCACCACTTGTTGGCGCGGAATAATGCCGGCTTTTAAAATTTCCTGACTGAAATAAATATCTTTTAAGAAAGCATTTAGCGCACGAATGCGTTGAATACAACCAGCTTCAACTTTTTTCCATGATTCGGCAGAGAGGATGCGTGGAATTACGTCAAAGGGGATGGAGCGCTCTACACCGCTTTCATCGCCATACACGGCGAAGGTAATGCCCAAACGTGCAAAGAGTAGCTCGGCCTCACGGTGACGCTGCTTGAGAATTTCCGGTGAAACCCCCTCTAGCCATTGCGCATAATCGACGTAGGCCGGAAAAATGCCGCCATCGGGTCGGCGCATTTCATCATGAGCGGCAGTTTTTACGATTTCAGAGGGCATGGCGGTTGTCCAAATCATAATTGTTATCGTTAGTTTACTGTACAGCAAGTTGCATGCCATCGTTAACTGGACTAAAAGAGGTGCGCATACTCAAATCAGCGCCCTAATTGGTGCGTTTTAAAGAGGCGTGCACCAGTACTGTGCTAAAAAAGTGCACGAGCATCGGCTATACTGCGCATAGAAATCTTAAAGGGATTGGTTATGGTTTCACGCACACATCACCCAGCAACGCTAACCCCCGCTGAAGGGCTGGCCGGTCTGGGGCTTGAAGAGCGTTACCCCGAGCGTGACGCAGCGCTTATTGAACGCGCCTTCGCTTGGGTGACCGAGCAAGAAGAGGGATTAGAAATTGAAGCCTTGAGCTTGCAGCGGGCCTTTACCGTGGCACGCCTGTTAAGCGAACTGGAAAGCCATCCGGCTTGTATTGTGGCGGCCTTGCTGCGCGCCTTACCTTGGCAGCGCTTGGAGCGTCTGGACATCCCCAAGGCCTTTGATGTGGATGTGGCCTCCATTGTCAATGACCTGCACCGCATTGACGTGACCTTGCTCTCCATTCAAAAAGGCCCCAATCCCTTATCGAGTGATGCGCAGCGCTTGGAGGGCGTGCGCAAGTTACTGTTGGCCATGGCGCAGGACATTCGCGTGGTGATTGTGGCTTTGTCGGAGCGTGTGTGGTTGATGCGTGGTTTGCAAAATCATGACGCGCAAGAACAGCGCAGCATTGCCCATCAAACCATGGACCTCTATGCACCCTTAGCCAATCGCTTGGGTGTTTGGCAATTGAAGTGGGAACTGGAAGACCTCTCCTTCCGAGTTATTGAACCAGAAACCTATAAAGACATTGCCAAGCGTTTGGATGAACGCTTGGAAGATCGTGAGCGCTACATTGCCAAACTGATTACAGTTTTGGAAAACGAATTGCAGGCGGCCAGTATTGTAGGGCAGGTTCAGGGCCGCCCCAAACATCTCTACAGCATTGTTAAAAAGATGCGCAGCAAGAGTCTGGATTTTGAAGGGCTCTATGATGTGCGCGCAGTACGTGTGATTGTGGAAGAGGTGCGCGATTGCTATACCGTGTTGGGAATTGTGCATAATTTATGGAAGCCCATCTCCGGTGAATTTGACGATTACATCGCGCGCCCCAAAGGGAATTACTATCGGTCGCTGCATACAGCGGTTATGGGCCCGGAGGGCAAGTCCATAGAAATTCAAATTCGCACGCGCGAAATGCATCGTGATTCTGAATTGGGAGTAGCTTCCCACTGGCGGTATAAAGAAGGCAGCACGCGCGCGGATCGTCGTTTTGATGAACGTGTGGCCTGGTTGCGTCAGATGTTGGAATGGCAGCAGGAAGTGGCGCACCACAATTCACCGGCGGATGCACCAGCGCCTGTGGATGAAGTGATTTATGTGTTTACGCCCCAAGGGCGCGTGATCGATTTGCCACGTGGTGCCACACCGGTTGATTTTGCCTACCATGTGCATACGGATTTGGGCCATCGCTGTCGTGGCGCCAAAGTGGATGGTGTGATTGTGCCGCTCAACTATCCGCTAGAAAACGCGCAGCGCGTAGAAATTATTACCGTGCGCCAAGGGGGACCCAGTCGTGATTGGGTTAATCCTGATTACGGTTACATTAAAAGTAGCCGCGCGCTGGCCAAAGCGCGCCAATGGTTTAAACAACAGCATCTGGAAGAAGATATCGCCGAAGGACGCGTTATCTTTGAAAAAATTATGGCGCGCATGGGCAAAGGGCAGCCCAACGTAGAACGTTTAGCCAATCAATTGGGTTTTCCAAAGATTGAAGATTTCTGGGTGGCTTTGAGTCGTGGCGATATTTCACAACGGCAAATTGAATTGCTGCTCGACCCCCCCATTGAAACGGTTGCCGAGTCCGTATCGCCCGTGCAGGCCAAAATGCCCGAGGCGGGTTCTGGTGGCGTATTGGTATTGGGCGTCACCAACATTGCCACATTCATGGCCAAATGCTGCAAACCCGTTCCTCCTGAAGCCATTGTGGGGTTTGTCACGCGCGGGCGTGGGGTAAGCATTCATCGCGCCAACTGTCGCAGCCTGGCCGCCCTCACCACCAATCAATGGCAGCGCATGATTCCCGCCTCCTGGGGTAAAACCACCAAGGGCGCATTTAGTGTGGATGTGGCCGTGGATGCAATGGACCGTCAGGGATTATTGCGGGACATTTCTGAAACTTTTACGCGCGAACATATTAACGTAACGGCAGTCAATACACTCTCGCGAGGCGCGCAGGCGCGCATGCGCTTTACCGTGCAGATCGAATCCCTCGAACAGTTATCGCGCGCCTTAAAAGCGTTGCAAACGGTGAGTGGCGTAGAAAGCGCTTACCGGCAGTAGTTTAACCCAGTAACTTCTGCAGCCACTCCGAAATAACCCCCATCTCTTCCCCGCACACCGAATGTGCCATGGGGTACTGTTGCCATTGCACAGCATAGCCTTGCGCGATAAGCGCGCCAAAAGAAGCCTTGGCCATGGCCATAGGAATGACGCTGTCTTGTTCGCCGTGCACCATTAAAATGGGAATTTGTTGATTGGCGCGGCTGGCTTTTGTGGCCAACTCTTCAGGCATCGGTAGGTAGGTAGAAAGCGCCATAATGCCGCCCAGGGTTTCGGGGTGGCGCGTGCCTGCGGTGAGGGCGATGGCGCCCCCTTGCGAAAAGCCCACCAAAATAATTCTGTTCGCTGCAATGCCGCGCGCTACTTCATCAGCGATGAGTTCGTTAATGGCTTGGGTGGACTGCAACACACCCTGATTATCGGGTTTGCGTTCTAGGTTTTCTGTGGCGATGTCATACCACGCGCGCATCACCATACCGTTGTTAATGGACACCGGCTGCATGGGTGCGTGAGGAAAAATAAAACGCACCGCCATACTCTGCGGCAAATGCAATTCCTTCACAATAGGCACGAAGTCATGTCCATCGGCGCCCAAGCCATGCAACCAAATGACGCTGGCATTGGGGGATGGGTGGGTGGTGAGTTCTAATACAGGCAGTCGTGCCATTTCAATCTCCAAAACTGCAGCAAAAAATTAAGATCGTGGTGCGCGCACAGCCGATTTTGGGCGCCAGCCTTGCACGCCACCGGGGTGGGTTTCGAGGTATGGGCCACCAATTAAATCCATGCAATAGGGCACCGCTGCAAAAATACCATCCAAGGTTTCGCGAATGGCTTTGGGCTGGCCGGGCAGATTAATAATTAAGGTGGCGCCGCGCGTTACCGCCACTTGGCGCGACAGAATAGCAGTGGGTGTGTATTGCAAGTTATTGTGGCGCATTTGCTCACCAAACCCAGGTAAGACTTTATGGGCCACCGCCAGCGTGGCTTCCGGCGTAACATCGCGCACGCTGGGGCCAGTGCCACCGGTGGTGAGAATTAAGCTGCAATGGGCTGTATCGCTCATGTGTTTAAGCGTGTTTTCAATCAGCGTTTGTTCGTCTGCAATAAGACGCGCATCCATCGTAACGGGGTTGGCAATGACCTTGGCAATCCATTCTTTTAATGCCGGCAAACCTGCGTCTTCATACGCGCCGCTGCTGGCGCGGTCGCTAATGGAGAGTAAGCCAATGACCACGGGTTCAAGTGCTGAGCTCATGGCGATTCTTCATTACTGTCGGAATCGTCACTGGGGGTGAGATGTTCGTCGTCCAATATTCGAGTAATGGCGCGGAACAGTTCGCGAAATTGACGCGGTGGTTTTTCTGCTAGTTTTTCACGTTGCGCCCCCAACACCAATTGACGCAATTGTTGGCGATCGGCAGCGGGGTGTTGGGTGGCGAATAAATCCACTGCGGCAACATCGGCTACCAGTCGGTCGCGCCACTCTTCACATAAATGATGGTGTGCTACCGCTTCACGCGACACTCCGGCCATGCGGTCCAAATAAGCGCGCAAGGGCTCGGCGTCCACGGTGCGCATCAGGCGACCAATAAACTGCATCTGGCGGCGCACCGCCCCATGGGCTTTAAAGGTTTTAACCTCCAACAGAGCGCGTTCTAAGGTTTCGGGCAGATTGAGGGCGCGAATGCGCTCGTTGGGTAATTCGCTTAAAGCAAGACCGAGCTCCTGCAGATCGTGCATATCGCGCTTGCGTTGAGATTTACTAAGGGGTTCTTCTTCTGACACGGCTTTTCCACGGGGCGTTCAATGTTGCTATGATACCGGATTACACTGGCGGACAACCGGCGGGGCTGCGGTTTCCTAGCCTATAACCCCTTTTTTAGTGGAATTTCAGTGCCTCATAACGATCAATTCTCGTATACCCCAGAATTTTTACAATCCTTAGTGGCTGATGCCTTAAGGCAATCTCAACAATGTGGTGCCAGTGCGGCCGAAGCCGAAGTGAGCGAGGGGGTGGGTTTTTCTGTCACCGCGCGCCTTAACGAAGTGGAAACCATTGAATATAATCGCGATAAAGATCTGAGCGTGACGGTGTATTTTGGCCAGCAACGCGGTAACGCCAGCACCTCGGATTTTACTGCGGAGGCCCTGCGCCACACTGTAGAAAAAGCCGCCAGCATTGCCCGTTATACGGGGTCAGACCCCTTTGCGGGATTGGCCGACCCCGCTCTTTTGGCCCAAGCGCCATTTGTTGAGCTAGACCTTTATCATCCCTGGCGCCTCTCTGTAGAGGACGCCATTGCCCAGACCAAACGTTGCGAACAGTCGGCCTTAAGTGTGGATAAGCGCATCACCAACTCAGAAGGGGCCACGGTCTACACGCAAGATTCGCAATTTATGTACGGTAATTCTTTGGGCTTTATGGCCGGTCACGCCGGTTCTAGTCATGGTTTGAGTTGCTCGGTCATCGCAGGCAAAGAGGCGCTTATGCAGCGCGATGATTGGTACAGCGTGGCGCGCGACCCCGCTGACTTACAAAGCCCTGAGGCAGTTGGACAAATCGCGGGGACACGCACCGTGCAGCGTCTTAAATCACGCAAAATTAAAACCTGCAAAGCTCCGGTGTTGTTTGAATCCACATTGGCTTCCGGACTAATAGGGCATTTTGTCGGGGCCGTGAGCGGTGGTTCGTTGTATCGAAAATCCAGTTTCTTGCCGGACAGCCTAGGTCAGCAGGTTTTTGCACCCTTTATTCAGTTGCGTGAAGAGCCGCATCTGCGCAAGGGCCTTTCTAGCGCGGCCTTTGATGATGAAGGTGTTCTAACCAAGGCACGCCCAGTGTTGGTGGATGGGGTTGTGCAGGGCTATTTTCTGGGCAGCTACTCTGCGCGTAAACTGGGTATGGTGTCTACCGGAAACGCTGGCGGCAACCATAACTTATTACTCACCGCCACGGCAGGTGGTCTTGATGAAATGCTGCGCCTCATGGATACAGGGCTGCTGGTGACGGAATTATTGGGTCATGGTGTAAATGGCGTGACCGGCGATTATTCCCGCGGCGCTGCCGGGTTTTGGGTAGAGCGCGGCGTGATTCAATACCCCGTGCACGAAGTGACTATTGCCGGCAATTTAAAAGACATGTTCCGCAACATCGTCGCGGTGGGCAATGATACGGTGGTGCGAGGCTCTAAGATTACCGGATCCATTCTGGTGGAAGGGATGACCATTGCGGGTGATTAACCAGTATTTAAGGAGAGGCTAAGCTATGAAATGCCCGTTCTGTGGCGCCCTCGATTCCATGGTGATTGACTCGCGCGTAAACGAGGCGGGAAACAGTATCCGTCGGCGTCGTCGTTGTGTGAGTTGCGACAAGCGCTTCACTACTTACGAAATGGCCGACGTACGCCTACCGCAAGTGGTGAAACAAAATGGTAAGCGCGAGGAGTTCTCTCCCGATAAAGTGCGCGTCAGTTTTATGCGTGCGCTACATAAGCGCCCGGTATCTGCCGAGTTGGTGGATGCGGCCATTGACCGCATTCATCACAAGCTATTGGCCCGCGGCGAACGCGAAATAGAATCCTTGCGCGTGGGCGAAATGGTGATGGAAGAATTACGCCGCTTAGATAAGGTGGCCTACATCCGCTTTGCTTCCGTGTATCGCAGTTTTCAAGATGTGGATGATTTCAGAGATGTGATTCGTGATCTCTAACACCCCCAACACCCATCAACAGGTTATGGACCAAGCTTTGGCGCTGGCCCGCAATGGCCTATACACCACCATGCCCAATCCGCGTGTGGGGTGCGTATTGGTGAACAAAGGGCTTGTGGTGGGGCAGGGTTGGCACGAGCGCACCGGCGAAGCCCATGCGGAAATACGCGCCTTGCAAGACGCTGGAACAAAAGCGCGCGGCGCCACCGCTTACGTCACGTTAGAACCATGCAGTCATATGGGGCGTACGCCCCCCTGCGCAGATGCACTCATTAAGGCGGGCGTGGTTCATGTGGTGGTGGCCATGCAAGACCCCAACCCCAAGGTGGCCGGAGCCGGTATTGCACGGTTGCGTGCGGCGGGGATTACAGTGGAAGTGGGTATTGGTGCTGAAGAAGCTCGTGAACTCAACATTGGATTTGTTTCGCGTATGACACGTGGACAACCCTGGGTACGCAGTAAAGTGGCCATGAGTTTGGATGGACGTACCGCTTTGGGAAACGGGGTGAGTCAATGGATAACCGGTACAGAGGCGCGCGCCGATGGCCATCATTGGCGTGCCCGTTCTTGCGCCATGCTCACAGGTGCGGGCACCGTGCGCCAGGACGACCCCGCGCTCACCGTGCGCCACGTTAAATCCAGCCGCCAACCGCTGCGTATTGTGGTGGACAACAAATGCGAGGCACCCCTTGATGCGCAGGTGTTCGCTGATGGCAACGCCTTGCTGGTTACTGTTAGTGCGGATGCGGCTCGCATACAAGAATATGAAGCGCGTGGTGTGGAGGTACTGGTAACGAAGCCCGGAAAAACCGGTCGCGTGGACTTTAAAGCGCTACTGCAACTACTGGGCGCGCGCGGCCTCAATGAAATTACCGTAGAAACGGGGAGTCGCCTTAATGGCGCCTTGCTTGAGGCGGGCGTCATTGATGAGTGGGTGTTTTATGTGGCTCCCACATTATTAGGAGAAGGCGCGGCGGGTGTGGTGCAGGGTACGCCGCTAATCACATTAGCGCAGCGCTCAGATTTAACCATTATGTCGGTGATGTCTTTTGGTAATGATTTAAGAATTGTGGCGCGCAGCATTTAACATCGTGGTGTGCAGCATTTAAATTAATTGGGGCGCAACTATGTTTACCGGAATTATTAGCGCAGTAGGTCATATTACATCCAGCCAACCCTTGGCTGAAGGCGTGCGTTTGATGATTGATGCGGCGGCACTTAATTTGTCTGATGTGGCGGTGGGTGATTCCATTGCAGTGAATGGTGTATGTCTTACTGTGGTGGCGCATCAAGCCACTCGTTTTGAGGTGGACGTGTCGCGCGTTACATTAGACGGCACGGAAGGATTGCATGCCGGATGCTTTGTTAATTTAGAAAAAGCCATGCGTCTGTCTGATCGCGTGGGCGGACATTTGGTGTCCGGTCATGTGGACGGCGTGGGTACCGTACTGGTTTTTGAACCGCGCGGCGAGAGCTGGTTTTTGCGCTTGCAAGCTCCCGCCGATTGTCCACGCTACATTGCGCGCAAAGGCTCCATTACCGTGAACGGTATTAGCCTGACGGTGAATGAAGTGAGTGGCAGCACCTGCGAGATCAACATTATTCCCCACACGCGCGCAGTCACCACCTTTGCTGCATTACAAGCAGGCGATCCCGTTAATTTGGAAGTGGACCTCCTGGCACGCTACGCTGAGCGTGCGCGCGAATGGGATGCACAGGCTAATTTAGGATAGAATAGTTCATTGTTATTTCTCGTTCTTTAGGTTGCTCATGGTCTTAAATCCTCCAAATCGTCCGCCTGTTGAGGGCGTTGCCTCTATTGAAACCATTGTGGCCGATCTTAAAGCCGGTCGAATGGTAGTGCTCGTTGATGATGAAGACCGCGAAAACGAAGGCGATCTGGTCATGGCTGCCGAGCACGCTACCGCAGAAGCCATTAATTTTATGGCCCGTTTTGGCCGTGGACTGATCTGCCTTACCCTCACCGAAGCCCGCTGTCGGCAGCTCAATTTACCGTTAATGGTGTCGGATAACCGCTCACCGCTCACCACCAATTTCACTGTTTCAATTGAAGCGGCGCAGGGGGTTACTACCGGAATTTCAGCCGCCGATCGCGCCCGCACCATCCAAGCCGCCGCCGCCCGTTTTGCCCGTCCAGAAGATTTGGTGCAACCGGGCCATATTTTTCCGCTCATGGCGCGTCGCGGCGGGGTTCTCATCCGCGCAGGACATACTGAAGCGGGTTGTGATTTAGCACAATTAGCTGGCCTAGAGCCCGCTGCCGTAATTTGCGAAATTCTGAAAGACAACGGCGAAATGGCGCGTCTGCCCGATCTTAAAGACTTTGCGCGCCAGCATAACCTCAACATCGGCACCATTGCTGACCTCATTCATTATCGCAATCAAAACGAAAAGCTGGTGGAACGCGCGGCCACGCGCACACTGGATACGGCCTATGGTGAATTTAAGGTGGTGGCCTATTTCGATGCTATCGCTAATCGTACTCATCTGGCTTTGGTGTTTGGTGAGATTGATGCTGAGCACGACACCTTGGTGCGGGTGCATGAACCCTTTTCAGTGGTTGATATTTTTGATACGGGTTCGGGCCGACATTCTTTTGGCATTCAACCCGCCTTACAAAAAATTGCTGAGTCAGGCTCTGGTGTATTGGTGTTATTACACGGCGCCGAAACCGCGCAAGACTTAATCGCCTGGGCGGACGCAGGCGTGGAGGAAGGCTTCCCTGAACGCAAATGGGATTCGCGCTTATATGGCGTGGGCGCACAAATCCTCAACGATTTGGGTGTGGGGAAGATGAAAATTTTATCGCGCTTGCGCAAGATTCCCAGCATGGCTGGATTTGGATTGGAGATTACCGGTTATGTCACACCCGATGAATAAGTCTGGTGCACAAGGCGTTGCCTTATCCGATCAAGCGGGAGTTGGAATGCGTATCGCCATTGTGGTGGCGCGTTTTAATGCCGCTATTGGCGAGCAGTTATTGGCCTCGGCTGTTAAAACCTTAAAGGCCCATGCGGTGAATGAAGTGGATATTGCCGTGGTACATGTGCCGGGCGCGCTGGAATTGCCTTTGGCCTTAAAAGCCTTAGGCGAGAGCGGGCGCTTTGATGCCTTAATTGCTTTGGGCTGTGTGGTGCGCGGCGACACCTATCATTTTGAAATTGTTTCCGATCAATCAGCAGCGGGCATTATGCAAGTGCAATTGAGCACAGGTGTGCCCATTGCCAATGGCGTGTTGACCACAGAAAATGACGAACAAGCATTCGTCCGCACGGAAGCCAAAGGAGGCGATTGTGCCTTAGCTGCAATTGAAATGGCTGCTTTGGTACGCGATATTCGCAGCGGTGGTTTGTGAAATCAGCCCGCAGACGCTCTCGCGAAGGCTTGGTGCAGGGCCTCTATCAGTGGCTTCTCACCGCTAACGAGACCGCGGATATCGCCGCAGGCGTATTGGCACAAGACCATATGGCACGGGCTGATAAAAAATTCTTCCAAGCACTATTGCCCGAAGTCATTGCGCAGTCCGCTGACTTAGATGCACGCTTGCAACCTTATCTGGACCGTGAAGCCAGCACCATCAGCCCCATTGAGCGTGCTATTTTGTGGGTTGCGGCTTTTGAATTGTTAAACCATCCCGAAACCCCTTTCCGGGTTATTCTCAACGAAGCCGTAGAAATCGCCAAAGTTTTTGGTGGGACCGATGGTCATAAATACGTAAACGGCGTTCTGGATAAACTGGCTGCCGTCACACGTGCTGATGAAGTGGCTGCACGGGGTTAATCGTGCGCTCCGAATTCAAACTCATCCAAGAATATTTTACCCATCCCACACCCGCCACCAACTTGGGCGTGGGCGATGACTGTGCGCTCATCTCACCCACGCTCGGTATGGAACTGGCCATCTCCACTGACTTGTTGGTGGCGGAGCAGCATTTTTTACCCAATACCAACCCCTATGACTTGGGCTGCAAATCTGCCAGCGTGAATTTATCCGATTGTGCGGCCATGGGTGCGCAACCTCGTTGGGCAACCTTGGGTCTGGCGCTGCCTGAGGTGCGGGAAGAATGGATTGCCGCCTTCGCTGCCGGTTTTCACGACACCTTGAGCGCCCATGGAGCGGACTGGGTGGGAGGCGACACTACGGCGGGCCCTTTAACCATTGCCGTGACTATTTTGGGTGAAGCGCCTACCGGCACAGCTTTGCGCCGTTCAGGCGCTGTGGTGGGCGATGATATTTGGGTGTCGGGCACAGTAGGAGATGCGGCTTTGGGGTTGCAGGTTTTATTGGGACAACTCAAGGTTACCGATGAAGACCGCGCCTTACTGGTGGCACGTCTTGAGCGACCCACAGCACGTGTGGCTTTGGGGTTGGCCTTGCGTGGTTTGGCTCATGCCGCAATTGATGTCTCGGATGGGCTGTTGGCGGATTTGGGCCATATGCTTGATGCATCAGGGGTAGGGGCTGAAATACTCTGGGAGGCCATTCCGCTCTCACCGGCCGCCTTGCGCGCACGGCAGTCTGCGCGCTGGCAAGAAGCGGTTTTAAGTGGGGGAGATGATTATGAATTATGTTTTAGTGCGGCACGCAGCGATGCCGATGCGGTATTGCAAGCAGCCGCACGCGCCGGCGTGCCGGTGACGCGAATTGGCTCGATGGTTGCGGCGGGTTTGCGCCTTGTGCGCGATGGCCATGGCAACCCCATGACGGTGTCCTGGCATGGTTTTGATCATTTTTCTCGACCATGAATGCGCGCGTTAATCTGGCTTTTATGAAATCACACTGGAGCCATCTACTGGCCCTGGGGTTTGGTTCCGGCCTGTCGCCCATAGCGCCGGGCACCGCCGGTACTTTGGTGGGTTTCTTGCTGTATGGCGCTCTGTGTTTTTTACCGGTGGCCGTGCAGTTGCTTTTGCTGGCGTTGCTGTGGATCCTGGGCGTGTGGATCTGCGATCACACAGCACATCAATTGCGCCAAGCGGACCCTGCATCCATTGTGTGGGATGAAATTGTGGCCTTTGCATTGGTGTTGCAATTGGCGCCTCATAATGTGTTGGGTTTTATAGCGGCTTTTATATTGTTCCGCCTGTTCGATATTTGGAAACCCTTTCCAGTGAGCTGGGCCGATCGGCACGTGAAGGGCGGCTTGGGCATTATGTTGGATGATTTACTGGCCGCCGGTTACGCCATGTTGGTGTTATGGCATTTACAAGGAGTGCTTCATGGCTGAGTTATTGGCGTTATCCCAAAACGTAGGGGAAGTGTTGCAACTGCAAGGTTTGGTGTTGGTTACCGCTGAATCGTGCACCGGGGGCGGTTTGGCCTCTGCCATTACAGAAGTGCCGGGATGCTCCGCTTGGTTTGACCGAGGCTTTGTCACTTACAGTAATTTGAGCAAAGTGGAGTTATTGGAAGTGGAGCCACAATTACTCTACGAGCAAGGAGCGGTAAGCGAGGCCGTGGTGCGAGCCATGGTGCAAGGTGCACTCAACCACAGCGTGGCGGATTTGGCAGTGGCCATTAGCGGCGTGGCTGGCCCCCAAGGAGGCACTCCAGAAAAACCTGTGGGCACTGTTTGCCTGGCCTGGCAACGGCGCGGGCGCAATGCCGATTCGCGCCTCGTTCAACTACCAGGCAATCGGGAGGCGGTGCGCGAAGCGGCCATTCGCCTGGCCTTAGAAGGCGTATTGGCGCGACTTAGCCACTAGGCAGAGCACAGGGGTCAGACCCCTAGGGGGGTCAGACCCCCCTAGGGGTCTGACCCCAAAATACTTGCAATTTTCAGACTACTGTATATAATTACAGTATTGGGGCCCACAAGGCCCAATCCGTCACCGTATTCAAGCACCAGTAGCCCGGTGGCGCTGTCATAATCTCATACTGATTATCGAAGGATGGCACTCATGGATGACAATAAAAGCAAAGCATTGGCCGCAGCGTTGGCTCAAATCGAGAAGCAATTTGGCAAAGGCGCGGTGATGCGTCTGGGCGAAACCGAAATTGTGCGTGATTTCGACGTGGTCTCCACCGGCTCTATAGGGCTGGACTTGGCTTTGGGCGTAGGCGGCTTGCCGCGTGGGCGGATTGTAGAAATTTATGGCCCTGAATCATCGGGCAAAACCACACTCACCTTGCAAGTGATTGCTGAAATGCAAAAGAAGGGCGGGGTAGCCGCCTTCATTGATGCGGAACACGCATTGGATCCCGGCTACGCGCAAAAGCTTGGTGTAAATGTGGCTGATCTGCTTATCTCGCAACCCGATACTGGCGAGCAAGCATTAGAAATTGCCGATATGTTGGTGCGCTCAGGCTCCGTTGATTTGGTGGTGGTAGATTCCGTAGCCGCCCTCACACCACGCGCTGAAATTGAAGGCGAAATGGGCGACAACCACATGGGTCTGCACGCCAGGCTTATGTCACAAGCCTTGCGCAAGCTCACCGGCAACATCAAACGTTCTAACTGTTTGGTTATCTTCATCAACCAAATCCGCCTTAAAATTGGTGTGATGTTTGGTAACCCAGAAACTACCACCGGTGGCAATGCGTTGAAGTTTTACGCCTCTGTACGTTTGGACATTCGTCGCGTGGGTTCCATTAAACGTGGCGATGAAGTGGTGGGCAGTGAAACCCGTGTAAAAGTGGTGAAGAATAAAGTATCCCCTCCTTTCAAGGTGGCGGACTTCGATATTCTGTATGGTGAAGGCATCTCGCGCCATGGTGAAATTATCGAAATGGGCGTGCTGGCCAAGCTGATTGAAAAATCGGGTGCTTGGTATGCTTATAAGGGTGAAAAAATCGGCCAGGGAAAAGACAATGCGCGTGAGTATCTGAAAGAACACCCGGATGTGGCGCAGGAAATTGAAACCAAAATTCGCGAAGCCAGTGGTCTTAAAATAGCCGATGTTGAGCCGGCGATCCAAGAAGACTGAAGACGGCACTGAGGGCTGTGGTGAGCTGCGTGCTCGCGCCCTCCGTTTGCTGGGTCGTCGCGAACATACGCGGCGTGAAGTTACTGAAAAACTCAACCCTCACGCACAAAACGTTGCGGATATTGAAACCGTTTTAGATGAGCTTACAGAAGAAGGCCTGCTCTCTGATGCGCGTACCGCTCAAGCGATTCTCAACTCCCGCATCGGCCGCCAAGGCCCTCTTAAAATTCGCCAAGCCTTGCAAAAACACGGCGTGCCCAATGACTTACTGGCTCAAACCATTCAAGCCGCTCGGGTCGGCGAACTGCAAGCGGCGCGTGCTGTATGGGGTAAAAAATTCAATGAACGCCCCTCTAACGCCGAAGAACAAGCCCGACAGGGCCGTTATTTGCAAAACCGTGGCTTTTCACCGGCCATTATTCGCCAAGTCCTCAAAAGCGATGCCGAATCGGATGATTAAGCATTAGCCAGCAAAAGCGTCGCCTAGACCGGCGCTTTTGGTAGAATTATGGGTTATCACTTCATTTAGGCGGCTTGGACGCTTCGGCCACAAAATAGACCCCATGAAATCTGCTCAAATTCGCGATAAGTTCTTAACCTTTTTTGCCAGCCAAGGCCACACCATTGTGCCTTCCAGTGCCTTGGTGCCCGGTAACGACCCCACCTTACTGTTTACCAACTCTGGCATGGTGCAGTTTAAAGACGTATTTTTGGGCCAAGAAAAACGGCCCTATAGTCGCGCCACCAGCAGTCAACGCAGTGTGCGCGCTGGCGGTAAGCATAATGATTTAGAAAACGTCGGCTACACCGCCCGTCACCACACCTTTTTTGAAATGCTGGGCAACTTTAGCTTTGGCGATTACTTTAAACGCGAAGCCATTCATTTTGCTTGGAAATTCCTCACTGAAGAATTGGGTCTTGCACCGCAAAAGCTGTGGATTACCGTGTATCACGATGATCATGAGGCGGCTGATATTTGGCTAAAAGAAATTGGCGTGTCACCCGACCGCTTTACCCGTATCCATACAGCGGATAACTTTTGGCAAATGGGCGATACCGGCCCCTGCGGTCCTTGCAGTGAAATTTTTTATGACCATGGTGAAAAAATTCCAGGGGGCCCGCCGGGCAGCCCCGAAGCAGACGGCGATCGTTACATCGAAATCTGGAACCTGGTGTTCATGCAATTTAATCGCGATGACAGCGGAAAATTGCATCCCTTGCCAAAACCATCTGTAGATACGGGTATGGGTTTGGAGCGCATCTCTGCCATCATGCAGAAGGTGCACAGCAACTACGATATCGACCTCTTTCAAGCGCTCATCAAAGCCGCGGCACGCGAAACCCACACCCAAGATTTAACCAACAATTCACTGAAAGTCATCGCCGATCATATTCGTGCCTGTTCGTTTTTAATTGTGGATGGGGTGATACCCAGCAACGAAGGGCGCGGTTATGTACTGCGTCGCATTATCCGTCGCGCCATTCGCCATGGTTATAAGCTTGATCAGAAGCAACCCTTCTTTAACTGCTTGGTAGCCGATTTGGTTTTGGTGATGGGCGAAGCCTACCCCGAACTGGTGCGTGCGCAAGAGGCCGTGGCGGCCACCTTGCGCCAAGAAGAAGAACGCTTTGCCGAAACCCTTGAAAACGGCATGGCCGTGCTAGAAGCCGCGCTGCACCAAGAAGACCGCATGCTGGATGGTGAAACCGTGTTCCGCTTATACGATACCTACGGTTTTCCTTTAGATCTGACTGCCGACATTGCCCGTGAGCGCGGGGTGGCCGTGGATTTGGCAGGGTTTGAGCATGCCATGGCTCAGCAGCGCGAACGCGCTCGCTCGGCCTCTAAATTCACCTCTCAAACTCAGGTGTCTTACGCAGGATTGGCCACAGAATTTTTGGGCTATGATGCGCTCAATCTTGAGGCGCGCATTGTGGCTTTGTACCACGAGGGTGTGGCCGTATCGGTGCTAGAGGCTGGGCAAAACGGCGTGGTGGTATTAGACCGCACACCCTTCTACGCAGAATCGGGCGGCCAAGCAGGCGATTGTGGCGAATTGGTCACCGCGCACGGCATGTTAAAAGTGGTCGACACACAAAAAATTCAGGCCGGTGTGTTTGGCCACCAAGGCACCGTGCAGACCGGGCGCATCGGCACGGGCGAAACCGTTGACGCTCATGTGGACAGTTTGGCGCGCCAGCGCACCGCCTGGAACCATTCCGCCACCCACTTGCTGCATGCCGCCTTGCGTGCCGTATTGGGCCACCATGTCACTCAAAAGGGGTCTTTGGTGGATGCCACGCGCACCCGCTTCGACTTTGCGCACGATAAGCCTGTTACGGATGACCAGCTGCGCACCATTGAAGGCTTGGTCAATCAAGAAATTCGCCGCAACGCAGCAGTTGAAGTGAATATTATGAAATACGATGACGCGGTAAAGAAGGGTGCCATGGCCTTGTTCGGTGAAAAGTACGAAGATGACGTGCGCGTCATTGCCATGGGTGATTTTTCTACAGAATTATGCGGCGGCACTCATGTGCGCCGCTGTGGCGACATTGGTCTGTTTCGCATCTTAAGCGAATCGGGAGTGGCCTCCGGCGTGCGGCGCATCGAAGCGGTGACCGGTGATGGCGCCTTGGAAGTTACCCATAACGAACACGCATTGATTATGGATGTAGCGGCACGCCTGAAAGCACAACCGCAGGAAGTGTCTGCCAAGCTCACTCAAGTGTTGGAGAATGTGCGTACTTTGGAGCGCGAATTGAATCGCCTCAAATCCAAATTGGCGGCCAGTGAAAGCGTTGATTTGGTGGGTCAGGCAATCACCATTAAAAATACCCAAGTTTTGTCGGTACGTTTGGCCGGCGCCGACGTTAAAACCCTGCGTGAAACATTGGACGCCTTGAAAGAAAAATTGGGCTCCGCTGTTATTGTGCTGGGCAGTGACACCGACGACAAAGTCTCTTTAATTGCGGGCGTGACGGCAGATCTTAATAGCCGTGTAAAAGCGGGCGAGTTGGTGAATTTTGTGGCGCTGCAAGTGGGGGGCAAAGGCGGCGGTCGAGCCGACATGGCGCAGGCCGGCGGCACGCTACCTGCTCAATTACCCGAAGCCTTGGCCTCCGTGGCGGCTTGGGTGGAAGAGCGTCTTTAGCACTATGCAACCTGTGGTGATTAAATTATCGGGCCAGGTTGTGGATCACCCGCAGTGCGACGCATGGCTGGATGCCATTATGGCGCGCGGCAATTGCGTGGTGGTGCCCGGTGGTGGGGCTTATGCAGATGCCGTGCGCAGTGCGCAAAAACTCAAAAACTTTTCTGATGCTGTGGCTCATCGCTTAGCCCTCTATGCCATGACGCAAACCGCGCGTGATTTGGTAGCACGTTGCCCTTTGTTGAAAGAATGTTTTTCATTAAGCGCGGTAAACCAAACCCTACATCGCCAACAAACTCCTATTTGGTCACCCTCGGATTTGCTGGAGGGTCACGCGGATATTGAGGAGAGTTGGAATATATCTTCCGACAGTTTGGCGCTGTGGTGCGCTGCTCAATTGGGTGCCTCAGAATGCCTGTTGGTGAAAGCAGGGGGGTTGCCCGCAGGGCATCTGGATGCGGATGCTTGGTCAGAAGCTGGCTTTTTAGATGCAGCCTTTCCGCGCATGGCGCGCGCCACGTCCATGCCCTGGCAAGCAGTCACTTTGGGGTCAGACCCCAC
>CAIVUX010000024.1 GCA_903909215.1 uncultured Ferrovum sp.
CGCAAGCTTGTTTACACCAACGAAAACTGCAGCGTGCCCAAGTTTCCCACCTTCGATTCAATCTTATCCCCTGCTTTTAACCAGACCTGCTTGTCTTTTGGTTTTCCCAAAATAACCCCCTCAGGGGTCCCAGTAAAAATGACATCTCCCGGCTGTAACGGAAAATGCTTGCTGATGTAAGCAATCATTTGTTGGGTGTTGCAGATAAAATCATTGGTATTCGAAGACTGGCGCAGCTCACCGTTCACCCAGGTCTGCACGGTCATATTGTTAGGGTCACCGGCCACATCGGCGCACATAAAGTAGGGTCCAATGGGTGCAAAGTTATCCAATGTTTTGCCAATCATCCATTGTCCGTTGGGCAATTCCAATTGTAAATCCCGCGCCGAAAAATCCTGCGCAGTGCAGTATCCGGCCACATAGTTCAGCGCATCTGCTTCACTGACATTCCAAGCTTTTTTACCCATCACAATCAGCATCTCAGTTTCGTAATCCATCTTGACCGATAATTCTTTGGGCGGCAAGGTGATCACACATTGGTGCGCGGCCAAGGCGTTATTGTATTTATTAAAAAGAGGTGGCACGCGCGGCGGTTGCATACCAATCTCTTTGGCGTGATTGCGATAATTCAAACCCACACAAATAATCTTGCCTGGGTTTTGGAACAGACGGCCATAACCGATATCCGACTCATTCACGTAATAGTCTTTATGCGATTGTACGGCGGCCATAAGCGCTTTAAGTTCCGTCGCATTACCCTTCTGCAACAATTCATCCAGGCATAAGGGGGCAGCCATCTTAAGCCCATGGGCGGCAGCGCGCACATCCAAAATGCCTTTGTCGGTTTTAACGCCTAAGCTTTCAGAACCGTCTTTGTGGCGAATGCAGAGCAATGTCAGGCCAGAAATCATTTCATGGGGGCCATTGTAATGTTCGCTGGCATGTGATTCGTCGGCAGCATGGGCGCCACTCCCGATAGCCATCAAGCCTGCAGCGGCAATGGTGCTTTTGTGAAAGAAATCGCGTCGTCCGTTATCCATGTTTTCCTCACTGTTCATTATTATAGTTTTGCCTTGGGCAAATTTATGCCTACTGTACACCTCTTGCGTGTTGGCAAAAAGCATTCTCATGATTGATATTTCCACTAACGCCATCACTTTATTGACCATAGCTGCTGCTGTGGCGGCTTTCGTGGACACCTTGGCAGGCGGTGGTGGGCTGATTACCGTACCCGCCCTACTCTTGGCAGGGTTGCCCCCTCTCAATGCCCTGGCCACCAATAAGGTACAGGGCAGCATCGGCACGCTCACCGCGTCCTTGCTGTTAATGCGCAAGGGTTTTCTCAAACCCGCCCAGCTTAAAGCCCCACAGTTCTATTGCGCATTGGCAGCTGGTTTGGGTACGGTATTGGTGCAATTCTTGCCAGCCGTCTGGTTAAGTCGCATTGTTCCCTTGGTGTTGTTAATGATGGCCTCACAGGGCCGGGCACTGGGTCCTTTTTTTCTTGGGCGGGTGTGGCTATTCGGGGTCAGACCCTACTCACGGCCACAGCGCATGCAAAAGCCTTTAATTTTATGAGTAACCTGGCCTCTGTGGCGGTATTTGTGGTGGGTGGGCAAGTATTGTGGAGCATTGGGCTGTGCATGATGTTGGGACAAATGCTGGGTGCCGGTTTGGCCACAGTGGTGATGGTTAAAAAAGGTCTGTGCTGATTCGCCCCATGATTGTGGCGGTCTGCTTCATTATGCTGTTTCGGTTGTGGGTCAGTGCTAAATTTATGCCGCGCGCAATTCCTTACGACTGGCCACCAGCGAGCCGCCAATCATACCCGTAAGGCTAGCCACAAGTCCTGCCAATTGCGGCGGAATTAGGGCATTCGGTGCCACCCATTCACAAACCAACCAAACGCCAGCGCCCATTGCCACGGAGAGCAATCCACCCAAGGGCGTGGCGCGTTTCCAATACAGTCCAAAAGCCAAAGGGACAAAAGCAGCCACCAAGGTAATTTTATAAGCGCCCTCCACCATCTTGAAAATAGACAGCTCTGAACGAATGGCAATAAAGGTCACCAGGCACGTAAACACAAACACCACTACGCGCATCACCTTTAACAACTGCTGATCTGTCATTTCTTTGTAAAACCCTTTCACAATATTTTCTGCAAAAGTCACGGAGGGCGCCAAGAGCGTGGCTGAGGCGCAACTTTTAATGGCAGAGAGCAACGCACCAAAGAACATCACCTGTGCGAAGAGCGGTGAGTGATCCATAATAAGTTTTGGTAAAATGAGTTGTGAATCCGTATCAAGATATTGCTTCACCAGTTCGGGGTCAATGAGCGTGGCGGAATAAGCCAAAAACATTGGAATAAAAGCAAAACAAAAGTACAGACTGCCGCCCAAAATGGAGGCGTTGCGCGCGGTGTTTTCATTGTTGGAAGAAGTCACGCGCTGAAATACATCTTGTTGTGGAATGGAACCCAACATCATGGTAATCCACGCAGCAAAAAATCCAATCACTTCTGTGGGATTCAGGGCAGGCCAAAAGTCAAACTTACCAGCAGCGGAGGCATGATTAATGACAGCGGAAACGCCACCGGCTGTGGCGCTTAAGTCCCAGGCAATGTACACCATACCCAGCATAATGATGATCATCTGAATAAAATCGGTGATGGCCACCGACAGCATTCCACCAAACAGGGTGTATATCATCACTGTGGCAGCCCCTATGATCATGCCCGCGTCTTTAGAGATCATGTCGTCGGACACCACGTTGAACACAAGGCCCAGCGCTTTAATTTGCGCGGCCACCCAACCCAGATAAGACACCACAATGCACAGGGTTACCAAAATCTCCACGGTACGTCCGTATTTGATGCGATAAAAATCACCAATGGTGAGGAGTTTTTTACGATACAAGGGCACAGCAAAAAATAGCCCAACCAAGATAAGGCAGAGCGATGAACCAAAAGGATCCGCCACCACACCGTGCAACCCTTCCTTCAAAAAGGTAGCGGGAATACCCAGCACCGTTTCTGAGCCAAACCAAGTGGCAAACACGGTAGCGGTGACCACATACAGGGGCATGCTGTGCCCCGCCGCCGCATAATCCGCGGTGTTGTGCACGCGCATGGCTACCCAGAGGCCAATGGCCACAGAAATAATCCAATAGGCAATCACAAACCACAGCAGCATGGTGACCTCTTTAAGTATGAATGGCTAAATTCTAACGGTTTGATGTAGCGCTTGGCTACTTCAGTAATGGCTCAAGGTTTAACCATGCAGAGGATTCAGTGGTGGGCGCGCCATAAGGCATGACGCCCAAACAAGGGGCTGCAATGGCCTCTTTCAAGGTGGTGAGGTTCTCCTCGAAGGCCATCATGTGCGGATCAAGTTGATTGGCCACCCACCCCATCAGGGTCAGGCCCCTATTTTGGATGGCTTCCACCGTAAGCAGTGCATGGTTGAGGCAACCCAAGCGCATGCCCACCACCAAGATGATGGGTGCTTGCAACAAGGCGCAGCAATCCGCTACGCTGCCCTCTGGCCCCAAAGGCACCAGAAACCCACCGGCACCCTCTATGACCACCGCGGCTCGTGAGCGCAATGCATCATAAGCTGTTTTGATTTTAGCGAACGCAATCAACACACCCAGCGCAGCAGCAGCCAAATGCGGCGCCATGGCGGCCTCAAAAGCATATGGGTTTATTTCTGAAAGGGTCACAGGCAAACGTGAATGGGCTTGCAGCAGACGCACATCATCATTCACCCAAGCGGCCTCTTCCCATACACATCCTGCTGCCACAGGCTTCAACCCCACTGCCGTAATGCCGCGCGCGCTTAAGGCATCCAGCAACGCAATGGCCACAGCAGTCTTACCAATACCCGTATCAGTGCCCGTAATAAACCAGGATGGGTTAATGCTCATGATAGCGCCTCATCTAACGATTCAAGGGTGGCTGTCACCAACAACTCAAACTCATCATCAGTGATGGTGTAGGGAGGCATAAAGTAGACCGTGTGGCCTATGGGGCGCAATAGCACTCCATGCTTCAATGCCGCTTGGTGAAAACACCGCGCAAAATCGGAAGAGGTACCCGTTACATCAAAGGCCCAGATCATGCCGCGGTTTCGGAACTGCTTCACAGCTGGGTGGTGTTGCAAGGGTTTTGTTAAACGGTTTAATGCGGGAACACGTTCGCGGTTGGCATTAATTACATTATCGGATTCAAAAATATCCAGCACTGCTAAAGCGGCACTACACGCCAAGGCGTTGCCCGTATAGGAATGCGAATGCAAAAAGCCACGCGCCGTATTGTCGTGGTAGAAGGCCTTGTAAATACTGTGACGCGTCATCACCACCGACAAAGGTAAATAACCGCCGGTAATCCCTTTGGAAAGGCATAAAAAATCAGGGGTAATCCCGGCTTGTTGATGTGCAAAAAACGTCCCGCTGCGACCAAAGCCCACAGCGATTTCATCGGCAATAAAATGCACTTGGTATTGTTCACATAAGCGTTTGGCCTCACGCAGAAACTCAGGCTCATGGAAAATCATGCCGGAGGCAGCTTGGATGAGCGGCTCCACAATAAATGCGGCTAAGTGTTGGTGATGTTGTTCAAGATGATTTTCTAATGCTGTTAGCGAACCCTCCTGAGTGCCCGGAAAACGCAAATCGGGTGCAGGAATGGTGGCGCTCATGCGAATAAGGGGTGCGTAAGCGTCACGGAACAGGGCCACGTCGGTCACCCCCAAGGCACCCAAGGTTTCACCGTGATAACTGCCTGCTAATGCTAAGAACTGTGTTTTATGTTCGTGACCTTCGTTGCGCCAATAATGCGCGCTCATTTTTAATGCAATTTCAGTGGCGGAGGCGCCATCGGATCCATAAAAACAATGGCCCAGCTGATGATCTGTTAGCGCAGATAAGCGCTCGGAGAGTTTCACCACGGGCTCATGAGTAAACCCCGCCAACATCACATGCTCCAGCTTTGCTAATTGCAATTGGATGGCGGCGCGAATGCGTGAGTTATTGTGACCAAAGAGATTTACCCACCATGAGCTGACAGCATCCAAGTAACGATGACCATCGCAATCCACTAACCATACACCCTCGGCGTGATCAATGGGAATGAGTGGAAACTGTTCATGCTGTTTCATTTGCGTGCAGGGGTGCCACACGGCGGCCAGGCTACGCGCTAACAGGTTTTTATTGTTCATGCCAATGCCCTTAAAGCTGTTATTAGTTGCTCTACTTGATCTGTGGAATGGGCGGCCGATAATGATATGCGCAAGCGCGCTTGGCCCTCAGGCACTGTGGGTGGACGTATGGCGGGCACCCAAATGCCACGGGCTTGTAAGGCGGCACTGATGCGCATCACGCTGGCGTTATCTCCCACTAGGATGGGGTGAATGGCTGTTTGTGAATACAAAGGGGTCAGACCCCGAATGGGGGTCTGACCCCCAAGACCCAACTGCAACTGCTGACCTAAGGCGCGTAGATGTTCACGGCGGAATTCGTCACGGCGTATGCATTCAATACTGGCCCATGCGGCAGCGGCCAAGACGGGTGGCGAACCGGTGGTAAACATATAGGTGCGGGCACGCTGTTCTAACCAATTAACAATATCTTGGGTGCCGGCCACAAAGGCGCCGAACACGCCCGCCGCCTTTCCCAAAGTGGCCATATACACAATACGAGGAGAGACAAGTCCCAAATGCGCTAAGGTGCCGCGGCCTTCAAGGCCCAGCACGCCCAATCCATGGGCATCATCCATGATGATTTGTGCATCAAAGCGCTCAGCCAAGGACAGCAGATCAACCATGGGGGCTATGTCGCCATCCATACTAAACACGCCATCGGTGATAATCCATTTCTCTGCGGCGTGGGATTCTTGCAGCAATTGTTCCAAATGCGCCATATCCACATGGCGATACACATTCACAGAGCCTGCCGCGGAGAGTCGAATGCCGTCAATCAAACAGGCGTGATTCAAAGCATCCGAAAACACTGCCGCACCCTCACCCACCAAGGCCGGAATAATGCCCATGTTGGCCATGTAGCCGGTAGAGAAATGCAGGGCGCGCTCATAACCCAACCACTCTGCCAAGGCAACCTCCAGTTCATCTACTGCAGAAGAATGCCCTGAGATAAGAGCTGAGGCCCCAGCACCCACGCCATATTGATCTAGAGCCTTATGGGCTGCTTGAATGAGGGCGGAATGGTTGGCCAAGCCCAGGTAGTCATTACTGGCAAAGCTTAAAAGGGGTACCCCATCCACCACCATAAGGGGGCCCTGAGGGCCCTCAACGGTGCGGCGCTGCCGCAGCAGGCCCTTAAGGCGTAGGGAGGATAGGGCTTCATGGAAACGTTTCATCATAAGATTATAACCAGTAAGGCTTTTGCGGCGTAGCAGCAAGGGCTATAATTGACTGTTTTACAACTCACAGACCCTTTATATTGC
The DNA here is from genome assembly GCA_903909215.1 of uncultured Ferrovum sp. GTDB lineage: Bacteria > Pseudomonadota > Gammaproteobacteria > Burkholderiales > Ferrovaceae > CAIVUX01. The sequence goes on from CAIVUX010000024.1 coordinate 6,461, forward strand.
TATGGCAGCCTTCGGTACAGAAAAAGTCTTGTCGGTCCATCACTGGAATGACACCCTATTTAGTTTCACCACCACGCGCGACCCAGGGCTTCGTTTTGAAAACGGCCATTTCGTCATGATCGGGCTGGAAGTGAACGGCAAACCCTTGGTGCGTGCCTACAGTATTGCCAGCGCCAATTATGAAGAGCATTTGGAGTTCTTGAGTATTAAAGTGCAAGACGGGCCCCTCACCTCACGCTTGCAGCATATTAAGGTGGGCGATGATATTTTGGTCAGTCGCAAACCAGTGGGCACCTTGGTGACTCATGATTTACTCCCCGGGCGCCATGTGTATTTGTTCTCCACTGGTACCGGCTTAGCTCCTTTCATGAGCATCATCAAGGATCCTGAAACTTACGAAAAGTTTGAGAAAGTCATTCTGGTCCATGGCGTACGCCAAGTCTCTGAATTGGCTTATCGCGATTTTATACAGCATGAATTACCCCAGAACGAATTCTTTGGAGAAGAAGTGCAGCGGAAGTTAATTTACTACCCCACCGTCACGCGGGAAGAATTTGAGACCACGGGGCGCGTCACCACCCTTATTGATAGCGGGCAACTGTTTAAAGACATTGGCCTACCCCCACTGGACCCCAGCGTGGATCGTGCCATGATTTGCGGCAGCCCCGGTATGCTAAAAGATATTTCGGCGCTCTTGGACGTGCGCGGCTTTAAAATCTCCGAAGGCGTGGGCGAGCCTGGCGATTACGTCATTGAACGGGCCTTCGTAGAGCGCTAAGGATGGCGTGAGCGATCGCGTGCCATAAAGGCGTACATGGCTGGCACCACAAACAACGTAAATAAAGTCCCGATCGATAAACCCGTAAAGATCACCAAGCCCATGGCGCGGCGTGCCGACGCTCCCGCTCCTGAAGCCAATACCAGGGGCAATACCCCCAACACCATAGCGGCCGTGGTCATCAGAATAGGGCGCAATCGCACTGCCGACGCCTCAATCACCGCGTCCACTCGGCTCTTTCCACTAAGTTGCAATTGATTGGCAAACTGCACAATTAAAATGCCATGCTTGCTGATCAACCCCATGAGGGTCACCAATCCCACTTGGGTGTAAATATTGAGTGTGGCGGCGCCTAGGTTAATGAAGATCAGTGCACCAAACAAGGCCATGGGTACCGATATCAATATCACCACAGGATCCGTAAAGCTTTCAAACAAGGCCGCCAATACCAAATACACCAACAGCACGGCAAACAGTAAGGTCACCACAAACCCCCCCGACTCTTGCATAAATTGCCGTGAGGCGCCGGAGTAGTCGATGCTATAACCCACGGGAGCTGCTTCTAAGGTGACCTTTTTCAGGAAAGACAGCACCTCTTCTTGCGAAGCAAAGGGCGCAGCCACACCGGCAATCGTAGTGGCATTGAGTTGCTGAAAATGTCCTACAGTCTCTGGAACCACTTTATGTTCTAAGGTGCCCACCGAGCGTGCAGACACCAAGGTGCCATCAGCGGTCTTCAAGTGATAATCCAGTAATTGTTCAGGGTTCAATCGGTCTATCTGTTGCACCTGTGGAATTACTTTGTACGAGCGCCCACCTAAGGAAAAGTAATTAATATAACCACCCCCCAAGGCGCCGCTTAAGGTGTTGCCAATATCTTGTTGTGACAACCCAATGGTACTGGCCATATCACGGTCTACTTTAAAAGACGCTTGTGGTTTGTCAATTTTAAGATCGGCATCAATAAAGAAGAACATGCCGCTGCTGCGGGCTTTTTGTAAAACCTTCTGTGCAACTTCATTCAAATTCTGAAAGGGTTCGGTGGTGTTAATCACAAATTGGACCGGCAATCCTTGCGTGCCCGGCAATGGTGGAAATTGAAAAGCGGCTACGCGAGCACCGGGCAACGCGGCCCATTTTACTTGTAAATCTTTTTGCAATTCATCAGCGTTGCGATGACGCTGACCGAAAGGCTTAAAAACGACACCACCAATTCCCTGGTTAATAACGGGGGCACCAGTAATTTGAAACATTTGCATGTACTCAGGCTCAGTTTTGGCGATTTCGAAGAGTGTGTTGGCATGAGAGAGCATTTCGTCAGGCGTATCATTGGGTGCGCCAGTCATGGAATACAGCACAATACCCTGATCTTCTTGGGGGGCCAACTCTCGTGCTGATGTCATAAACAAATACACGGTACCCATCAACAGCAGCAACCCCATCAAGACCAATACCGTGCCAGTCTTAAGGGCGCTGGTAAGAGTGCGTTGATACCACTGATGCAGACGCTCAAAACCACGGTCAATCATGGCTACAAAACGATTGGGTTTGTCATTGGTACGAAACAGCTTAGAACACATCATAGGTGATAAGGTTAAAGCAATAATCCCCGACACCGTCACAGCACCGGCCAAGGTGAAGGCAAACTCAGTAAACAAGGCCCCGGTCAGCCCACCCTGAAATCCGATGGGAATGTACACCGCAATCAATACCGCCGTCATGGCCAAAATAGGCCCGCCCAATTCGCGTGCTGCCATAAGGGCCGAATCCCAGGCAGACTTACCCTCCTCACGCATATGGCGGTCGACGTTTTCTACCACAATAATGGCGTCATCCACCACCAACCCTATGGCCAACACCAAGGCCAAGAGGGTTAACAAGTTAATGGAGTATCCCAACATCAGCATGACCAGGAAAGTGCCGATTAAAGACAGGGGCATGGCAATCACCGGAATCACCACCGCACGGACGCTGCCCAGAAATAAGAATATGACAGCGGTAACGATTAGAAGCGCTTCGAATAATGTTTTGGCCACTTCTGTGATGGAGTCCGTAATGTATTCTGTTGAGTCATACACAATTTCACCGGTTAGTCCGGTAGGAAGTTTGGCCTGCAAATCGGGAAAGGCTTTGCGTACCCGCTTAGCCACTTCTAGCATATTGGCACCTGGGGCCACTTTAATACCAATGAACACAGATTTTTGACCATCAAAGGCTACGTTAAAGTCGTAGCTCTCCGCTCCCAACGTCACGTTGGCCACATCTTCTAAGCGCACCACGGTGGTGTCTTTTTGCTTCACAATTAGTTTTTTAAACTCATCCACGCTATGCAGATCGGTGCTGGCGGTTAAATCAACGCTCACCACTTGACCCTTACTGGCCCCCACAGCAGCTAAGAAATTATTACTCGCCAGTGCATTGGACACATCAGTGGCCGTAACCCCATGAGCCGCCATGCGTGTTTCATCCAACCATGCGCGTAAGGCAAAATTGCGCGCGCCTAATATTTCGGCAGTCTGTACGCCATCTAACGAATCTAATTTAGGCTTAACTTCGCGCAGCAAGAAATCAGTGACCGCGTTGGTGGGCAATACTTTACTGTAGAAGCCCATGTACATGGAGTCAATGGTTTGACCAATCTGCACGGTTAAGACCGGTTGCTGGGCTTGTGGTGGCAATTGATTGCGTACCGAGTTTACCTGGGTGGTTATTTCAGTCAGCGCTTTATTGGCGTCGTAATTAAGGCGCAATGTGGCCGTGATGATGGAAGTGCCCAGCAGACTGTTAGACGATAGGTAATCAATACCCTGCGCCTGAGCGATGGCCGCTTCCATGGGTTGCGTAATAAATCCCGCTACAGTTTGTGCATCCGCACCAAAATAATTGGTGGTGATGGTGACCACCGCATTTTGTGTACGCGGATACTGATTCATGGGCAAACTAAATACCGCACGCAACCCAAGCACTAAAATAAGCAGGCTCACTACCACCGACAATACAGGGCGTCGAATAAAAAGATCAGTAAAATTCATGAGAGAGTCCGTTTACTTTTCTTGTGGAGTGGGCGCTGCATCGCTGCTGGGCATGGTTTGGTTATTCACTACAATGGGCGTACCCGTTTTAAGCTTCATTTGCCCGCTGGTGACCACAGTAGAACCCGCTTCAAGACCGGAAATAACGGCTACTTGATCGCCACGGGTGGCACCGGTGGTAATAAACACCTGCTGCACAACCATGGGGGCTGTTGCTGGTTTGTCGGTGGCGGTACCAGGTTTTGTGGCGCCAGATGCTCCATCTTTTACCACGAACACCGTGGCACCGTAGGGGTTAAAGGTAATCGCCGACTGCGGCAATGTAATAAGCGTTTGTTTCTCGCCATACACCAAGCGGATTCTACCGAACATGCCGGGCAATAATTCTTGTTTGGGGTTTTCAAGGCGTGCTTCCACAGCAATGTTGCGCGTGTTGGCATCCACCAATGGATTGACGGCGCTAATAACTCCTGTAAACACTTTATTCGGCCAAGCGTCGGTGTTCAAGGACAGCTTACGCCCTACTTTAAGATGGTTTAACTCTTGCTGGGGCACATGAAAGTCCACCAAGATGGGGGTTATTTTTTGCAATGTCACGATCTTATCCCCAGGGTTTAAGTATTGACCGGGGTTAATGGTGGTAATACCCACACGCCCTTCAAAGGGGGCGGATAAGGTTTTCTTGGCCAATGAAGCGGCTTGCTGGGCCACTTGCGCTTCTTTGGCTTGCATGTCGGTTTCGTCTTGATCAAGCTGCGCGCGGCTGATGGCCTGTGCGGCATACTGAGCGCGATCGCGTTCTAAGGTGATGTGGGCCAACTGTGCAGCCACTTGTAAAGTTTTAAGCTGGGCCCGCTCTGCATCATCATTCATGACCACCAGAACTTGCCCCGCTTTCACTGCTTGTCCCGAATGAAAGTGCAATTCGCGCACCATGCCCACCACTTCCGAACTGATGTCTACGCCGCGTACCGCACGCAATGTAGCCACGGCTTGCAGCTCAGCGTTCCAATCTTGAACTGCGGCTACTGTGGTGGTGACCGTTTGCGGTGGTTGCACAGCGCTGGCCATATATTTTTTAATGGCCATGCCCTTGAAGATATTAAAACCCACCAGGGCGCCTAGCAGCAACGCCACCAACGCCACCATCAGAATGAGCCGTTTTTTAAAAGAAGGGTTTTTGGTTGGTTCGGTCATGGTGTTTTTCCAGCTGAAGATTGAGGGGGTACGCTGACATCATTCCACCAGCCGCCGCCTAAGGCTAAAAATAATGCAGCGCTGTCGGCCAAGCGATTGGCTTGTGCTTGAACAAGATTTAAACGCACCTGGCTGTCGCGGTCTTGTGCGCTCAGCAAGGTGGGATAACTGATGGCGCCTGCGGCATATTGTGCTTGCGCCAGGCTCATACTGTGGTGTGCCGCATCTGAGGCCTGGGTTTGTGCGCTAAACGCCACATCATCGGTTTCTAACGCGCGCAACACATCGGCCACGTTTTGAAAGGCGTTTAATACAGTTTGGCGATATTGTGCTGATGATTGATCAAGGGCTGCTTGGGCTGCACGTTGTCCCGCTTCCAATGCACCACCATGAAACAAAGGTTGCGTAATGCCCGCACCCAGACTCCATATCGGTGAAAGGCTGCTAAACATATCTGCAGGCCGTGTGGCCACAGACCCGAAATTCGACGACAGCGTGATATTGGGGTAGGCGCCTGAAATGCTCACCCCCATCTCCGCGGTGGCTTGATGCAATTGTGCCTCTGCCACTTGAATGTCGGGACGCTGGCGCACCAGAGCAGAAGGGACTGACAGCGGCAGCTGTTTTGGAAGCGTCAGCCCCTCCAGCTCAAAAGTACTCAATCCTGTGTCCCCTGGAAAGCGGCCCACATAAGCCGCCAATTGGTGGCGCGCTTGTGCAAGTTGACGTTGTAGGGCAGGTAATGTGGCGCGCGTTTGCGCTAATGCAGTACGCTGCACCTCAACTTCTGTTTGCGATACGGCGCCCAGGGTTTCACGTTTCAGCAAAATCTCAAGGTTGCGGCCTTCCAGCTGAATCATGTCTTCCGTGGCACGGATTTGTGCGCGCAAGGCGGCTTCACGAATGGCGGTAGTGGCAATATTGGCGGCCAAAGTGATACGGGCTGCCTGCAACAAATACCCGCTGGCCTGCGCTTGGGCTTCCAGGCTTTCTACGCGGCGGCGATTGCCACCAAACAAATCTAGGGTATACGACACGCCAACAGTTGCGTTGGCCAGATTAAAGGTATGCGAACCACCCGGAACACCAAAGGTGGCGGTTGATAGGCGCTGCCGTTCTTCATTGGCACTGGCGTCCACAGCGGGCACCATAAGAGTGTCTCGTCCCACATTGGCAGACTCCCGTGCGTTGGCGAATGCCGCTTGAGCGGCCGCCACCGTGGGGCTATTTTTTAAACCGGTTGTAATCAGTTCGTTAAGTGCGGGCGAATGGAACAAGGTCCACCAATCCCCAGGGATATCTTGCTCAAGCTTAAAGGTTTGGGCGGTTGCTGTGCTGGATGTCACGGCCAGTTGCACGCCTTCCGTATACGTGGCCACAGTTGGTGCAGCAGGCTTCATGAAGTCCGGGCCCACCATGCCACAGCTTGCCAGCAGCCATGGCAAGACAGCCACCAACAACGGGGTCAGACCCCGATTTGGGGTCTGACCCCGTTTGTTCATTTCCATCGTTCTAGAGCCTTATCATCAGACAACCGAGGTTCAACCCAATGTTCACCGGAGGTCATGGTTTCTTTCTTCCAAAAAGGGGCGCGAGTTTTCAACGCATCCATCAGATACTCACACGCAGAAAAAGTTTCACCACGATGGCTTCCTGTGACCACCACCAGCACGATGGGGTTTTGGGGCTGCAAGCAACCCACACGGTGAATGATCAGCACGTCCAATACACCCCAGCGGGCACGGGCTTCTGATTCTAAGGTAGCCAAAGCCTTCTCAGTCATGCCCGGATAATGCTCGAGAGTTAGGCTCAGCAAAGGTTCCGAACCACCCAAATCACGCACCAATCCCATAAAAGTGGCGACAGCGCCCACCCGTGTATCAGCAGCGGTCAGTTGACTAATTTCGTGACCAACGTCAAAAAGTTCTGTCTGAATTCGAATAGCCATATCGATTAACCGCCTGTAACCGGCGGGAAAAAAGCCACTTCATCACCTGCCCGCACAGTGCTGGAGAGACTGGCAATTTCATGATTAAGTGCTAACTTAATAGGTGCTTTGGCACTCAGGGCCGCGTCCCAAGGAGCGCCGCGCTGGCGCAATGTAGCCAGTACATCTGTTAGGGTGGTTTCATTCTTCAAGACCATGGTTTCGCAATCACGTTGAACAGATTCACGCAGGCTAGCAAAATAACGTACGGTGATCGTGTTGTTATGGTCGCAGCGTGCGGTCGGTTGCAACTTAAAGTAATCCATAATAAAAGCCGTTACCGCCGCCGCATTATTAATATCAAGCACCGGTAATTCGTCAACGCCTGCGATGCTATGGCGTTTTAAATCTCTATCGCTTATATCGCAAATATGCGCAATCAATCCCGAAACCGTTTCATCTAAGCGTGGCGTTTCTGCATCGCTTCGCCATACTTCAACTTTTGGGATGGCGGCAAACTTAAAACCTTCCACCAACACCAAATCACAGGGGGCGATCTTGCTTAACAAAAAATCTAAGTCAGGCTCTTGTTCGCCGCGATGTTCATGCATTAACGCCCAACGCTGGCTGGATGCCACCAATACTTCATGGGCACCGGCTTTACGATGACGCCAGGAGTCTTTACCAGGCACGTCAATATCAAATTGATGATGCGCATGCTTAATTAATGAAATACGCAAGCCCTGCTCCACCAACAGCCCGATGACAAGCTCTAAGAGCGTTGTTTTACCAGAACCCGAGTAACCGGCAAAACCCAGAACCGGGGTCATCACGCGTCATCCTCCGGGATATCTGCGTCGTCATTTAGTGAGGGTGGGGTTTCCGATAACAATGGATTAGATGCCACGGCATCCAATTCCACACGATGAATCTGACCAAAACGTTTGGTGATTTTTTGTGTGGACACATGCACTTCATCCACGTCCACAGAGGCTTGTTTAATGTGGCGTGCCAGATTGCCCATGCGCGTTTCAAAGCGAGAAAAATCCAATGCCAATTTAGCCAGCTCTTGCTGAATAATATGCACTTGCTTGCGCGTTTCCACATTCTTCAAAACGGCATGTGCGGTATTGAGGATGGCCATCAACGTGGTCGGCGAGACAATCCAGACGCGCCGCTTCATGGCGTATTCCACCAGCTCGGGGTGATTGCCGTGAATCTCAGCAAAAATAGCTTCGGCGGGAATAAACATCACCGCGCCATCTGCCGTTTCGCCTGGGATAATGTATTTATTGGCTATGGCGTCCACATGCAGACGCACATCGGTGCGAAACTGCCGTTCAGCGCTATCCCGCGTGGCCGGCTGCGCTTCACTGTCTATTAAGCGTTTGTAGTTTTCTAAAGGAAATTTGGCATCCACCCCAATAGAGCCTGTGGGTTCAGGCAAATTTAACAGGCAATCTACGCGCACCCCAGTGGAAAGAACGCACTGAAATTCATAGGCGTTGGGCGGTAAGATGTTGCGCACAATATCTTCTAATTGCACTTCACCAATAGCCCCACGTGCGCGCTTATCGCCCAACAGCGATTGCAAGCTCACTACATTAGAGGCCAAGCCGTCAATTTTTTTCTGCGCTTCATCGATGGTAGAGAGGCGTTGCATGACAGAGACAAACGTCTCATTGGTTTTTTTGAAGCCTTCCTCAAGCCGTTCTGTGACCTTACCGGTAATTTGATTAAGTTGCGTATCTACACGCTGAACCAAGGAATCAACCGAGCGGGACAATTGATCGCTGGCCAGTTTTAGGCTTTCGCCGATTTGAGTTTGATTGCCCCGATTTTGCTCAGTCAAACGATCTAGCATATCAAGCCGCAGCTTTTCTACGGTATCCCGATTGTTTCTCATTTCGCGTATCACCGATTCGCGCAGAGCATATAACCCCCAGCCCAACACCAGAATGATCAGTACGATGAGAAGAAGGTCCGGCAGCATAGGGTTTTACCTTAGGCTTCTGCGGTGTCTCGCGAGGCTCGCTTGCGTTCATGTTCAAGCAAGTAACGTTTGCGTATGCGGATCGTTTTGGGAGTGATTTCTACCAATTCATCATCATCAATAAACTCAATGGCCGATTCCAAGGTCATGGGGACCGGGGGACTTAAGGCCACAGCCTCATCCTTACCAGATGCACGCACGTTGGTTAATTGCTTGCCTTTAATTGGATTTACTACCAAATCGTTGTCGCGACTGTGGATACCAATTACCATCCCTTCATAAACACGATCTCCGGGCACCACAAACATACGACCACGATCTTGCAGTTTCCATAGGGCATAGGCCACTGCTTCGCCGGGTTCTGATGAAATCAACACGCCATTGCGACGGGAAGGGATTTCAGGTTTCATAGGAGCGTAATCATCAAACACATGGCTCATTAAACCGGTACCACGTGTCAGAGTTAAGAATTCTGATTGAAAACCAATCAAACCACGGGCTGGAATGCGGTAATCCAGCCGCACACGGCCACGGCTGTCTGATTGCATATCTTGCAAATCGCCACGGCGTTCGCCCAAGGCTTGCATGACAGGTCCTTGATTGGCTTCTTCCACATCCACGGTCAACATTTCAAAAGGTTCGCATTTCACGCCATTGATTTCACGCAGCAATACACGTGGGCGGGACACAGACATTTCATAGCCTTCACGGCGCATATTTTCTAACAAAATAGTAAGGTGCAATTCGCCGCGGCCGGACACCAAGAAAATATCGGTATCTTCCGTTTGCTCTACCCGCAAGGCCACGTTACTCATCAGCTCGCGATCTAAGCGTTCACGCACCTGACGGCTGGTGACGTATTTTCCTTCTTGGCCGGCAAAGGGTGAAGTGTTGACCTGAAAATTCATGGTTAAGGTGGGCTCATCCACGGACAACATGGGCAAACCTTCGGGTTTTTCCACATCTGCCAACGTTACGCCAATACCAATATCATCAATTCCATTAATCAGTACGATGTCACCCGCTTCAGCGCTTTCAAATTGCACGCGTTCCAAGCCCTGAAACCCCAACACTTGGTTAACACGCGCTTTTTTAATCGGGCTATCGGGTCCGCGCATAACAGCCACTTCTTGGCCCGGGCGAATGCGGCCGCGGCGTACACGGCCAATACCGATACGGCCCACAAAGCTGGAGTAATCGAGGGAAATGATTTGCAGCTGCAAAGGGCCATCAGGATCGCCTGCACGAGCCGGCACATGTTCCACGATGGCATCAAACAGAGGGCGCAGATCAGCGCCGGGCTTTGAGGCATCTAAACTGGCATAGCCTTGCAAGGCTGAGGCATACACCACGGGAAAATCCAACTGCTCTTCCGTGGCGCCTAATTTATCAAATAGGTCAAAGGTGTGGTTGACCACCCAATCCGGGCGCGCACCGGGGCGATCAATTTTATTCACCACTACGATGGGCTTCAAGCCCAAAGCCAAGGCCTTGCGGGTCACAAATCGGGTTTGCGGCATGGGGCCTTCTACGGCATCCACCAACAGCAAGACGCCATCCACCATGGACAGCACACGTTCCACTTCACCGCCAAAATCTGCGTGACCGGGGGTATCCACAATATTAATGTGGGTACCCATGTAGTTGACTGCGCAGTTTTTGGCCAGAATGGTGATGCCGCGCTCTTTTTCAAGATCGTTGCTGTCCATAACCCGCTCGGACACATGCTGATGGGCTGCAAAAGTACCCGATTGCTGCAAAAGTTTGTCCACCAGCGTGGTTTTGCCGTGATCCACGTGGGCTATAATTGCGATATTGCGAAGCTGACGAGCCATCTTAATTAAACCATTCATTTTTCAAGCTTTCCATTCTATCATGGGAGCGGGGTTGCTTAGTCCCTGAAAATTGACGATAGTCACCCTAAATGAAAACTTTGGTACTCAAAATTGATGTAGACACCCTGCGTGGCACCCTAATAGGGGTTCCGCGCCTCATGTCCCAACACCAAGCCTACGGTATTTCGGCTACATTTTTGTTCAGTTTGGGGCCAGATCACACCGGGCGCGCCATTAAACGTGTGTTTCGCAAGGGGTTCCTGGGGAAAGTGTCCCGCACTTCCGTGCTTCAGCATTACGGTCTGCGCACCCTGCTCTACGGCACCTTGCTGCCTGGACCGGATATTGGCTTGCGGGCTGCGACTGTGTTGCGCGCGGTACGCGATGCGGGTTTTGAGGTCGGCATACACACTTGGGATCATATTGCGTGGCAAGATGGGGTTTCCACGGCCAGCGAATCCTGGACGTTTAGGCAAATGGAGCGCGCTGAAAACCGCTTTAATGAGTTGTTTGGTTATGCGGCGCACGTTCATGGCGCTGCGGGCTGGCAAATGAACGATAGCGCATTTAAACATTTAGACCAAGCGGCTATACAGGTTTCATCAGATTGCCGTGGTCAAGAGCCCTTTGTTCCCGTGATTAATGGAGTTGCATTGCGCTGCCCGCAATTGCCCACCACCTTACCCACCTTAGATGAACTGATTGGTCTTAATGGAGTCACTGAAGACAATGCAGCCCATCGGGTGCTGGAAATGACAGAACAATCGCCAGCGCATGGTCATGTTTTTACCCTCCATGCAGAGTTAGAGGGCATGCGGCTGAATGCTATTTACGACAAACTGTTGCAGGGTTGGCAGCGTCAAGGGTATCGTTTCATGTGTATGGGGGAAAAGGTCAATACATTGGATATCCAAAACCTTCCTCGTTGCACGGTCGTTTATGGGGAATTAGCTGGGCGTTCTGGCACCTTGGCCCTGCAAGGACCGGTAAGAATTTAAGGAATAATGATGCAACTAATGGATATCGTTGAAGATTTTGAGTTACCCGCCACAGGCGGCCAATTATTTAAACTCAGCGCCATGCGCGGCGGGCCGTTGGTCCTCTATTTTTACCCCAAAGACGACACCCCTGGTTGCACCGACGAGGGATTGCAATTCAAAACGCTCTACCCCGAATTCACAAAACTGAAATGTTCGGTATTGGGCATTTCTCGCGATACCATCAGCAGTCATGAACGCTTCAAGGCCAAAATGGAATTCCCTTTCCCGCTGCTAAGCGACGTGGACGAAAAAGCTTGCACCCTCTTTGACGTCATGAAACTTAAAAACATGTATGGCAAAACAGTGCGCGGCATTTCACGCAGCACCTTTGTTATTGATGCGGCAGGTCACCTGCGTCGTGAATGGCGCGGTTTATCCGTACCGGGTCACGCCGCCGAAGTACTGACCTTCGTAAAAACCCTCTAATTAATCCACTCCTCAGGAAAGCTCCTTAATGGCACGTAAACCCATCGAATCACCCAAGCTCTTCGTTCTCGACACCAACGTTCTTCTTCATGACCCTACCAGCCTGTTCCAATTCGAGGAACATGATGTGTATTTGCCCATGGTGACCTTAGAGGAATTGGACAACAACAAAAAGGGTATGACCGAAGTGGCTCGCAACGCGCGCCAAGTCAGTCGCTTCTTAGATGAGATTGTCACTCGCACCAAGGGCGACATTGGCGCCGGCATCCCCTTAGCGCGAGAAAAAGAAAAAACGCCTTCTGGTAGCCTGTTTCTACAAACGTTAAACGGTTCAAGCATACCCACATCGCTGGCAGCGGATAAAGCGGATAACCAAATTCTGGGGGTTGCGTTAGAACTAAAAAGTGCGCACAGCAACCGCGCGGTCATCCTGGTCAGCAAAGACATCAACATGCGCATTAAAGCGCGTGCCTTAGGTGTTGAAGCCGAAGATTATTTTAACGATAAGGTATTAGAAGATACCGATTTGCTCTACACCGGTGCCACAGCCCTACCACCGGACTTTTGGGACACTCATGGCAAGGATATTCAGTCTTGGCAAGAACAAGGCCGCACTCTATATCGCGTAAAAGGACCCTTGGTTCCCGGGTTTTTACTCAATGAATTCGTCTACCAAGATCATGAAGAAAAACCTTTCTACGCCATAGTGAAGGAGCGTGACGGACAGACTGCCGTACTACAAACCATTCGCGACTATTCCTCACAGCGCAACAACACTTGGGGCATTGTGGCCGCCAACCGCGAACAAAACTTTGCGCTTAACCTGCTGATGGATCCTGAATTGGACTTCATCACTTTGTTGGGGCAAGCGGGAACCGGAAAAACTTTGCTGACCCTAGCTGCAGGCCTCATGCAGACCTTAGAACATAAAACCTATAGTGAGATCATCATGACACGCGTAACCGTGCCAGTAGGTGAAGACATTGGTTTCTTGCCAGGTACCGAAGAAGAAAAAATGACGCCTTGGATGGGCGCCCTAGAAGACAATTTGGACGTACTCAACAAAAGTGATGATGAAGCAGGTGATTGGGGGCGCGCTGCCACACGCGACCTGATTCGCTCGCGTATTAAAATTAAGTCTCTTAACTTTATGCGCGGCCGCACCTTCCTGAACAAGTATCTCATCATTGATGAAGCGCAAAACTTAACACCAAAACAGATGAAAACCCTGATTACCCGTGCCGGTCCCGGAACCAAAGTAGTGTGCTTGGGTAATATTGCGCAAATTGACACCCCTTATCTTACGGAAGGCAGTTCAGGTCTAACTTATGTGGTCGATCGCTTCAAGGGCTGGCGTCACAGCGGCCACATCACCTTGCAACGCGGTGAGCGTTCGCGCTTGGCCGATTACGCTGCTGAGGTTCTGTAGTGTGTTAACGCCATGACGCTGGGCTTTTATATTATTTTGATGGCCCAGTTTTTATCGGCCCTGGCCGATAACACACTATTGTTTGCCGCCATTGCGTTGTTGCGGGATATGGATCAGCCTCCTGAGTACGTCCCCATCTTGCAGCAATTCTTTGTGGTGTCCTACATTGTATTGGCTCCTTTTGCCGGTGCGTTTTCAGATGCGCTGCCCAAGGGCCGCGTGATGTTCATCAGTAACCTCATCAAACTATCCGGTTGCCTGGCCATGCTGTTTGGGGTTAATCCACTATATTCCTATGCATTAGTGGGGCTTGGTGCCGCCGCCTACTCGCCGGCCAAATACGGCATCTTGACGGAATATTTACCCGCCAAGTTTTTGGTGGCCGCCAACAGTTGGATGGAAGGGCTAACTGTACTGGCCATTATTTTAGGAGCTGTACTGGGGGGGGTGTTTCTCAGCCCTGGTGTTAAATTGTGCCAACTGGTTCCCATGGCCGCTATTGGATTGCCCACATTATCGCCACCTAAATTTACTATTCTTATGGTATTGATTTTGTATGTGGGTGCTGCTGTAACCAATCTCTACATTCCCAAAATTCGCCGTGACCACACCTTGCTACACAAAAATCCATGGTTTGTCATTAAGGACTTTGCATCCGCGTTTATGTTGCTGTGGCGTGACCCCTTGGGAAAAGTATCCTTGGCCGTAACCACACTGTTCTGGGGGGTGGGTTCCACCCTGCGCTTAATCGTTTTGGTGTGGGCCACATTGCAATTGAAATTTGATTTGGAAACCGCCACTCAATTAACCGCTGTGTCCGCTTTTGGAATCGCCTTAGGCTCCATTGCGGCAGCCAAATGGGTAAGCCTTGAAAACTCACTTAAGGTGCTGCCGGTTGGGATTGGGATGGGAGTCGTGATTCTGGGTATGTTATTTGTAACGAACTGGCATCTCGCAATTGTATTGCTGGTGCTGGCGGGTGCCATGGGTGGTTTCTTCGTGGTGCCCATGAACGCTCTGTTGCAACATCGTGGCCATAAATTAATGGGCGCGGGGCATAGTATTGCCGTACAAAACTTTAATGAGAACCTAAGCATTCTGGCCATGCTGGGTATCTACGCACTCATCATTCGCGCCGACCTTCCTCTGCGTCGCCTCATGACTCATTTGGGTATTGATTCGCTGGTTCCCACAGAAGCCGCTTTCTATATTAGTGTGCTGATCTTAGGGCTATTCATCAGCTCTGTGATGGCCATTCTCTATCGCCGTTATCGTTTCGTAGAATACATCGACTAGCCCACAAATCCACGAGCGCGACACAAATCCTCCCAGCTGCGCGCCTTGTCCACGGGGCTTCTAATTAAATAAGATGGGTGCCACGTCACAACCACTGGAATACTTCCCAAGCGATGCTCTTGCTCGCGTAAAGCGCTTAAGGTTCCGTCCACGCCCAACAAAGATTGAGCCGCCACCCTCCCCAAGGCCACAATCACCTTGGGTTGAATCAGCGCGATTTGTTGCTGTAAAAATGGCAAGCAGGCCGAACATTCAAGCGCGTGAGGTGAACGGTTTTGTGGTGGAGCGCATTTCACCGCATTGGTTAAATAAACGCCTACATCACGCTGTAAACCCAAAGAACGCAGCATTTGATCCAACAGTTGGCCGGCTGGTCCCATAAAGGGCTTACCGCTGCTGTTTTCTTCCTCACCAGGGCCCTCCCCCACAAAAAACCATTGGGCATTTGGGTCACCAGAGCCCATGACTGTTTTTTGTCGTGATTGATGAAGGGGGCATTGCGTACATCCATCAACCTGCGTTTGCAATGCCGCCCATGTGGGGTCAGACCCCGACTTTGGTTTGGGATCAGACCCCAAAATTGGTGAAATTGGCGAAATTGGGGTCTGACCCCGATTTGCACCGCGTTGCAGCCAGCGCGGCCATAGCCCTAACTCACGCCATCGTGCTTCAAAAGGATTCACAACGACCTCCGCATCACAATGGCATCTTCGCGCCCGAAGTTGGTTGGGTAGTATTGCTGACGAACGCCGATCATGACAAATTCATTGAGGTTATAGAGTTTTTGTGCGGCTGCGTTACTGTTCCGCACTTCTAGGTACAGGGTGAGGCAATCACGCTGGCGCGCCAAAGCAATCACTGCTTCTAACAACAACTGACCTAAACCTCGTTTTTGCCAATCGGGATCAATGACTATGTTTAGCAAATGCATTTCATCTAATACCATCATGACAATGGCATAACCTACCAATTGATGATTTACACGACACGCCAAACCAATGTGCCCCCCCATAAAAGAATCGACCAAATTACCACGCGTCCATGGTCGCTCAAAGGCGCGGTTTTCGATGGCGCATGTATCATCCAAATCAGCCAAGGTCAGCATATTAATGCGCGCTTCTATTTTGGGTAATGCATTCATGTTTGACGTTCCGCGCTGGTGAGCGCCACTTTATCACGCAGGTAGAGGGGTAAGGCCAGTTCAGGATCCACTGCATGACCAGCAGCAAAGGCCTGCGCTCCCAGTTCCGCCACTGCTGAGGCCTGCGGAAATTGCCCGCGCAACGCCGGGTACAATTGTCCAGCCCAAGATTTTTCACATAGCGCCTCAAATACTTCAAAACCGCTACCCACGGGCAACCATTGTCCCTGTGGTAGCGGAGGTAATTGATCGGGACTGCATAACATGGGCTGTATCCGGGTGCACCATTGCCCCTCTATGCGTTCGTATACTGCTAAATACAATTGACCCATGCGTGCATCAAGCGTACTAATAACACGATGGTGTTGGGTGGCCTGCGCCAAAGCCAATAACGTGGACACGGGGAGCACAGGCACACATGCCCCTAAGGCCAATCCTTGTGCAACCCCACAGGCCGTCCTAAGGCCTGTAAACGACCCCGGCCCTTGGCCAAAGGCAATGGCATCCAGGGCCGCAAGTGCAATTCCTGCCTCGTTTACCAGAGCCATCACTTCTTGCAGCAAGGATTCTGCGTGCGTGCGATGACCCAGCCAATGCCGCAACCGGATTTGCCCATCTTGCAAAAGGGCCACCGAACCTTGCTCTGTAGACGATTCTAAAGCCAAAATATTCATGGTTGTCCTATTCTGTACACGGCCGCAGGGTCAGACCCCTCAATACTGGAGGTTAACCTCACAAAACAGCGTCAGGGAGCGTTATTATACTGTTACAAATTGAAACGGTCTTAGACCGTCAACCCGGATACTATCTGTCTCATGGATAAAAGACCTCAAAAAATTCTGATATTAGACGACGACATGCGGCTGCGCGAGCTTTTGAAGCGCTATCTCAGTGAGCAGGGCTTTCACGCGGATGTGGTTCACGATTCATCGGCCATGGACCGCGCCCTAGCACGTGAGTATTACGACCTATTGGTGCTAGACCTCATGTTGCCTGGTGAGGACGGCTTAAGCGTATGCCAGCGCCTGCGTGCCCACAACAACGCATTGCCCATCATTATGCTCACTGCTATGGGTGAAGATGTAGACCGCATCACAGGTCTTGAAATGGGAGCCGACGATTACTTGGCCAAACCATTTAACCCGCGCGAACTGCTGGCGCGTATTCAGGCTGTATTGCGCCGCCAACCACCCACCACCATCCCCGCAGCACCAGGCGCACTGACTGGAGGGGACAACCTGGTTCACTTTGGCTCTTTTGAGTTTAATCTGGCCAACCGTACCCTGAGCCGCGAAGGGGAAGACATTCCCATCACCAGTGGTGAATACGCCCTTCTGCGCGCATTGGTCAGCCACCCCCGTGAACCTCTGTCACGAGAAAAACTCATGGATATGGCGCGCGGACGTGAGCATGAAGTATTTGATCGCAGCATTGACGTGCAAGTTTCTCGTTTACGCAGGCGTATTGAACCCGACTCAAACAAGCCACGCTACATCCAAACAGTTTGGGGGTTTGGCTACGTATTTGTTCCTGACGAATCCTGATGCAATTATTTCCTAAATCTTTATGGGGCCGTACGGCACTCATTCTGGTGCTGACCGTTGTGCTAACCCAGTTGGCCACCACCGCCGTCATGCACATTTTTTATATTGAGCCCTTGCGCGATCGAAGCCTAATCAATCGCGTTAAACATATTGATGCCGTGGCTTCGGCGTTAGCTTTATTACCACCAGCGCAACAAGCTGATTTTATTAAGTCTTTTCATAGCGATCAGCATGTCAAAATACTGCCTGTCATCCCCGGCGTAGACCCTGGTATACCACCTGAACCAGGTTCTCGTATAGGTCAACTAGAGGCCCTCATACACACTGAGCTTTCTAAAAATATTCGCGTGCTGGTTTCGCGGGACCCTGAAGCCAGTGAAGTATGGATATTGCTCCCCGCTCAAAATACATCTTATTGGTATGTTGTAAAACGCTTGCGATTGGATAGCGCCTTTCCCATTAACCTCGCGATAATGTTGCTTATCGGTATTTTAGTATCTGTATTTATTGCATTTTGGGGGGTGCGGCGTATTAATCGACCTTTGGTGGCGCTGACCAACGCTGCACACAGTATTGCCTTGGGCGAAACACCCGCTCCTATTGCCGAAACGGTGGGGGCCAAAGAAATACATGATTTAAGCGTGGGTTTTAATTTAATGCAAAAAGCATTGCGTGATTTTGAATTTAATCGCGTCATTATGTTGGCCGGCGTATCGCATGACTTGCGCACACCCCTCTCGCGTCTACGCTTGGCGCTTGAGATGTCCGTTTCCGAAACCGACCCTCATTTATCAGCCATGGTGCAGGATTTGGAAGAAATTGACGTCATCATCAATCAGTTTTTAGATTTTGCGCGCGACAATCCCAGCCAGCGGTTAAGCCTTGGCAACCTCAATGATGTGGCGCGTGTGGTGTGCGAACGTTTTGCCGTACGGGGCTGTGACGTCACACCGGAAATGGACCTTACGATACCGGACATTCTTATAAATGAACGCGCCTTAGAGCGCGTCATTACCAACTTGGTTGAAAATGCGCTGCATTACGGCAAGACCCCCATCACCATTCGCACCCACGCTTTTTCCGATCATGTGCGACTTTCTGTTTTAGACTGTGGCGCTGGCATTCCGCCGCATGAGGTATTGCGCTTGGTACAACCCTTTACACGACTAGAACCCTCACGCAGCGGCCATCCGGGCGCAGGACTGGGGTTGGCCATTGTTGACCGTGTGGCCAAGCTGCACCGTGGTGTATTAAAATTGCTGCCACGCCAAGGCGGGGGATTAGAGGCTCGTTTAGAACTACCGCTCAAAAAATCAAATTAGGCGCTCGCCATATCGGCAAAAAACTGTTCTACATCACCTAGTTCTCTGCTGCGACGCATGGGCGGCAGACTCATCCAAATACGACGACCATAGGGCTTACCCAATAAACGCGGATCGCAAATCATCAGTACGCCGCGATCTTGCTCATCACGTATTAAACGTCCTGCACCCTGCTTTAAAGCAATCACCGCACGTGGCAATTGATAGGTCATAAAGGCATTGCGCCCTTGTTCGGCAATGGCTTCAATGCGTGCGGCTAATACCGGATCATCCGGGGGCGTAAAGGGCAATTTATCAATCACCACCACAGACAGAGCCTCACCTTTTACATCAACCCCTTCCCAAAAAGACTGGCTACCCAATAATATGCCGTTACCCGCTGCGCGAAACCGATTCAGCAGTTCGGTGCGTGTAGATTCGCCTTGTACAAAAATAGGGTAAGGTAAATCTTCTTTCAAAAATCGTGCGCGCAATATGACTTGCGCTTCTTGCAAAGCGCGGTGGCTAGTAAAGAGTAAAAAGGCACGCCCCGCACTGGCCCGCAATACAGGCAAAATAGCCTCAACAACGGCCACAGTGTATTCAGGCGTATTGGGTTCTGGTAACCCAGTGGGCACATACAACAGTGATTGTTCGGCATAATTGAAAGGGCTTTCCCAGCTGCGCGCCTCAGCCGCTTCCAAACCCATTTCATTTTGATAATGACTAAAGTCACCGCGCACGGATAAGGTAGCTGATGTAAAAATCCACGCTTTTGGGATGGCGTTTATCTGGGCACGAAAACTATCCGCCACTGAGAGTGGGGTTGAATTGAGCTGCAGAGATTGGCTGTAGCATTCCAACCAGCGAATTTGGCCATTACCTGTATCAGAGGACCACCAAGCTATAGCCGCATCACGCAGAACCTCTGCGCGCTGGACGATTGATTTTAACCCCTCAGAACGCTCGGCTTGTTCGTTTACCGCTTCCATTAATTCTTGCAGGCGTTGTAATACCTGCTGAAAGGCTGGACCAAAGGTCAGGATTCGGCTGATTTGTTCGGATGACAAACGCCCTTCTTTCATGGCTAATGATAGGCGCAAATCACGTGCTGATTTTTCTAAAGCCATAGCCGCATCGGGTATGTGACGCAGTTCAGCAGAGGCGGTTAAGGCCTCAGTGGTGGCATCACGCCCCAATTCAATCAACTGACTGGTGGATAGTGATCGACCAAAAAATAAAGTGGCTGTTTCGGGCAACTGATGGGCTTCGTCCAAAATAATGGTGGTGCATTGGGGTAATAATTCCCCCGCCCCTTCGTCACGCAACATCACGTCTGCAAAGAACAGGTGGTGATTTACCACCACCACATCCGCCACCAGTGCATTCTTGCGTGCCGTCAGCACAAAGCAATCGGCATGACGGGGGCAATCTTGACCCAAACAATTTTCACGGGTGGAAGTCACTTGCGGCCACACCCCAGAGTGCTCGGGCACTGAGACCAGCTCTGCACGGTCACCGCTTTGGCTGGTACGGGCAAACTGCGCAATATGTTGAAGATGATCCACTTCGGCGCGGTCGCGAAAACGCCCCTCTTGCAGTGCGTGCTCTAAGTGGTAATGACACACATAATTAGAGCGCCCCTTAAGAAGGGCAACCGTTACCGGGGCTTTTAAGGCCGCTCGAACAGCGGGCAAATCACGGGTGAACAATTGATCTTGTAGGGTTTTGGTTCCTGTAGAGAGGACAACTTTACCGCCGGAGAGAAGCGCTGGAACCAGATAGGCAAATGTTTTTCCGGTGCCGGTACCGGCTTCAGCTATCAGGGGGCGTTGATCCACTATGGCCGCCTGAATGGCGCGCGCCATATCCATTTGCTCCGCTCTGACACGATAACCCGGGATGGTGTTGGCAAGAGCGCCTCCCTCGCCAAACACCCGTTCAAGTTCATCCATTCTGCTAGTTTAAACCGTAACGACGAATAAACCAGGTTTTCATCAAATGCGCCAAGGTGAGGTACCCCAGCATAATACCGGTTAGATAGGCCCAGTACAGAGGCGGCAGCGGGGTAAAACCCAAGGCATGAGAAAAGGGCGAGTACGGTAGCCACACGCCCACTACACAAATAACAATACTGGTGATCACCAGCGGTAAGCTGGCCCGGCTTTGCAGAAACGGAATACGTCCGGTACGAATAATGTGGATGATCAATGTTTGCGACAACAAGGATTCTACAAACCAGCCAGTTTGAAACATAGAAGCAGTGAGTTCTGTGTTGGCCTTAAACACGTAATACATGGTGCCAAATGTGGCGTAATCAAAAATAGAACTGATCGGACCGACCATCAACATGAAGCGCGTAATATTGGCAATGTCCCAACGTCGAGGTTTGGCAATATATTCTTCATCTACGTTATCGGTGGGGATAGCGGTCTGAGAAAAGTCATACAACAAATTATTGGTCAGTACCTGAATGGCTTGCATGGGCAAAAATGGCAGCCATGCACTGGCTCCCAGCACGCTAAACATATTTCCAAAGTTTGAGCTGGCACCCATCTTGATGTATTTAACAATATTGCCAAATACCTTACGTCCTTCAATGACGCCCTCTTCCA
This sequence comes from uncultured Ferrovum sp., assembly GCA_903909215.1. Taxonomy (GTDB): domain Bacteria; phylum Pseudomonadota; class Gammaproteobacteria; order Burkholderiales; family Ferrovaceae; genus CAIVUX01. The sequence goes on from CAIVUX010000024.1 coordinate 28,015, forward strand.
AGACCATTAGGCTTTTTTCTAACAAAATGATATCAGCAGATTCTTTCGCAATATCCACTGCAGTGTCTACGGAAATGCCCACATCCGCCGCTTTTAATGCAGGACCATCATTAATTCCATCGCCCATAAAGCCCACCACGTGACCGCGCATGTGCAGCGCCTTAATAACGCGCGCTTTCTGCGCAGGAGACAGTTTAGCAAACACCACCACTTCCTCCGCCGCTTCTGCCAATTCTTCGTCAGTCATTTTGACCAGATCAGAGCCCAGCAAGATGCGATCTACCTTAAGGCCCACTTGACTGCATACTTTGCGCGTCACCACTTCGTTGTCGCCAGTTAAAATCTTTACCGACACACCATGACGATTGAGCGCTGCAATAGCAGCATGGGCACTGTCTTTGGGAGGGTCGAGAAACGCGATGTAACCCACCAGCGTTAACTCAGACTCGTCTTTCACGTTATAGAGCGGCGTTGTGGGGGGTGTTTCTTTGTAGGCAATGGCAATCACGCGGAAGCCGTCTTCGTTAAGATCGCGTGTCACTTGCACCAGTTTTTCTAAATCAGAGGGGGCTAAGGTAATGGTCTGGCCGTTCACCTCAGCGTGGGTGCAACAAGCAAACACTTCTTCCACGGCGCCTTTGCAAATCAGTACATGACGGCCTTTGCCTTCCACTACCACCGACATGCGGCGCCGTTGAAAGTCAAAAGGAATTTCGTCTACTTTGCGATAATTGGCCCCTGCGCGCAGCTGATCATTAAGGCCCGCGTACTCCAGCACTGCCACATCCAACAGATTTTTTAATCCTGATTGATGGAAGCTGTTGAGATAGGCGTATTCCAGTACGTCTTCATTCTCGTGGCCGTAAATATCCACGTGCTTTTCTAAGATAATCTTATCTTGTGTGAGCGTGCCTGTTTTATCAGTACACAGTACATCCATGGCGCCAAAGTTTTGAATGGAATTAAGACGCTTCACAATCACTTTCTTGCGTGACATAGCCAAGGCCCCTTTGCCCAGATTAACCGTCACAATCATGGGCAACATTTCAGGAGTTAGCCCTACCGCAACAGCCATAGAGAACAGCAGGGCTTCCATCCAATCGCCCTTGGTAAAGCCATTAATCAAGAAAACTAAGGGGGTCATCACCAAGATGAAGCGGATCATCAGCCAAGTAAACTGATTAATGCCGCGGTCAAAGCTGGTGAGCTGCCGATCACCCGACATCAATTGCGCCAAGCTACCAAAATAAGTATTAGAGCCCGTTAGCGCGATGACCGCCGTGGCCGTTCCGCTGACCACGTTGGTGCCCATAAAGCAGATGTTGGTGAGGTGCAGTGGGTCTTTGCCGGAAATTTCTTCGGTAATGGCGTATTTTTCCACCGGCAAAGCCTCACCTGTCAGCGAGGATTGATTAACGAACAAATCTTTGGCGGTTAATAAGCGGACGTCCGCTGGAATCATATCCCCCGCGGAGAGTTGAATAATATCACCCGGCACCAAAGTGTCGAGAGGCACTTCGCGACGTTGCGGACCTTGTGGTGAAAGGTGCACATTGAAATAGCGGTTCACTTCATCGGGCACCCCGCTGCGCCGATCTTTACGCAACACTGTGGCCGTGGTACTCACCATGGCGCGCAGGCGCTCAGCCGCGTTACCGGAGCGATGTTCTTGCACGAATGACAAGACAATACTGAGCGACACCATCAGAAAAATAATGCCAGCGGCTTCGGTATCCCCTAAGTAAAACGAGAGGCCCGATAAAGTGAGCAATAGGATATTGAGCGGGTTTTTAAAATGCGGTACCAGGCGCTTAAAGGGGCCTTTTTGCTTTTCATGGCTAATGGTGTTGGGACCGTAAATTAACAGACGGTCTTCCGCGTCGCGGTCTAATAGACCATCGGCCGTAGTTTCCAGACGACGTAGAGCAATTTCCGTGTCAGAACCTGCAACGTCGAGCAAGGTGGTGGAAATTTTATTGCTGACCACCGGCGCACCCTTGGGGCCACCCGTGAGCCGGGAGATTAAATCAGTGATGTAAGCCATAGAGCCTCAATTCCAGAACTCTAGAATTGAGTCATGGCCACGTTACATGGTGATGACAGGCAGGATTCCAGAGATGCTGGCTATGTTGTATTCGCGGGAACTGGAACAATCCAAGGTAAAACACCCTCAGGCACGGAGAAGCCGCAATTTTCCGCCCCAAGGGGTTACTCTGTCAACACAATAAAGTGGTTTAACGTTTTGAAAAGATTATTTTTCCAGCTTTTACGTCCACCCAAACCGTTTCCTTCGGCGCGAAGCTGCCCTCTAAAATTTGCAACGCCAACGGGTTCTCTAACTCGGACTGGATGGCACGCTTTAAGGGTCGGGCGCCGTACACCGGATCAAAGCCGGTTTGAGCCAATTTATCCAATGCCCCATCAGACACTTCAAGGCCTAAATCCATTTTTTCCATACGCGTCTTAAGATATTGCAATTGAATGCGGGCAATAGAGCGCACCTCCTTTTCACCCAAGGAATGAAACACCACAATCTCGTCGATCCGGTTAACAAATTCAGGGCGGAAATGGATTTTCACCTCACCCATGACTGCCAATTTCACCACCTCGTAATCATCCTCAGACATTTGCTGAATCATCTGGGAGCCTAAATTAGAAGTCATCACAATCACCGTGTTCTTAAAGTCCACCGTGCGCCCTTGCCCGTCGGTCATACGCCCATCGTCCAATACTTGCAACAGCACATTGAATACATCAGGATGCGCCTTCTCCACTTCATCTAATAAAATGACCGCGTAAGGTTTACGACGTACCGCTTCGGTTAAATAACCGCCTTCTTCATACCCCACATAACCTGGGGGCGCACCGATCAATCGTGCCACGGAATGTTTTTCCATAAACTCGGACATATCGATACGGATCAAATGTTCATCAGAATCGAACAAGAAATTCGCCAAAGCCTTACACAATTCTGTCTTGCCCACGCCAGTGGGGCCCAAAAACAAAAAAGAGCCATAAGGTCTATCTGGATCACTTAAGCCTGCACGGGAGCGGCGAATGGCATCGGATACCAGCCGTACCGCCTCGTTCTGCCCCACAACCCGCTGGTGCAGTTTCTCTTCCATATGCAGCAACTTGTCGCGCTCACCTTGCATCATTTTTGAAACTGGAATGCCTGTAGCACGAGACACCACTTCAGCAATTTCTTCAGCCCCTACTTGGGTGCGCAATAAACGATTGGGTTTTAATCCTGCGGCCGGAGTATCGGTAATGTGTAATTGAGCCTCCAATTGTGGAATACGGCCATATTTAAGCTCTGAGGCGCGTTGCAAGTCGCCCTTGCGTTGAGCGGACTCCATTTCAGCGCGCACCCGATCCAGCTCTTCCTTCACATGCTGGGTGCCCTGCACTTGCGCCTTTTCGGCTTTCCAGATTTCCTCTAAATCGGTATATTCTTTTTCCAGCTTTAGTATTTCTTCTTCTAGCAAGGCCAAACGCTTCTGTGATGCGTCATCGGTTTCTTTTCGGACCGCTTCCCGTTCAATCTTTAATTGAATAAGGCGACGAAATAATTTATCCATCACTTCAGGCTTGGAATCAATTTCCATTTTAATGCGTGCCGCGGCCTCATCAATTAAGTCGATGGCCTTATCTGGTAAGAAGCGATCCGTAATGTAACGATTGGATAATTCAGCGGCCGCCACAATAGCGGGATCCGTAATTTCCACACCGTGATGCAATTCGTATTTTTCTTGCAGGCCACGCAGAATAGCGATGGTGTCTTCAACAGTGGGTTCACCCACCTGCACTTTCTGGAATCGGCGCTCTAAGGCCGCATCTTTTTCAATGTACTTGCGATATTCATCCAAGGTGGTAGCCCCCACGCAATGGAGCTCACCACGAGCCAAGGCGGGTTTCAACATGTTCCCCGCATCCATAGCGCCTTCAGCTTTACCGGCGCCCACCATGGTGTGCAGTTCGTCGATAAATACAATGGTTTGCCCTTCGTCTTGCGAGAGTTCTTTTAATACAGATTTAAGGCGTTCTTCAAATTCACCACGATATTTGGCACCGGCCAACAAGGACGCCATGTCCAACGAGAGCACACGTTTGTTTTTAAGGCTTTCGGGCACTTCATCATTCACGATGCGTTGTGCCAACCCTTCCACAATGGCGGTCTTGCCTACACCGGGCTCACCTATCAAGACGGGGTTATTTTTGGTACGGCGTTGCAAAATTTGAATGACGCGCCGAATTTCATCATCACGGCCGATAACGGGGTCCAGTTTACCCATGCGTGCCCGCTCGGTTAAATCCAGGGTGTACTTTTTAAGCGCTTCGCGGTTCCCCTCTCCAGCAGCATTGCTGACAGATTCGCCACCACGCATGGCGGCAATCGCCACTTCCAAGCGGGCTCGATTGGCTCCATGCTGTTTAAATAGACGACCCGTTTCACCCTTATCATCACAGAGCGCCAGCAAAAATAATTCTGATGCAATAAATTGATCGCCCCGTTTTTGGGCTTCCTTTTCAGTGAGATTAAGCAACGCGTTTAAATCTCGGGATACGGTTATTTCTCCGCCCGTACCTTCCACTTGAGACAAGCGCGTTAGTGCAACGCCCAAGGCTTGCTTGAGAGCGCCCACTTGAACGTCCGCGCGGGTCAATAAAGAGGCGGTAGATCCATCCGCCTGAGACAGGAGTGCGGTCAGCATATGCTGCGGTTCAATAAAACCATTATCAGCACCCAATGCCAACGATTGGGCGTCCGCCAAGGCTTCTTGAAACCGGCTGGTCATTTTGTCTACGCGCATGATTTGCTTTCCTTTAGAGTTCTTCTTAAATCACCCAAGTGCATCGCCAATACTATTTATTACCACTTATATGGGGTCTTGTCTGAGCAATTCAAGCGCCATAGGGCCTTCATCCGTTATACTCTCGCCGATGAATACTCAATCTAACCTTACCGTGAAAAATACCCCGCCTTTGCGTGTGTTCACTCTACTCCAACGACTGGTTGGGCCCGTGCTGATACTAACCCTTGCAGGCTGTGCCTCGGTGTCCGCAGATCGCGCCTCTGCGCGCGTGGATCCTTTAGAAAGTTATAACCGCACTATGTTTGCGGTGAATGACAAAATTGATACAGCCGTATTAATACCCGTGGCCAAAGGGTACAACACCGTAACCCCGGACTTTGTTCGTGCCGGTATTACAAATTTTTTTAGCAATATCTCAGATGTTGTTGTTTTTGTTAATGATTTTCTACAAGGAAAACCCAGGCAAGGAGCCCAAGATGGCGCCCGCTTTGTGATAAACACCACCGTAGGGCTGCTTGGATTTATAGACGTAGCCACGGCGGCCGACCTGCCCAAGCACCGAGAAGACTTTGGACAAACCTTAGCGGTATGGGGTTGGGAAAACAGTGCTTATTTGATAGTGCCGTTACTGGGGCCTTACACGATCCGTGATGTGTGGGGAGAGGTTGTGGACACGCCCTTGGGACTGTATACCAACCTGCATACCACCAACACCCATATAGCCGAGATTTATGGAGTTGAAACCCTTAACCTGCGAGCCAATCGCTTGGTGGCCAGCAATGTCATGGAAACTGCCGCCATAGATCGCTATAGTTTTGTGCGCGATGCTTTCTTGCAACGGCGCCGCAACATGATCTACGACGGTAATCCCCCGCCCCTACCGGACGACGAACAGTAGTTTGGGGTAGTTTTGGGGTCAGACCCCCCATGGGGTCTGACCCCAAAAAAAATGAACCTTATTTCACCAAAGGTTGCTTAAAGCCAAACGTCTTAATGGTAAAACCTTCGCGGAAATAGAACTTATGGGCCTGCTCTCGTGCGGTGCCCGACTCCAACTCAATACTCACACAGCCGCGCGCCAACCCTTCCTGCTTAACAAAATCCATCAGCGCCTTGCCTACGCCTTTAGAGCGGGTATTGGGATCGGCCACCAAGTCTTCATTAGTGATCTTCTTGCCGGTCATGGTATTGGTGGTCACGCGAAAGGTCACTACGCCACACAATTCATCGCCCTCCATGGCCACTGCCATTTCAGCACCCGTAGCCAATACTTCTTTCATACGGGCTACATAATTTTCAGGTATTTGTGGACGCAGGTGTCGATGAATGGGTTCGGCGCGAACCAATAGTGCTTCGTTAATAACAAACCCTTTTTCATCGGTCACTCGTACAATTTCCATAATGCGTCCTCTTTAGATAAATAGTAAATGGAAACAGGGGTCAGACCCCATATGGGGTCTGACCCCTAAAAAAAAAATTAAAGGTAACGCTGAATAAGTGCACCAATAGCGGTACGGTCTGCGGAAACCTTGTAAGGCGCCTCGCTTTGTGCAATCGCAGTGTCGGGATCCTTTAAGCCATGACCTGTCAGCGTGGCCACAATGGTGCCGCCGGGTTTAATTTTGCCGCGCGCAAGATCCTTTATTAAACCTGCCAAGGACGTGGCCGATGAGGGTTCGCAGAAAATCCCTTCTGATTGCGCCAGTAATTTTTGCGCTGCCAAAATTTCAGCATCGGTGCATTCATCAAACCAACCACCCGATTCTTTGACGGCAGCCCACGCCAAATTCCAAGACATGGGGTTGCCAATGCGGATGGCGGTGGCAATGGTGTCGGGGTTTGCCACTGGACCGCCGCGCATAAACGGGGCTGAACCTGCGGCTTGATAACCCAACATAACCGGCCGATGAGTGGCGCTAGCCGCCCCATGATACGGGCATTGCCCATTGCATAACCCGCAAGCCTTTGTTTGTTGACACACGGACTCGCTATACCCCATCCAGTGAGCGCTGATGTTGCCCGCATTGCCCACTGGCAACACATGATAATCAGGAGCATCGCCCAAGGCATCAATCACTTCAAAAGCAATGGTTTTTTGCCCTTGTAGCCGGTAAGGATTTACAGAATTCACCAAGGCCACAGGCATTTCACTGGCAATTTCTTGCACCAAGCGCATGCCATCATCAAAATTTCCTTCAATTTGAATAACCACAGAACCATGCATCATGGCTTGCGCTAATTTACCTAAGGCAATTTTGCCCTCAGGAATTAGTACAAAACAGGTCATGCCAGCCCGTGCGGCGTAGGCCGCGGCAGAGGCCGAAGTATTGCCCGTGGAGGCGCAGATAATGGCGCGTGAACCTGCCTCAACCGCCTTGGTCACCGCCATGGTCATGCCGCGATCTTTAAATGAGCCGGTGGGGTTCAGCCCTTCAAACTTAGCCAAAATTCGGCCATCGTAACCCAATTGTTTGGGTAAATTAACCAGTTCGATCAAGGGCGTATTGCCTTCATTTAAAGAAATGATGGGCGTACTGACCGTGACCGGTAAGCGATCGTGGTAGCGGTGAATTAAACCTTGGTAATGGGCCATAACAATCCTTTAAGAGGTACCGAGCGATTCTAAGCGAATGCGGGTAATAGCGCCGGCAATACTGTCCAGCGCCTCAATTTTCACTATCGCTTGATCAATTTGTTTTTCTATCGTGCGATGGGTCAGCATAATCACATCCACGCGTTCCTCCCCGGCTACGGGCTCCCGCTGCAGCATGGCTTCAATGGAGATGCCCAGATCCGCCAAAATGCGTGTGATATCCGCTAAAACGCCAGGGCGATCAAGGGCGCGCATGCGCAAGTAGTAAGAGGTTTCCACCTCCGCTACCGGCAGAATAGGGTCATTGCGCAGCTGATCGGGCTGGAAAGCCAAATGGGGTACGCGGTTGCCGGGGTCCGAAGTGGCCATGCGGGTAATATCCACCAAATCGGCAATCACGGAAGACCCGGTGGGCTCAGCGCCCGCACCGGCACCGTAATAGAGGGTTTGGCCTGCCGCATCAGCCTTCACCAACACCGCATTCATGACGCCATCTACATTTGCGATTAACCGTTTCTCCGGAATCAACGTGGGGTGCACGCGCAGCTCAATGCCTTTGGGCGTGCGGCGCGTTATACCCAGCAACTTAATGCGATAGCCAAACTCTTCTGCGTAGGCAATGTCTTGTGCCGTGAGCTTGGAAATACCTTCGGTGTATACCCGATCAAATTGCATGGGAATACCAAAGGCAATGGAGGCCATAATGGTGAGCTTATGGGCTGCATCAATGCCCTCAATATCAAAGGTGGGGTCGGATTCTGCATAACCCAAAGCCTGTGCTTCCTTAAGGGCGTCCGCAAAACCAGCGCCTTCATCGCGCATTCTGGTCAGGATAAAATTACTGGTGCCATTGATGATTCCGGCTATCCATTCAATTCGATTGGCCGTCAACCCTTCGCGCAGCGCCTTGATAATGGGAATGCCGCCTGCCACAGCCGCTTCGAAAGCCACCATTACACCCTTCTCGTGCGCGGCCTTAAAAATTTCATTGCCATGCAAAGCCAGCAACGCCTTGTTGGCGGTGACCACATGCTTTCCGTTGGCAATGGCTTGCAACACCAATTCCCGTGCCGGATGAATGCCGCCCATAAGTTCGGCCACAATATCCACATCGGGCGAGCCCACAACGTCAGCCGGGTTGGTGGTAAGCGTAATGCCAGAGCCGGTTTTTTTTACAGCCGCCTCTAAGTCAGATTCTCGTACAGCCGCCATGGTCACTTTAATTTCGCGACCTGCACGCCGGGCGATTTCTTCACGGTTGCGGTTTAGGATGGTAAAAGTCCCCCCTCCCACCACACCTAACCCCAGCAAACCCACCTGTATTGGCTTCATATCACCCTATCCTTGAAAAACACGTCCCAAAACCCACAGGATGCAGATTTGGTGCCGTACAAAAGGTATAATTTTACCCGAACGGAGCCCCCTATGAAACTCATCAATCACACCCCCGATTTTGACTACGCCCTCACAGGCCATGGGCCGGGCTTTGTCATGCTCAACAAAGAGCGGGTGGAAGCCAGTTTGGTGGTGAGCCCCACTCAGATTTTGACCAGTTGGGCCAGTCATTTTGAAGCGTTAACAGAGGATGATTTTGCGCGGCTATTGGTGCTTAAACCAGAGTTAGTCCTATTGGGTACCGGCTCTGTCTTCCGCTTTCCTCGCCCCGCTCTAACCCGGCCTTTGGTAGAAGCCGGTATCGGCCTTGAGGTGATGGACACGCAGGCTGCCTGTCGCACCTACAGTGTATTGGCCAGCGAAGGGCGCCACGTAGTGGCCGCCCTGATTATTCCCTAAAGCCCCATCAGTACGCGCAGATGTTCTGTGACACTGCGCCCCAAGGCGTCGGTGTTGTATCCGCCCTCCAAGGTAGACACCATACGACCCTCACAATGGCGTTCAGCCAAGGCCACCATTTCCGCCGTTACCCAAGCATAATCTGCTTCCACCAAGCGCAAATGCGCAAGAGGGTCTTCGCGGTGCGCATCAAAACCCGCAGAGATCATTACCAGTTGCGGTTGAAACGCGTCAAAGGCGGGCAGGCAACGGGTAGCAATGGCTTCGCGAAACTCAGCGCCGCCACTCCCTGCGCTTAAGGGAATATTAATGATATGGTCGCTCACTGTGTCGGCCCCTTGATAGGGGTAGAAAGGGTGCTGAAATGTAGAGCAAAACAAAACGCGCTCATCGTTTTTGAAAATATCTTCAGTACCGTTTCCGTGATGCACGTCGAAGTCTAGGATGGCAATGCGCTCTAACCCATACTGCTCCATGGCATGCGCGGCCCCTACGGCGATGTTATTAAAAAAGCAAAAACCCATGGGCCGATCATGCTCGGCGTGGTGCCCGGGTGGGCGCACTCCACAAAATGCATTCTTAGTCTGACCACGCATCACCAAATCTACTGCCATGACCACGGCCCCCGCAGCCACTAGGGCAGCCGAGAGCGTGTTGGGGTTCATGGCCGTATCGGGATCTAAGTGAACAATGCCACGTTGAGGTGCGCTGGAAAAAATGCGTTCCACATGGTGTTCTGAATGCACGCGCTCTAATTGCTTGCGGCTGGCCACTGGGGCATCCCTACAATCGAGATATTGCATTAAGCCTGCAGCAATCAAGCGATCATTAATAGCGGCCAGGCGCTCAGGCGCCTCAGGGTGGAATTCACCCATATCATGTTTGAAACAATTTTGATGTGTAATAAAGGCTGTGTGGATCATTTTGCCAGTGGTGCGTTGTCTTTTTTAGGTTCAAACTGAATAGATTATGAAGCCCCATTATCTGACGCCTTTCTTTGCCCCGCAATCTATTGCCATTGTAGGAGCCAGTGACAATCCGCATTCCGTAGGCGGGCAGGTGTTAAGCAACCTAAAAGCCAGTGGATTTCGCGGTACGCTCTACCCGGTTCACCTCGCTAACGAACAAGTTCAAGGACTCACGGCCTATCCTACCCTAGAAGCCATTGGCCAACCGGTAGATTTGGTCATGCTGGCCACTCCCGCCGCAGGAATCCCCGATTTAATCGACCAATGTGGGGCTTTGGGCTATCGTGCGGTCGTTGTGCTCTCCACCGGCTTTAGCGAGGCCGGTCTTGAGGGGGCGCAACTGGAAGCAGACATGGTGGCGCGCGGTCGCCGTCATGGGGTGCGTATTTTGGGGCCCAATTGCTTAGGGATTATGCGCCCCGCCATTGGCCTCTCCCCTCCTTTTGTGAAAGCGGGCGGCGTGGCCCTGGTGTCACAATCCACGGCCCTATCCAGCGGCATTCTGGATTGGGCTTCGGGCAATGAGATTGGGCTCTCTACAGTGGTGTCTGTGGGCAACTCTGCTGATATCGACTTTTCTGAGATTGTTGATTTTTTAGTGTCCGATACCCAGACGCTCAGCATCTTGGTGTTCTTAGAGCGCGTAGAAAATTCACGTACATTTATGAGTGCTTTGCGCGAAGCGGCTCGTGTAAAACCCGTGATTGTATTGAAAGCCGATCGGCGGGGCGGCCAATTGGTGCAAGAAGAAATTTCAGCTGCGAACGCAGATCAAAGCGATGCTATTTTTGATGCGGCCTTGCGTCGGGCTGGGGTGGTGCGGGTACGCACGCTGACGCAATTATTTTCAGCAGCCCGTGCCTGCGCGGTCCGCTTTCGCAAAAGCGGTCCTCGCTTAGCCATTATTTCCAATGGTGAAGGTCCGGGTGCATTGGCCGCGGATCAAGCATCAGATGATCACATTCCCTTGGCTCAATTATCTGCCAACACTATTGCCGCACTCAATACAATCATGCCCGCAGGTTGGCAGGGAATGAACCCATTAGACGTGGGCAACGGTGCAGGTGCTGAGACTTACCGCAAGGTGGCGACGGCGGTACTGTCAGACCCCGCTGTGGACAGTTTATTGGTCATGTTGACTCCGCAAATCTATGCGCAGCCTACAGCTACTGCAGAGGCTATGGTGGAACTGACCAAGGTCACCGGGAAGCCCTTAATGGGTTGTTGGATGGGTGATCGCCAAGTGGTACAAGGGCGCATCACCATGTCAGCCGCCCAATTACCCAATTTCCGCACACCTGAATCGGCGGTAGATGCCATCAGTTATGTCAGCGTGTATCACCGCAATCAACAAATGTTGTTTCAAACGCCGCCGCCGGTGACCTATGAAAAACCACCACAACTCATCACAGCCAAAGAAGTTATTGCTCCGGCTTTAAAAAGCGGGCAACTGCAGTTGGGCGATCGAGACGTAGAAAAGCTATTCTTCACCTTTCACATTCCCTACCGAGCGGGCGTTCCCTTACCACCTATTCTGGGGCGACAGCTAGAACGACGGGTCATTAAGATGGGGATGGTTCGCGATCAAGCTCTAGGGCCTTGCTTATTTATAGGCCCTGCAGGCATCGCCGCCGAACTACCCAAAGCCATCGCCTACGCCCTGCCACCGTTAAACGCCTTTCTGGCCAATGAACTCATTGAGCGCAGTACAATCGCTCCATTATTGGCTCAACGCGGTGATGTTCGCGCCATTGATCACGATGCGTTGGTCGCAGTATTGCTGCGTCTATCAGAAATGGCCTGCGAAATGCCCGAGGTGGCAGATGTGCAAATGGTGGTTCTGCTAACCCCCACAGAGCCGGTTGAGATTACCGAAGCTCAAATCACGCTCACCAATACCCCTATACCCAAGACCCGTTACGGCCATATGGCGGTGCATCCCTACCCTGCAGATTTGGTAAAGACCATCACCTTAGCTAACGGAACCGAAGTTATCCTGCGCCCCATTCGCCCAGAAGATGCAGTAATGGAACAAAATTTTGTTCGCGCATTGTCAGAAGACAGTCGCTATTACCGTTTTATGGATGTATTGCGCGAATTACCGAAAGCCATGTTGGCGCGCTTCACGCAATTGGATTATCAGCGCGAAATGGCTATTGTGGCCATAACCGGTCACGGTGAAGAAGAAAAACAAATTGGTGTGGCCCGTTACAACTCCAACCCAGATGGCGAATCCTGTGAATTTGCTTTGGTGATTGCCGATAACTGGCAAGGGCAGCGTTTGGGAAAAACCATGATGGGATATTTGATGCAGATTGCCAAAGACCGCGGTCTTAAAATGATGGAAGGTGAGGTGTTGGCTGCCAATTCCAACATGCTGCGCCTCATGGGTTCTTTGGGCTTTACCTCTAAGACCGCAGCAGAAGATCCAGCCATCCGTGAAGTGACTGCTATCTTATAAAACTTTTAGACCCGCTGCGCAAAAGCGTCGTTTATGGTTTTAATGCCGGCATTACGGTACGCGGATCCACCGGCTTTCCCAGATGGCGAATTTCAAAATGCAGCAAACCGGTGTCGCCTGAACCCATCTCAGCAATCTTTTCGCCACGAATAACTTCTTGCCCTTCTTTGACCAAAATTTTACTGTTGTTGGCATAGACACTTAAGTAGTTAGGTCCGTGCTTAATCACCACCATTTGGCCGTAGCTCTTTAAGCTGTCGCCCACGTATGTCACCACACCGGCCGCCGCTGCATGTACCGCTTCACCATTACCCCCTGAGAGCTCTACTCCTTTACCGGATACGGAGAACAAGGTGGGGTGCGGATGGGCCACAGGCCATACCCAATGAATGGTTTCTTCAGTAGGAATTGCAGGTGCCTCGGGTTGTGGCGTGGCTGCCTTTGGCGCTGCCTCATTGGGCGGCACTGCAGTCGCGCCCGGCTTTACCTTGGCTGCAGCAGGTTTGGTCTCCGTGGGTTTGGTCTGATCAGAGCGATTGGAAATAGGAGCGGGCCGCGTGGCGGCACAACTGGCCAGTAACACCATAGTGCAGAGCCATAACAAACGTTGCAAAAATGAATTCATGCCGTGCTTTCCTTCAGCGGAACAAACTTAACGTCTTCTATGACGGTTTCGCGCCACGCCCCATCCACACGTTCTACCACCAGCAATTGTTGGCGCGTGACCCCAACCGGGATAACCAATCGTCCTTCAGGAGTTAATTGCTCTAGCAAAGCGATGGGAATTTGTGGCGCAGCAGCGGCCACCACAATGGCGTCAAAGGGGGCGGCCTCGGGCAGCCCCAATCCACCATCCGTATGCTTGAGGCGTAAATTTTGAATGCGCATGGGCCATAACCGTGCGCGGGTTTTTTCTAATAACTGCCCCAAGCGCTCCACTGAATACACTTCTTTGGCCACACGTGCCAATACAGCGGCTTGATAGCCGCAACCGGTACCCACTTCTAAAACCTTTCCCAAGGGTTTTCCATGACGCAGCAATTCAATCATGCGCGCCACAATATAAGGCGCTGAAATGGTTTGGCCAAAACCAATGGGCAGCGCTGTTTCTTCGTAGGCGCGGCTGGCAATAGCCTCATCCACAAAGGCATGGCGATGCACAGTCCCCATGGCGGCAAGCACCACCTCATCCTTAATACCATTGGAGCGCAAATGGTCCACCATGCGCGCGCGCGTGCGATCGGAGGTCATGCCTGTTCCGGAAAGTGCTAAAGCCATTTTTAATCAGCCAGCCAATGCGACACAACATCCAACTGTTGGTAGTGGGTAAGATCCACTTGAAGCGGGGTAATAGAGACAAAGCCTGTGGCGACCGCACCAAAATCAGTGCCCTCGCCTGCATCAGCAGCAGGGCCTGCGGCACCCACCCAGTACACGGTTTCGCCACGTGGATTAATGGTTTTAATAACCGGCTCTGCCTTATGGCGACGCCCCAAACGGGTCACCTTCATACCTTTCAATGCGCCCTGTGGTACATCAGGCACGTTCACATTTAATAAGGTGGCTTGTTTAAGCGGGTTTTTCTGTATGCGACGCACCAAAGTGGCCACAACCTCAGCAGCGGTTTCAAAATGATGGCTGTCTCGTGTTACCAAAGACACGGCAATGGAAGGAATGCCCAACAGATAACCTTCGGTGGCAGCAGCAACCGTGCCTGAGTAAATGGTGTCATCGCCCATATTGGCCCCATGGTTAATGCCTGAAACAATAATGTCTGGTGAAACGTCTAATAAGCCTGTTACAGCCATATGCACGCAGTCGGTGGGGGTGCCATTAACACGGTAAAACCCATTGGGTGCACGACGGACCATCAAGGGCCGGTCCAGTGTCAACGAATTACTGGCACCGCTGCGCTCAGCATCGGGGGCCACCACAGTCACGGTTCCAAGCGCCGACAACACCTCGGCCAATACAGTCAAACCCTGAGAAAAATAACCATCATCATTGCTTAATAAAATATGCATTACACGCTCAATTATTTATTTTTTAGGGGGAAGGTCTGTGCACACACCCTCATACAATTCAGCCGCCATACCAATGGATTCGCCCAAGGTGGGGTGTGGGTGAATGGTCTTGCCAATATCGCCAGCCTCACACCCCATCTCAATGGCCAAACATATTTCGCTGATAAGGTCCCCTGCATGCGTTCCCACGATGCCGCCGCCAATCACGCGGTGCGTTTCTTCGTCGAACAGTAGTTTGGTGAAGCCTTCATCCCGACCGTTGGCAATGGCACGCCCAGATGCCGCCCAAGGAAACACGGCCTTGCCATAACGCAGGCCTTGCGCGCGTGCTTCATCTTCCGTAACTCCCGCCCAAGCCACCTCAGGATCTGTGTAAGCCACGGATGGAATTTGGCGAGCATCCATAAATCTGCGCCGGCCTTCCACTGCTTCAGCGGCTACATGCCCTTCGTGAACCGCCTTATGGGCCAACATGGGCTGACCAACGATATCGCCGATGGCATAAATGTGCGGCACGTTGGTGCGCTGTTGGCGGTCTACGGCAATAAATCCTCGCTCATCCACTGCAACACCCGCCAGCTCAGCACTGATATGTTGTCCATTGGGACGGCGACCCACGGCCACCAGTACCAAGTCATAACGTTCGGGGGCTGCGGGGGCCTGTTCGCCAGCAAAGGAAACGTAGACGCCATCTGGCCGGGCTTCTGCTGCAACCGTTTTGGTTTTTAACATGACCTTGTTAAAGCGCTTAGCGTTCTTCTTTTCCCATACCTTTACCAAGTCACGATCGGCCCCAGCCATGAGACCATCCATCATCTCCACCACATCAATTTTAGCCCCCAGGGTGGAATAGACTGTGGCCATCTCCAGGCCAATAATCCCGCCGCCGATCACCAACATGCGCCCAGGCATTTGCGGTAACTCCAATGCGCCCGTGGAATCCACTACGCGCGGATCATCAGGCATAAACGGCAGCTTCACCGCTTGCGAGCCCGCGGCAATAATAGCTTTGGCAAATTGAATGGCTTGATTTTTTCCATCAGGCAACGTCACCTCCATGTGATGGGGGTCGATAAAACGACCGCTGCCCTGCACTACAGTCACTTTTCGACCCTTGGCCATCATGGCCAAGCCGCCGGTGAGCTTGCTGACCACCTGGGTTTTCCACCCCCGCAGTTTGTCTAAATCAATTTGGGGGGCACTAAAACTTACGCCATGAGCGGCTAATGCTTGCGCTTCTTCTGTTACCCCCGCCACATGCAGCAATGCTTTAGAAGGAATGCAGCCCACATTTAGACACACACCACCTAAGGTGGGATAGCGTTCCACCAAGATGACTTTCATGCCCAAATCGGCTGCACGAAACGCCGCTGAATAACCACCCGGACCGGCACCCAACACCAGCACGTCACATTCAAGCAAAAGATTGTCGGACATGGCCATAATCCTTAAAGGGTTGCGCGGCGCATATCCGCCAAAAGGCCCACCAAGTAAGTGTTGAAGCGCGCCGCTGAGGCGCCATCAATCACGCGATGGTCGTAGGAAAGGGAGAGCGGCGCCACCAAACGTGGCACAAAGGCGTTGTCTCGCCATACCGGTCGAATAGTGGAGCGGCAGACGCCCAAAATAGCCACTTCAGGGGCGTTAATAATGGGCGTGAAATAGGTGCCGCCAATGCCTCCCAGGCTTGAAATAGAAAATGTGCCGCCTGTCATATCAGCAGGCCCCAATTTGCCATCGCGCGCTTTCGCAGCAAAAGCAGAGGCTTCAGCCGCAATTTGCATCACCCCTTTCTTATCAGCATCCTTAATCACCGGCACCACCAACCCATTGGGGGTGTCCGCTGCAAAGCCAATGTTGTAATAACGCTTTAAGATTAAATTGTCACCATCGAGAGAAGCATTAAGCTCGGGGAATTTTTTAAGTGCGTTGCAGACCGCTTTAATCAAGAAGGCCAATAACGTGACCTTCACGCCGGACTTGGCGTTTTCTTGATTGAGTTGTAAGCGAAATGATTCCAGCTCGGTAATATCCGCATCATCATTGTTGGTGACGTGGGGGATCATTACCCAGTTGCGATGTAAATTAGCGCCCGACATTTTCTTAATGCGACTCAGCGGCAGCGCTTCAATGGGGCCGTATTTGGCAAAGTCTACCTGCGGCCAAGGCAGCAGGCCCAAACCAATTCCTGCAGCGGCCCCTCCCGGCGCTGAAGCCGCACTTTGCAGTACAGATTTCACAAAAGCCTGTACATCTTCGCGCAGAATGCGGCCCTTGGGCGCACTGCCCTTCACCTTGCTTAAATCCACACCCAGCTCGCGCGCAAACTGTCGAATAACGGGGCTGGCATGGGCCAAAACAAAGGATTCTTGGTCCACCGGTGCGGTAGGTGGGTTGGTGGGGTTAATGGCCGCGCGTCCCGGTTGATTGGGGACCGCTGTTTCGGCCGCGTCCAATTGCGCTGTTGTCAGCGCAGCGGGGGCAATTGGCGGCGCAGTGGATGCGCTTGCCGCTGGGGCAAAATGAGTTGCCGGGCTTGCGGCCACTGCAGCAGTAGCGGGCTTGGCGGCCTCAGTATGGGCTTCCAATATCAAAATAATGGAGCCTTCCGACACCTTGTCGCCCAATTTCACTTTTAATTCTTTCACCACCCCGGCAGAAGGTGCGGGCACTTCCATGGTGGCTTTGTCGGATTCAAGCGTCACCAGCGCATCTTCTGCGCGAACGGTATCGCCCACCTTAACCAGTATTTCGATTACGGGGATATTGGTGAAGTCACCTATATCCGGTACCTTAACTTCGATGGCCATACGATAATCCCCTTGTAGGAGGTGCGAGTCGCTTTAGTGTTATGTGGGATTCATACTCTATCAGGATCGATCCGACAGAAACAAAATCCGGCCATTCATTTTAACATGGCCAACCCCCGCTATACTGTGGTTTTTATCCCCCTGCGGAGCCCGTCTTGCCTTCAAAACAGAGCGTCCTGCGCTTATTGGTCCTGACCGCCCTGATAGCCTTGTTGGTGCAGAGCGTTGTTTCTACACCCAGCCTGCGGTTTTGGGAAAAACAAGTCCCCCAGAGCACCCCACAGGCCCACGCCGCGCATCCCCTGCTGTCCATTGCCTTACCAGACTTAGCGCAACAACCGCAAACCCTAGCGCAATGGTCGGGCCATGTGTTGGTCCTAAATTTTTGGGCCACATGGTGCGGGCCATGTAAAGATGAAATGCCCATGTTGGATGCCCTACAAAAGGAATGGGCCCCCAAAGGGGTACAGTTTGTGGGGATTGGCATTGATGAAGCAGAAAATATGCAAACCTGGTTAAAAAAGCGTCCCATGCATTACCCACAATGGGTGGGCAACGACCAAACGCTGATGTTGACAGCCCCGTACGGCAATACCACGCAAGGCATACCTTTCACGGCCGTTTTTTCGGCACAGGGTGATTTGGTGGCTGAAAAGCTAGGAGCCCTTACAGAGAAGGAACTGAGTGGGATTATTGCGAATGCACTGAAATTGTGAAATAGGGGTCAGACCCCCCCAGGGGTCTGACCCCTAAAAACTCCTAAAAACTGGTCGGGGCGAGAGGATTCGAACCTCCGACCACTTGCACCCCATGCAAGTACGCTACCAGGCTGCGCTACGCCCCGAGCTATTGATTATAGCGTTAAGTGCCTAACTGTTCCAGCCCTAGGGGGATAAGAGCTCGATAATGCCCTGCAATTTGCCCTTAAGGCCAACTGGAAGCGCGGGTGTGGGGTGTGTAATCTGCTCGGTCAGCTCTCGGATAGCGGCGCGCTCTTCTGGGGCTGAGAGAACATGTCGCGCCCCATTGATGGTGAAGCCACGGTCGTAGAGTAAGTCGCGGATGCGGCGAATTAATAGGACTTCGTGGGGTTGATAGTAACGGCGGTTGCCACGGCGTTTAACCGGCTTGAGCTGGGTGAATTCCTGTTCCCAATAACGCAATACATGGGGTTTTACAGCACAGAGTTTTCCTACTTCACCAATGGTGAAATACCGCTTAGGCGGTATGGGTGGCAAAGCGCATTCAGCTAGAGCTGATATCTCCACTGCGGCTCTCTACCAAACTTTTAAGTTTTTGACTGGCATGAAAAGTCACCACTCGACGGGCGGAAATCGGTATTTCCTCACCGGTTTTTGGGTTTCGCCCTGGTCGCTGGGGTTTGGCGCGCAATTGAAAATTGCCAAAGCCCGACAGTTTTACGCTGTCGCCTAGCGCTAATGCAGTTCGTATTTCCTCAAAGAAAGTGTCCACCAAATCTTTGGCTTCACGTTTATTGAGACCGACTTTTTCAAACAAGAGGTCGGAGAGTTTGGCTTTGGTTAAAGTCATTGAAACCCCTTTATCGCAACTCGGCGTTGAACCGGGTTTTTAGAATTGTCAGCAGCACATTGATCGTAGATTCAATTTCTGAATCATTCAAAGTTTTTTCAGTATCTTCTATAACTACACGAAATGCAACACTTTTTTTGCCTTGTGGCAGGTTGCTGCCACGGTATAAATCGAATAAGGTCAATTCTGAAACGCCGCCCACCTGCGCCTCTTTAAGGGCCGTTAGAAGCGTTGCGACGGGCAAGCTTTCATCCACCACCACGGCCAAATCCCGTCGAATGGGTTGGAAGCGGGAGGTTTCCTGATAATGAGGCACGCTGGATTGCAAGAGGGGATCAAGATGCATCTCAAACAATTGTGGCGCCTGAACAAAACCATAATGCGCCACCAAAGCAGGGTGCAGTTCGCCCAACCAGCCCACCTTTTTTCCGGCCAGGGTGATTTCAGCCGAGCGGCCGGGGTGTAGTGCGGGATGAGGGGCGGCACTAAATTGCGCCGACACGCCCAACAACAAGGCTTCCACATCCGCCTTCATATCAAAGTAATCCGCACACACTGGGGTCTGACCCCATTGTTCGGCATGGCGAGTACCGGATATAAGACCGCCCAACATTTTGCGCTGCCCATAACCTTGCTCCTCTCGATAGAAGCAGCGGCCCAATTCAAAAATGCGAACGCGTTCTTGCTTGCGACTGAGGTTAAACAAGAGGGTGTTGATCAACCCTACCGCTAAGGTGGAGCGCATAACGGATAATTCGCTGGAGATGGGGTTGAGCAATACCACGTCCGATGGTTGTGCGGAAAGCACTTTTTCACCGGCCTCATCGACGAAGCTATAAGTAATCACCTCCTGGTAATCGCGGTTTACCATGACTCGGGCAATATCAAACTCCGAGCGCCGGGATTCGCCTACCGGCAGCAAAGACAGCGGCGCTATGGGAGGCGTGGCGGGGATGTTGTCGTAACCGTATAAACGGGCAATCTCTTCAATAAAATCGGCCTCAATAGCCAAATCAAAACGATGGCTGGGCGCAATCACCTCAAAACCATGGGGCACGGCTTTGATGGTTAATTCTAAGCAGGTCAACAATTCCGCCATGCGAGCATCGGTTAACTCAATTCCCAGCACTCGGCGCACACGATCAGGGCGTACCAAAACCGCATCACGAGTGGGTAAGGTGCCACGCACTTCCACAATAGAGCCCGCCGTGCCCCCACAAATGTCCAGCAACAAAGAGGTGGCGCGTTCAAGCGCTTGTTCAGTACCGTTAAAATCCACGCCCCGCTCGAAGCGATGGGCAGAATCAGAACTTAGGGTGTAGGCCCTGGCACGTCCGGCGATGGCCGCAGGTGTGAAAAAAGCGCTTTCTAGAAACACATTCTGCGTTTCATCATTCACCGCAGTGGAGTGCCCACCCATTACACCGGCTAAGGCAATGGCGCCGCTGTGGTCGGCGATGACCAATGTATGCTCGTCTAGGATTACGGATTGCTCATTTAGCAACAATAAAGGTTCTTTGGCCAAAGCATGGCGCACGCAAATGGCGCCCTGCAGCCGCTCTTCGTCGAAAGCATGGAGCGGTTGACCCAATTCGAGCAACACATAATTCGTCACATCCACCACCGCATTGCGCGGGCGCATGCCACTGCGCGTAAGCCGCTGCGCCATCCAATCCGGCGTTGGGGCTTTTGTATTGCTTAGTTTGAGCGAGCGCCCCAAGTAACGGGGACAGTCCAGCGGGCTATCTACCGTCACTGCGCGCGCGGTATTAAAGGACACCGTTGCAGGCACAATCACCAAGGGCTGTAAGGGGGACGCCGTGATGGCGGCCACTTCACGCGCCACACCGGTCACGCTTAAACAATCGGCACGGTTGGGGGTTAGCTTTAAGGTAAACAGTTGATCATCTAGATTGAGATGATCTCGAATATTTGAACCCACAATGGCGTTACTGGTCAGTACCAACAAGCCTTCGCTGTCCGCAGTCAGGCCCAATTCCTTTTCAGAGCACATCATGCCAAAGGATTCCACGCCGCGTACTTTGGCGGCTTTAATTTCAAGTCCGCCAGGCAATTGGGCACCCACCACAGCGCACGGGGCTTTCATGCCCACCACCACGTTGCCGGCGCCACACACAATAGCCAGTGGAGCACCCTGCCCCACGTCCACGCTTAACAGTTTTAGGCGATCAGCCTGGGGATGTTTTTCTGCAGAGAGCACCTGCCCCACCACCACGCCGGTGAAGGGTGGTGCCACCGCTTCGCGCGCTTCCACCTCAAGGCCTGCCATGGTCAGCGCATGCGCCAGAGCATCAGAGCTCAGCGGGGGGTTTACTCGGCTGCGCAGCCAGGATTCAGAAAATTTCATGGGGGTTATCTAAATTGTCGGGTGAAACGCAAATCATTATCAAAGAACAAGCGCAAATCATTCACGCCATAACGCAGCATGGCCAAGCGTTCTACGCCCAAACCAAAGGCGAAACCAATGTAGCGCTCGCTATCAATACCCAAGGGGTTTAATACATTGGGATGCACCATGCCGGCCCCCAACACTTCCAACCATCCGGTGTGACTGCATACGCGACACCCTTCGCCTTGGCAGATGACGCAACCAATATCCATTTCGGCAGAAGGCTCTGTAAACGGAAAAAATGAAGGACGAAAACGCGCTTTTAAATCCTCTTGCTCGAAGAAGCGGCGCATAAAATCGGTGAGGATGCCCTTTAACCCACTAAAAGTGACGGTCTCATCTACCCACAGCCCTTCCACTTGATGAAACATGGGGGTGTGTGTCATGTCGGAATCGCAGCGATACACGCGACCGGGCACAATGACCTTTACCGGAGGCTTGCGGCTTTCTAGATAGCGCACCTGCATGGGTGAGGTATGGGTACGCAACACATGTCGCGGATCCAGATAAAATGTGTCATGCATGGCGCGTGCCGGATGGTTTTCGGGAATATTGAGCGCGGTGAAATTATAAGCATCGGTTTCAATTTCAGGCCCATCGGCCACATCAAAACCCAGAGAATGGAACAGTTGCTGTA
This sequence comes from uncultured Ferrovum sp., assembly GCA_903909215.1. Lineage (GTDB taxonomy): Bacteria > Pseudomonadota > Gammaproteobacteria > Burkholderiales > Ferrovaceae > CAIVUX01. The sequence continues at coordinate 50,080 of CAIVUX010000024.1, forward strand.
TACGCTCTAGCGTTCGCGTGACAGGATGCAGCCCACCGGGAGATAAACCACGTCCCGGTAATGACACATCAAGCGATTGTGAGGCCAGTTGTTGTGTCAGCTGACGCTGCGCCAGCGCATCACGTTGATTTTGTAGTGCGGCTTCCACCGCAACTTTTACCCGGTTGATCTCAGCGCCCGCAGCGGGACGTTGGTCTGCAGGCAACTTGCCTAAAGCCTTCAGACGTTCGGTGAGAAGACCGGCCTTACCAAGGTAACGCGCCTTGGCATCTTCCAGCAGGGCCGCGTTGTCGATGGACGACAGCGAGGTCAGAGCTTCATCAAGAATGGATTGGAGATCTTGCATCGCCCTATTGAACCCTCCCCGAAGGGAGGGTTATTGTTGGGTCAAACAGCTAAAGAAGCGCGGGCTGAATCCACCATTTTAACAAACGCAGGTTTGTCAAAAACAGCAATATCGGCCAACACCTTACGGTCCACCTGAATGTCAGCCTTCTTAAGACCGTTCATGAAGACGCTGTAGGTCATTCCGCACTGACGGGCTGCTGCATTAATGCGCGCAATCCACAGCACGCGGAAATCGCGCTTACGACGACGACGATCGCGGTAGGCGTATTGCCCCGCCTTCATCACCGCTTCTTTGGCTATACGATAAACATTCTTGCGACGGCCGCGGTAACCCTTGGCTTGTACAAGAATCTTTTTGTGACGGGCATGGGCCGTAACCCCGCGTTTAACTCTTGGCATGGTCCGGTCTCCTTATGCGTAAGGCAACATGGCTTTAACAGAGGCCATATTGGTTGAGTGAATTTCGGTAGTCCCACGCAATTGACGCTTGTTCTTGGTGGTCTTCTTGGTGAGGATGTGGCGCTTAAACGCCATAGAGCGTTTTACACTGCCGCTGCCGCGCACTTTAAAGCGCTTGGCTGCTCCGCTCTTGGTCTTCATTTTGGGCATGATTGCTCCTTTATTTTAAACCGCGTCGGGTGGTTGAAAAAGCTCAACACTTGTTTACCCGAACACGCCTTGTGGTACTGCGTGCTACTGAACTACGATGCTGCTGGGTGCTGCTGGTACATCAATCTTTTCAGCTTTGGGTTTGGCAGGCTTCACCTCTTTCACCAATTCTTTTTTCTTGGGCGCCAGCACCATCACCATCTGACGTCCTTCCATCTTGGGGAACTGTTCCACCACACCATGGGGCAGTAAGTCCGCTTCAACGCGTTTTAGCAAGTTGTAACCCAACTCTTGGTGGGTCATTTCTCGGCCTCTAAAACGCAGGGTGACTTTGGTTTTGTCACCCTCTTCTAAAAACTTAATCAGATTGCGGACTTTGATGGCGTAATCGCCTTCATCGGTACCCGGGCGGAATTTTATTTCCTTAACCTGAATCTGCTTCTGCTTAACCTTGGCTTCGTGTTGTCGCTTGCTCTCGCGGTATTTAAACTTACCAAAATCCATTAGGCGGCATACCGGTGGCTCGGCCATGGGCGCGATTTCTACCAAATCAATCTGCGCTTCTTCTGCCAGGCGCAAGGCCTCGGGTAGTTTGACGATGCCTAAAGGCTCGCCTTCAATTCCCACCAAACGTATTTCTGGTGCATTAATTTCACCGTTAATCCGAACTTCTTTCGACTGAGCGATAGCAACAACCTCCGTAACATTAAAAAAATAAGATGAACGCCCACTGCACCCTTAAGGGCGCCAGGCTTCATCTCGTCGCCGTTATTCTGTAATGCCCGAACGGGCATTACATTCAGCATTGAGGCGGGCTATAAACGCTTCTGGGGACATTTGCCCCAGGTCCTCGCCGCTGCGACTTCTGACTGCCACTGTAGCCGTCACTGCTTCCTTATCACCAATAATGAGCTGATAAGGCAACTTTTGAAGACTATGTTCTCGTATTTTATAGGTTATTTTCTCGTTTCGCAAGTCAGACTGCACCCGGAAGCCTTGATCTTTCAGGGTTTTTGTCACAGAAACCACAGTTTTGGCCTGGGCATCGGAGATATTCATCACCACCACTTGCACCGGAGACAGCCAAAGAGGCAGTGCTCCGGCGTAATGTTCGATCAAAATACCAATAAAGCGCTCTAAAGAGCCCAAAATGGCCCGATGCAGCATCACCGGCACTTGTCGACTGTTGTCTTCGGCCACATAACCGGCCTCCAGGCGACCTGGCATAGAAAAATCCGCCTGAATAGTGCCGCATTGCCAGGTTCGGCCAATGCTGTCACGCAGGTGAAATTCAATCTTGGGGCCGTAAAAGGCTCCTTCCCCAGGCAATACCTCAAAGGGGACACCGCTCTTCTCAAGGGCTAAGCGCAGCGCGCCCTCTGATTTGTCCCAAATGTCGTCCGATCCCACCCGTTGCTCAGGGCGCGTGGCAAATTTGTACAAAATATCCGTAAAGCCAAAATCGGCATACACCTCGCGCAGCAAGGTAATAAAGTCGGCCACCTCAGACTGAATTTGGTCTTCGGTGCAAAACACGTGGCCATCGTCTTGGGTAAAAGCACGCACCCGCATCACACCATGCAAGGCACCGGAGGGTTCATTGCGATGACAAGAACCAAATTCGCCATAACGCACGGGCAACTCACGGTAGCTGCGAATGCCTTGGTTAAAAATCTGCACATGCCCAGGGCAGTTCATGGGCTTAATGGCAAAGTCGCGCGACTCGGACTCGGTGGTGAACATGTTCTTTGAGAAGTTGGCCCAGTGACCTGATTTTTCCCAAAGAGCGCGGTCTAAAATTTGTGGGCAGCGCACTTCTTGATAACCACTTTGGCGATACACTTGGCGCATGTATTGTTCAATCACCTGCCACAAAGCCCAACCCTTGGGATGCCAAAAAATCATTCCCGGCGCTTCATCTTGCAAGTGAAATAAATCCAGTTGCTTGGCCAGTCGGCGGTGATCGCGTTTTTCTGCTTCTTCCAGGCGCGTCAGATACGCCTCTTGGTCTTCTTTCTTCGCCCAAGCGGTGCCGTATACGCGCGTGAGCATTTCATTATTCGAGTTGCCACGCCAATAGGCGCCAGCCACACGCATTAACTTAAATACTTTAAGTTTCGCGGTACTTGGTACATGAGGGCCGCGGCATAAATCCACAAAGTTGTCTTGGCGGTACAAAGAAATATCTTGCTCCGATGGAATGCTGGCAATAATTTCAGCCTTGTACGCTTCGCCAATGCCTTTAAAATATTCCACCGCCGCATCACGCGCCATCACTTCTCGCTTAACAGGCAAATCGCGCTTGGCAATTTCCGTCATGCGTTTTTCAATAACGGTTAAATCATCTGGCGTAAAGGCGCGTTTATAGGCGAAGTCGTAATAGAAGCCGTCTTCAATGACAGGACCGATGGTGACTTGCGCGTCGGGGAATAATTCTTTCACGGCATGGGCCAATAAATGCGCGCTGGAATGGCGCAAAATGTCCACGCCTTCTGGGTCACGCTCAGTGACAATAGCCACTTCCGCATTTTCCGTGACGGTTGTGGAGGTATCCACCAACACGCCATTAATCTTGCCTGCCAAGGCTGCGCGGGCCAAGCCTGCGCCAATGCTGGCGGCAATGTCACCCACCGTTAATGGGGCGGGAAACGAACGCTCTGAACCATCGGGCAGTCGGATTGTAATCACGGAATTTTGTTGACTCTAATGTTGGTAGGCGCGATTGGACTCGAACCAACGACCCCCACCATGTCAAGGTGGTGCTCTAACCAGCTGAGCTACGCGCCTGCTAAAAACAGTCAATTCTAATGGCTATTCAGTCCTAACGCAATCCACGTAAAAACGCGTGGATCCATTAACACCCATTTTAGACAGGCCATGAATATCAGTTTCAAAGCCTGGAAACTGCTCGTTAAAGGAGCGGGCAAACTTGAGATAACGCACAATGGTGGCATTAAAACGCTCACCCGGGATAAGCAGAGGAATACCCGGTGGGTAGGGGGTTAACAATACCGCTGTGGTACGCCCTTCCAGATCATCAATCTCCACACGCTCCACTTCGCGATGCGCCATGCGCGCAAAGGCATCGGCAGGCTTCATGGCCGGCACCATATCCGACAAATACATTTCGGTGGTGAGGCGCGCCACATCGTTGGCACGGTACACCTCGTGAATTTTCTCGCACAGTTGCTTCAAGCTCCAGTTTTCATAGCGCGGATGCTTGGCCGAGAACTCGGGCAAAACGCGCCAGAGCGGTAAGTTTTTATCGTAATGGTCCTTGAACTGCTGCAACTCCGTGACCAAGGTATTCCAACGACCCTTGGTAATCCCGATGGTAAACATGATGAAGAAAGAATAGAGACCCGTTTTCTCTACCACCACACCATGTTCGGCCAAATACTTGGTGACCACTGCAGCGGGAATGCCCATGTCATGAAAATCGCCATCCACGGCTAGGCCCGGGGTAATCACCGTGGCCTTGATGGGGTCCAGCATATTAAAGCCGGGAGCCAAATCCCCAAAACCATGCCAATGCTCATTGGGTTTCAGCATCCAATCTTCGCGACTGCCGATGCCCTCTTCTGCCAAATACTCAGGGCCCCATACTTTAAACCACCAATCATCACCCCATTCGGCGTCCACCTTGCGCATGGCACGACGAAAATCCAGGGCTTCATTAATGGATTCTTCCACCAAGGCAGTACCCCCCGGGGCCTCCATCATGGCGGCCGCCACATCGCAGGATGCGATAATGGAGTATTGCGGGCTGGTGGAGGTATGCATCAAATACGCTTCATTAAAGCAATCGCGGTCCAGCTTACGGGTCTTGCTGTCTTGAATTAAAATTTGCGACGCTTGGCTTAAACCGGCTAATAATTTATGGGTGGATTGTGTGGACATCACCATGGATTTCTCGCACGGCTCGCGATCGCGGCCAATGGCGTGCATGTCCTTGTAAAAATCATTGAAGGTGGCATGGGGCAACCACGCTTCATCGAAATGCAGCGTGTCCACCTCGCCATCCAAAAGACCTTTGATGGTTTCTACATTATAGATAATGCCATCATAAGTACTTTGCGTAATGGTCAGCACGCGCGGAGGCTCTTTGCTGGTGCAGGCAAACGGATTGGCGGCAATTTTACGGCGAATGGTTTCGGGTTGAAACTCGCTTAATGGAATGGGGCCAATAATGCCGAAATGGTTGCGCGTGGGCATCATAAATACCGGAATGGCGCCGGTCATAATAATGGCGTGCAGCACCGACTTATGACAGTTGCGATCCACTATCACCACATCCCCCGGGGCTACGGTGGAATGCCAGACAATCTTATTCGACGTAGACGTGCCGTTGGTGACAAAAAACAAATGGTCCGCATTAAAAATACGCGCCGCATTGCGCTCGGAGGCTGCGATGGGGCCGGTATGATCCAGCAGTTGCCCCAGCTCATCCACCGCATTGCACACATCAGCACGCAACATGTTTTCACCAAAGAACTGATGAAACATTTGCCCCACCGGGCTTTTTAAAAACGCCACCCCCCCGGAGTGACCCGGACAATGCCAGGAGTACGAACCATCGGAGGCGTAATGGGTCAGTGCGCGGAAAAACGGCGGCGCCAATGAATCCAAATACACCCGTGCTTCACGGGCAATATGGCGCGCCACAAATTCAGGGGTGTCTTCAAACATATGAATGAAACCATGCAACTCTTTTAACACATCATTGGGAATGTGACGTGAGGTGCGCGTTTCACCATACAGAAAAATAGGGATGTCCGAATTACGCCAGCGGATTTCTTGCACAAAGGCGCGCAGGTGGATCAGCGCCGATTCCATTTCTTCAGGGGAGCCCGCGCCAAATTCTTCGTCATCAATAGAGAGAATAAAACAGGAGGCGCGGCTTTGTTGCTGAGCGAAGGAGGTCATATCGCCAAAGCTTGTTACCCCCAACACTTCCAGCCCCTCTTTTTCCAAGGCCTCGGCCAGAGCGCGTACACCCAACCCACTGGTGTTCTCTGAGCGAAAATCTTCGTCAATAATGACCACTGGAAAACGGAATTTCATGGCAACTCCTGGCAAACTGAAGGGCGGATTATAGACCTCTTAGGTGTTTAGGGGTCAGTTTTTAAAGCTTGGGTTAAATGATGCTGCCAAGCCTCCCGCAAAGTGGTTTTTTGCAACTTGCCGGTGGCGGTATGGGGCAGGCTGTCTTGAAACAAGATGTCGTCGGGCAACCACCATTTGGCCACCCGGGTGGCCAAATGCTCCCGCAATATCTCAGCGCTTACCTGGGCCCCGGGTTTCAAGACCACCAATAATAATGGACGCTCGCCCCATTGGGGATGAAGCGCTGCCACCACAGCGGCTTCCAGCACGTCCGGGTGACTGCCTGCGGCTTGCTCCAAGGCCATGGAGCTGATCCACTCTCCTCCACTTTTAATCATGTCCTTGGCCCGGTCGGTAATTTGCATAAAGCCTTGTGGATCGATGAGCGCCACATCCCCCGTGGGAAACCAGCCGTCCACCAGCGGACTTTCGCTTTCACGGTAATAACTGCTGCACACCCAAGGGCCTTTTACCTGCAAATGCCCAAAGGTCTGCCCATCGTGGGGGAGTGGCGCGCCCACCTCGTCCACAATGCGCATCTCAATCCCAAATAAGGGTCGCCCGGAACGGTTTAGGTGCAGTAGGCGATCTTCACCCGTCAGCTCGGCCTGCGCCGCTTTGGGCTGATTGATGGCGGCCACTGGGCTGGTTTCGGTCATGCCCCAACCGGGCAATACCCGCACATTTTGCTCGGTTTCAAAATAGCGAGTGATGTGGGGTGGGCAGGCCGCCCCACCCACGCCCAAGCGCTGCAAATGCTTTAAACGCAGCCCATGGGTTTGCAAGTACAGCATCAGGCTATGCCACACCGTGGGCACCCCCGCCGTCACAGTAACCCCCTCCGCATCCATTAGGCGGGTTAGGCTGTCGCCATCCAAATGGGGGCCGGGCAGCACCAATTTAGCCCCCACCAGGGCCGCCGCATAGGGCAACCCCCAAGCGTTGGCATGGAACAGCGGCACCACCGGCAGCACCGAGTCTGTGGCCGATAATCCCAGTGTATCCGGCAAGGCCACGGCCCAGGCATGCAATACCGTAGAACGATGGCTGTACAGCACGCCCTTGGGCTGACCGGTGGTGCCCGAGGTATAACAGAGCGCCGCCGCCGTTTCCTCATCCATCTGGGGCCATTTGAAGTCACCGGATTGGGATGCCAACAGCGCCTCATACTGGAGGAGCGGCCGTGAGAAGGCGAGCCATGGCGCAGCGCTTTCATCCATCACAATAATGTGCGCCACGCTCCCCAATACCGGCTTCAAGGCTTCTACCAAAGGCAGGAACAAGGCGTCCACAAACAGCACGCTGTCCTCAGCATGTTGGATAATGCCGGCGATTTGTTCCGGGAAAAGCCGTGGGTTAATGGTGTGGCAAATGGCCCCCATTCCAGAAATAGCGTAATAGGCTTCTAAATGCTGACAATGGTTCCAACCCAGAGTGGCCACTCGGTCACCGGCACCCACCCCCAATTCCATAAGCGCTTGAGCCAGCTGTTTGGAGCGTCGATGGGTGTTGCGCCAACTGGAACGCGTCATGGCGCGCTGGGCGCTGCAAGAGACCACTTCGGTATCACCGTGATACTGGTCTGCATGTTCAATTAAGGATGAAATCAACAACGGGCGGTGCATCATGAGGCCAAACATGGACGTCTCCTGCTATTTTTCACCGATGCTACCGCAAACAGCGACGCGCAGGGAGGCTATAATGAGTCCATAACCACCATGAACCCAACCCACCCACCCCTTACGGACCAACTGGCGCGTCCGCTGCAGGATCTCCGGATTTCAGTCACGGATCGGTGCAACTTTCGCTGTACCTATTGCATGCCCCGTGATCTGTTTGGCGAAGACCACACTTTCCTGCCCCGCCCGGATCTATTAAGCTTTGAAGAAATTGCACGCGTGGCCCGTATCGCCTGCACCTTGGGTGTTCAAAAAATTCGCCTCACCGGGGGCGAGCCCCTACTGCGACGACAAATTGAGTTGTTGGTAGCAGATCTGGCTCAAATACCACAACTGGACCTTACGCTCACCACCAACGGCAGTTTACTGGCCAAGAAAGCGCAAGCCCTAAAAGACGCCGGGTTGTCGCGCATCACCGTAAGCCTTGATGCCCTAGATGACCCCACCTTCAAACGCATGAATGATGCCAATTTTTCTGTGGCGCAGGTATTAACAGGAATCGAGACCGCTCAACGCGTGGGCTTCACAGGCATTAAAGTAAATGCTGTTATTCAACGGGGTGTCAACGAACATGCGTTACTGGACTTGACACGTCATTTCCGTGGCACAGGAATCATCGTACGCTTTATCGAATTTATGGACGTAGGGGCCAGTAACGGCTGGCAACTGAAGGATGTGGTCACGGCTTCTGAAATGCGCCAAGTGCTGGCCCGGGAATGGCCGTTGCAACCTCTTTCTGCGCAATACGCAGGAGAGGTGGCCGGCCGTTATGGCCACCAGGATGAGGCGGGTGAAGTGGGTTTCATCGCTTCTGTGAGCGCGCCTTTTTGTAAGGATTGCTCTCGGTTGCGCCTCTCCACGGATGGCCAACTGTTCACCTGCCTGTTTGCCAGTGAGGGTTTTAATCTGAAAACATTATTGCGCACTGGTTACACGGATGACGCCATCACAGACGCCCTGCGCCAGTTGTGGCGCGCACGCCGCGATCGTTACTCTGAATTGCGCTCCGCCCAAACGCAAGGCTTACACAAAATTGAAATGTCCTACATCGGTGGATAATGAATAACGCCATTACAGGATGCATATTGGCCGGGGGCAAGGGTGAGCGCATGGGCGGTGTTGATAAAGGGTTAATGCTTTGGCAAGGTAAGCCCTTAATTGAAACGGTAATAACCCGCTTCTCTGCACAAGTGGACACGCTTTTGATTAGCGCCAACCGCAACCTTGAACGTTATGGAGGTTATGGCGTGTCGGTACTCTCCGATCACCGGCCGGAATATGCAGGGCCTCTAGCCGGTATAGAGCAGGCCTTACACGCAGCCCCTCATTCCTTGGTGGCCATAGTGCCCTGCGACGCGCCTAATTTGCCGCTTGATTTGGTGGTACGTCTGCGTGAGGCATTATTCAGCCATCAGGCGGATATCGCCATAGCCACCACGCCCGATGGCGATCAACCGGTATTTTGTTTGATAAAAAAATCCTTACATGCGTCATTGGTCACATTTTTAAACCAAGGGGGCCATAAAATACAAGATTGGACCGCACAATGCGCCTTGGTGCGTGTGTCTTTTGACGATGCGTCCGAATGCTTTGTTAACCTCAACACACCCTTATCTCTTGCCACCTGTGTGGATGATTACGATCCCAACTCCCTGCCCGTGGCCGATGCGCGCCGCCTGATTGCACAGTTTTTGCAGCCCATCCGTGAAACGGTGCCTGTGCCACTGCGAGACAGCCTAAATCGAATTTTAGCGGAAGATATTCTGGCGCCACAGGATGTGCCCGGTTATGACAATTCCGCCATGGACGGTTATGCCATTCGTTTTTCAGACATCCATTCCAAAACGGAAACCGCGCTCACTGTGGCCGGTACGGCTTTGGCGGGTACGCCCTACCCCCATGAGCTAAAGCCTAACGAAGCCATTCGCATCATGACCGGCGCACCCATCCCTATAGGCGCTGATACGGTGGTGATGCAAGAAGAGGTGCGCTGTGAAGATACCCAAGTGTGGATTGCGCCCACCTTGCGTGCCGGACAAAACGTGCGTGCGCGGGGTGAGGATTTAAAACGCGGCAGCGCCGCCCTTACCCGTGGCACTATTGTGGGTCCTGCCGAACTGGGTTTGATGGCCTCTCTGGGCCTCACCGAAACGCGGGTCTACCGCCCCCTGCGCGTGGCTTTCTTTTCCACGGGTGATGAATTGGTAGAGCCTGGCCACACCCTAAACGAGGGCCAAATTTACAACAGCAACAGCTATACCCTATACGGCATGCTCACCGCGCTGGGTGTGGACTGCGTGGATTACGGCATTGTAAAAGACGACCCCGCCGCTCTTGAGAGCGCCTTTCGCACCGCCGCCTCACAAGCGGATGTCATTATCTCCAGTGGCGGCGTCTCGGTGGGCGAAGCCGATTTTGTTAAACATTTGCTCAATCAATTGGGGGAAGTGTTGTTCTGGAAAATTGCCATGAAACCCGGGCGCCCCTTGGCCTATGGAAAAATAGGGTCCAGTCACTTCTTCGGTCTGCCTGGCAACCCCGTGGCCGTCATGGTGACTTTTTATGAGTTTGTGCGCGAGGCGCTCCTTACCCTCTCTGGGGCAAGCCCATGCCCCTCTACTCCTATGGTCCGTCTGCGCTGCACCACAGCGTTAAAAAAGCCCCCGGGTCGAGTAGAATTTCAACGCGGCGTAGCCAGTGCAGACGCCACAGGGGAATGGACTGTACGCAGCACCGGCGCACAAGGTTCGGGTATTTTGCGTTCCATGTGTGAGGCCAACTGTTTTATTGTGCTGCCCCAAGACAGCGCGGGCACGCTTGCAAGAGAATGGGTGGATGTGCACTTGTTTAAAGGAATAACCGGCTCATGACACGTCTTCATGATCTGCCCTTAGGTGAATTGCAGTTCTATGCCACGGCCCCCTACCCCTGCAGCTATCTGCCCGGTCGAGAAGCGCGCTCGCAAGTGGTCACGCCCGGTTACCTCATTACCACCGCGCTGTATGGCACGTTAATAGATGCAGGTTTTCGGCGCAGCGGCGTATTTACCTACCGACCGCACTGTGATCGATGCCGTGCCTGCATACCCGTGCGCATACCCGTGGATCAGTTTAAACCCAGCCGCACACAACGTCGGGCGCAACACCACCATCAACAACTGACCACCCATTTTTTACCCCTGCAATTTGTCGCGGAACATTACGAACTCTATTGCCGCTATCAATTGTCGCGTCACAGCGAAACCGACCTGGAAGAGAACAGCCTTGAGCAGTATCATCATTTTTTACTGCAATCCCCCGTAAAAACCCATTTGGTAGAATTCCGTGAAAATGGGGTATTGCGCATGGTGAGTATTATTGATGTCCTAAAAGAGGGGTTGTCTTCCGTGTATACCTTTTTCGAGCCCGGTCTGCCCGGTACCAGTTATGGGATTTACAACATTCTCTGGCAAATTGAACACTGCAAAGAGCGTGGTTTACCCTGGTTGTATTTGGGTTATTGGATTAAGAACAGCCAAAAAATGAATTACAAAATTGAATTTCAGCCCATGCACGGTTTCATTGACCACCAATGGTGCGTGTTGCCCAAACCCCAGCCAGAGCAAACATCATGATGTACGCCTTAGCACGCCGTTTGCTGTTTTCAATGGACGCCGAGCGTGCCCACGCCGTGGCCCTCAGCGGCCTTACGCAAGCCGCGCGCTGCGGCCTGGTGCAACCGGGCGTTGCCACTGTTGTACGGCCACGCACCATTATGGGTTTATCGTTTCCAAACCCATTGGGAATTGCCGCAGGGGCTGATAAAAATGGTGAGTTTTTAGACGGCCTAGGCGCATTGGGTGTGGGTTTTGTAGAGGTGGGAACCGTCACCCCGCGCGCGCAGCCGGGCAACCCCAAACCACGCGTGTTTCGCTTACCCGAAGTGGATGGTTTAATTAACCGCCTGGGGTTTAACAATAATGGCGTGGTGGCGTTGCTGCAACAGCTTGAGCGCACGCGATATGCTGGTATTCTGGGGATTAATATCGGCAAGAATTTCGACACACCCATGGAAAAAGCAGCGGATGATTATGTGCTGGCGCTGCGTGCCGTATATGCACGCGCCAATTACATCACCGTCAACATTTCTTCTCCCAACACACAAAACCTTCGCGCATTGCAAGAAGGCGATGAGTTGGCCCATTTGTTATCCACCATCAGTAATGCACGCGAAGCACTCACACAAGCTCACGGCCGTCGCGTACCGATTGCGATTAAAATTGCCCCTGATCTTACCGCACAACAAATAGAAACCTTGGCTCATACCGTACAGACATTTGGAATGGACGCCATCATCGCCACCAATACCACCTTGAGCCGTCAGCCCATTTCCGGCCATCCACTGGCCACAGAGAGCGGCGGCTTAAGTGGCGCACCGTTGCACGAACAATCGTTGACCGTGGTGCGCACCTTAGCCCGCGCATTGGATGGTGCCTTACCCATTATTGGTGTGGGCGGCATTGATTCTGGTGCCCGTGCGCGGGCCATGCTGGATGCGGGCGCCTCACTCATTCAGCTCTACACGGGCATGGTGTTTAAAGGCCCTGAACTGATTGGCGCTATTTTGCGGGACCTGGCTTGAACACCATAGCCAACCGCCATCAGGTGGCGTTTATTCGTGAAGCAGAATGTATAGGTTGTTTTCGCTGCGTACCCGCTTGCCCGGAACAGGCCATTCTAGGGGCGCAGCGACTCATGCACACCGTCATCACAGCGCTATGCACCGGGTGTGAACAGTGCATCGCCCCATGCCCTGTGGATTGCATTGATTTGGTTTCCGCCGCCCCCCTTCTATGAAACCTCTTCAACGCCAAGCATTCTTTGAGCGTTTGCGCGCAGCCAACCCACAGCCCACCACCGAACTAAAATACCGCAATACCTTTCAGTTATTGGTAGCGGTTATTTTATCGGCACAGGCCACGGATAAAAGCGTTAATCTCGCCACCGCGCCCTTATTTAAAACCATCAAAACACCTGAACACCTATTGGCCTTCGGCGAACCACGACTGCGTGAGGCCATTGCCCGCATTGGCCTGTTCCGCACCAAAGCCAAAAACCTCATGGCCACAGCACGACTGCTGGTGACGCAATACGAGGGCATCGTGCCCAGCACCCGAGTAGCACTGGAAACGCTCCCCGGTGTGGGGCGTAAAACCGCCAACGTGGTGCTGAACACCGCCTTCGGTCTTCCCACCATCGCCGTGGACACGCATATTTTTAGGGTGGCTAACCGAACAGGTTTGGCGCCTGGCAAGACACCGTTGGATGTTGAATTAAAATTACTCAAAGTGGTGCCTAAGGAATTTAGGCACGACGCACACCATTGGCTTATTCTGCATGGACGCTATATCTGCCAAGCCCGAAAACCGAAATGTATGCAATGCGTGGTAATGGACCTATGCGCTTATGGAGCCCACCATGTTTAACCCATCCCGGGATGAATCACGTCAGTTCTTTTTTGATGTGTGGCAAAAGCAGCGGGATAAAACACTCATGACACCACTAGAAAGCGTGGCCTGGGAGATTATCAGCCATCACCCGGAATATCACGCATTGCTCTCCGGTCCAGAGGGCTCGCGGGAACGGGAATGGTTTCCTGAGCAAGGTGAAACCAACCCATTCTTGCATTTGGGCTTACATCTGGCCATCGAAGAACAGATTTCTATTGATCAACCACAGGGCATTCGCGCGGCATTTGAATCGCGTTGCATTCAGCTTAAAGATGAGCATGCGGCACGACATCACTTACTGGAATGCTTGGCCGAGGTATTGTGGCAATCACAGCGCAATGGCACACCTTTGGATGGCGCGCTGTATTTGGAATGTCTTAAAAAATAACTACTGATGCTTCCACAAGCATTGTCCCTTGCTGGCTTTGTCGATGCTCTCCAACTGTTGCATATGCTGGTCTAATTCATCCACGCTGGCATACACTATTTTCAAGGATTTTCCTGGGCGCAAACTGAGCGTCACGCGCTCTCCTGTGGCTTGAGGATTGGACGCTTCCTCTTCCATGAGTAAGTTTTCCTGACCACGCGTCATGGCCAGGTACACATCTCCCAATAATTCCGCATCCAATAAGGCGCCGTGAAAGGTGCGTTTGGAGTTATCGATGCCATAGCGCTCGCACAGCGCATCCAACGTATTGCGCTTGCCCGGATGTAATTCGCGCGCCACCATTAGGGTGTCAATAATATGCGGGCAGAGCGATGTGAGGGTGGGTTTTTTAAGGCGCTTTAATTCATGGTCCAAAAACCCCATGTCAAAAGCCGCATTGTGAATAATCAATTCGGCGTCTTTCACGAATTCTAAAAACCCTTCGGCCTGGGCAGAGAAGTCCGGTTTATCCGCCAAAAACTCGCTGGTCAATCCGTGTTTGCGCAACGCTTCTGGATCACTATCGCGCCCAGGGTTTAAATAACAATGAAAGTGGTTGCCGGTGCGGCGGCGGTTCTCCACTTCCACCAGCCCAATTTCAATGACGCGGTGTCCTTTGGCGGGCTCTAGTCCGGTGGTTTCCGTATCCAACACAATTTGTCTCACAACTGTTCTCCTGGTAAACCTTGGTTGGCCAATTCATCAGCGCGTTCGTTGCCGGGGTCGCCTGCATGCCCCTTTACCCAACGCCAATCAATTTCGTGGCGCTCTGCCTCCTCCACCAAAATCAGCCACAAATCGGCATTCTTGACCGGTTTTCGGTCGGCGGTTTTCCAGCCATTGCGTTGCCAATTTTTTACCCATTCAGAAATGCCTTGTTGTACATATTTTGAATCGGTGTGCAAGGTTACGGCACAAGGGCGCTTTAACACGCGCAAGGCTTCTATGACGGCGGTAAGCTCCATACGGTTGTTGGTGGTGTGAATTTCGCCACCACAGAGTTCGCGGTTCTGCCCCTGAAAACTCAGTAACGCGCCCCACCCCCCAGGACCTGGGTTGCCCTTACAGGCACCATCCGTATAAATCGTGACCTGCTCAACGGTCATAAGTGAGTGCCTTCTTTAAAGCGGGGATGCGCCACAAGCTCAACCACATTATTGGTGTAACCGGTACGGCGCGCCGCCACTGTGGCCATGACTTTTTCAGCGCGTCCACGCTGCCAACGTGGGGTAATCATGCGCACACCTTGCACACGTTTAATGGCTTCTAGCATATACACTCCACCGCCCACACCCCACCAGCGATCGCCCGCTTTCTCCATAAACCCAAAGCGACGTAACCAACGCTCACTGGTAAAAGGGGGTACATAGGCGCATAGGCGCCCGCCACTCACTTCAAACCCCAATAAACCCAACCAATCCTTCAGTCGCGTCAGTGAAACAAAGTGGCCGCACCAAGGGTATCCTGCGTCCCTACCTGAAAAGCTCTGACGCAACCCCCATAAACTGTGGGGGTTAAATCCGGTGATGATGAGGCGCCCTTCGGGCATCATGACCCGATCCAGCTCACGCAAAATAGCATAAGGGTCGGGGCTAAACTCCAGCCCATGAGGCAATACCGCCAGATCAATGCTTGCCGTGGCCACAGGCAACGCCTCAGGGCAGCCGCGTAACGTGCAGGGCCCCTCAGGACTGAGGGTGATTTGGTTGGGGATGCGATTGGCACGCAAAGCGTGTATTTCAATCAAAGAGGCTTGCAGGGCATTAAACCCAAAAACGTCCGCCACGGCTTCATCCAAGATGATTTGCTCCCGCTCCAGCACATAGCGGCCGAGGGGGGTTTGTAACCAATCGTGCAAAGAGGTGGCAGTCATGCCAGAATTGTAAATCAAAGCGCCACTTCACGAGCAATTCCCTTGACCTATGATTACAGTTAGCGCCATTCCCGCCTTTGCGGACAATTACATCTGGGCCCTGCATGACAAGCGTTCTGCTGTCATTGTAGACCCCGGTGACGCAGCGCCTGTGTTGGCGTTTTTACGAACCCATCACCTCACATTGGCCGCCATTCTCATCACCCACCATCATGCGGACCATGCAGGAGGGGTTGCGGGTTTATTGGCCGATACCCCGGTACCGGTTTGGGGACCCGCCTTTGAATCCATTGCGGGCGTTTCAAACCCAGTGAGCGAGCCCGCTACCATCACCCTGCCCGCGCTGGGTTTAAACATGACCGTTCTGGATGTGCCGGGGCATACTGCAGGGCATATCGCCTACTACAGTGCACCTTGGTTATTTTGTGGAGACACGCTCTTTGCCTGCGGTTGTGGACGGCTCTTTGAAGGCACTCCCGAACAGATGCTGCATTCGCTGCAAAAGTTGGCCCAACTGCCCGGAGATACCGCCGTCTATTGCGCACATGAATACACGCTCTCCAATATTGCCTTCGCACAAAACGCAGAGCCTAATAACGAAATCTTGCGCCGCCGCGCCATCGAAGCTGCCAAACACCGTCAACAAGGTTTGCCCACGGTGCCCAGTCGACTGGATTTGGAATGGGCCACCAACCCTTTTCTGCGTTGCCATGAACCGGACATCGGTCAAGCGGTTGCAGTCCATTCGGGTACCCTGCCCACGGATGCCGTGGCTGTATTCGCCGCCCTGCGTCAGTGGAAAAATCACTTCTAAACCCCATAACACCCGCCTTGACCGGGGTGATGACTCCCGTTACCATCGATGGGTTTAGTTATGGGACACGACTCTGTATGCGTTTTTTTACCACCTATCTGCAGTCCCTGTGTGCCGTAGCCCTCCTTCTGTGTGCAACCCCCAGCATCAGCGCAGACAATACCGCCGAGCATGGCCCTGCTGCTACTGCATCCCCTGATGGGGTGAATACCTCTGTAGCCGCACCAGCAAACAGTGTTATCGTTACCTCAGAGCCTATATTGCCCGCCGTACCATATGACTTATGGGACCGTATCCGGGAGGGTTTTGCTCTGGAGCCACTTGATGACAACAAACGTATTGCCTCGCAAATTGCGTGGTTTGCCGCACGTCCTGATTATGTAGAACGCACGGTAGATCGCAGCCGTCGTTATTTGTATTTTATCGTGGAAGAAGTGCAGCGGCGCGGCATCCCTACAGAAATTGCATTATTACCAATCGTGGAAAGCGCTTTTAACCCACATGCACTATCCCGCAGCCAAGCTTCGGGCATGTGGCAATTCATTCCCTCCACAGGGCGCTTATATGGTTTAAAACAAGATTGGTGGTACGACGGTCGGCGCGATGTGGTGGCGGCCACCAACAGTGCCTTAGATTATTTGCAAAAATTGCACGATGAGTTTGGGTCATGGGAGCTGGCGTTGGCTGGTTACAACTGCGGGGAAGGAAAAATTCGCCGTGAAATTGCCTACAACCGTGCCCATAATCGCCCCACAGATTATTTAAGCCTGCGTCTGCCCGATGAAACCCGCTACTACTTACCCAAACTCATGGCTGCCAAAGCCATCGTGTTAGAGCCCGGGCGCTATGGCCTAACGTTGGCCCCCATCCAAGACCAACCCTTTTTTGCCGCTGTCACCACCAGCAAACAAATAGACATGAAAGTTGCGGCGCAATTTGCCAATATGAGCGTGGACGATTTTCTGATGCTCAACCCTGGCTTTAACCGCCCAGTTATCAGCTTAGACTTTAATAAAGAAAAAACCATTTTGGTGCCCACTGCGGCAGCCGATGCTTTTGTGGCACAGCTGGCAGACCCACAAGTTAAATTAGTGTCGTGGAAAAGCCACCAATTGCGTCGTGGTGAGCACTTAGATAAAGTGGCCGGTCAGTTTGGTCTGTCCAGTGACGAACTAAAACGCATCAACGGCATTTCTAAGAATAAAAACATTGCCGGTGGTGGGACTATTTTGGTTCCTGATGCCAAGGCCAGCGCAGATATCAGCTTGGCCGGAAACGGGAAACCAGAATCGGAGATTCCAGCCCCTGGTGTATTGCGTGTTAAGTTGATGAAGGGAGACACCTTAGCGTCCCTCGCAGAAAAATACGGTGCCAGCACGGAACAGCTGGAGCAATGGAACCACTTCAAGCCCGGACATAAAATAAGCCCCGGTCAAACACTCATTGTGCAGCAAGGCGATGCACCTGCTGCGGCCCGCAAAAAGAAGCACCATAAACCCAAATAGGGGTCAGACCCCTAGTGGGGTCTGACCCCATTTGACCCCATTAGGAATGGCCGCCAATAGTTTTTGCGTGTAGGCGTGCTGCGGATGATCAAAAACAGTATCCGCATCCCCTTGCTCCACCACCTCCCCCTCACTCATGACCAGTATCTGGTCCGACATATAGCGCACCACAGCCAAATCATGTGAAATAAAGATGTAGCTCATATGAAACTCATCCTGCAGATCTTTAAGCAGGTTCAATACCTGCGCTTGCACCGACACATCAAGTGCCGACACCGATTCATCGCAGATCAGTATTTCTGGTTTTACCGTTAAGCAGCGTGCAATGGCAATGCGCTGCCTCTGACCGCCGGAAAACTCATGGGGGTAGCGATAGAGCGACTCTACAGGTAGCCCCACTCGTAACAACAATTGACGCACCAAGTCCGCACGTTCGGCTGCATTTTTACCAATACCATGCAGCATCAGGGGCTCCATTAAAATCTGCTCTACAGTGAAGCGCGGATTAAGCGAGGCATAAGGGTTCTGAAATACAATTTGAATACGGCGCTTCATAGCCAAGGTATCACTGCTTAATGGTTTTAATAAATCATGACCCTGAAACAATGCACTTCCGCCATTGGCGGCGTGTAAACCCATGAGAAGCAAGCCCAGAGTGGTTTTACCCGAACCCGATTCACCGACAATTCCTACGGTTTTTCCACGCGCCAACTGAAAGGTGGCGCCTTTCACAGCGTGGAACAAGCGATGCCCCCATAGGCCATGGGGGATGCAAAAATCTTTTTTAATGTCGCGCACATCCAGCAAAATGTCATCAGGTGGGGTCAGACCCCGCATGGGGTCTGACCCCGCATGGGGTCTGACCCCTACCACCCCCTCTACCGGGGTCAGACCCCCAGAGATAAAATCATCAATCACACGCAGGCGATGGGGACGTCCATGCAAAGGTGGGCGACAGGCCAGTAGGGCACGGGTATAAGCATCTTGTGGCGCATGAAAAAGATCTTGTACCAACCCCGTTTCACGCACCAACCCAGATTTCATCACCACCACCTGATCGGCAATTTCGCCAACCAAGGTCAAATCATGGGTAATAAACAATACCGACATATGAAGACGTTGTTGTAAATCCGCTATTAAATCGAGGATCTGCCGCTGAATGGTGACATCTAGCGCTGTGGTGGGCTCATCGGCGATCAGCAGTTTGGGTTCGCATCCAATGGCCATGGCGATCATAACGCGCTGTTGCTGTCCGCCGGACAATTGGTGGGGGTACGCGCCCATGCGGCGCACAGGTTCGGGAATACCCACTTCATGCAACAATTCAGCAGCACGTGCATTGGCCTGACGTTGTGATAAACCCAAATGAAGGCGCAGTCCCTCTATTAATTGATCGCCCACCGTGAACACGGGGTTAAGCGAGCTCATGGGTTCTTGAAAGATAATGGAGATGTCTTTACCACGTACCGCACGCAACTGAGCCTGAGTGGCGTGCAATAAATTCTGCCCCTGCCATAAAATTTCACTCTTCGGATCTATGCGCGTAATGGTTTTGGGCAACAACCCCAAAATAGACAACGCTGTAACCGATTTACCGCTGCCTGATTCGCCTACCAATGCCACAGTGGAGCGCTGCGGTACTTCGAAAGAAACACCGCTTACAGCGCTAAACAAAGGCTCGCCATGCAGCTTAAACCCGATCTGCAGATGGCGTATGGACAACAGTGAAGAGTTGGGCGTGTTCATTGTTTTAATTTAGGATCGAGAGCGTCGCGTAGAGCATCGGTGAGCATACTAAAGGCGGTCACCAACACCGCCATGGCCAAACCTGCCGCAGCCAACTGCCACCATTTGCCCAAAATAAGCTCGTTTTGTGCTTCATTGAGCATGCTGCCCCAGGACACCACATCCACCGGCACACCAAACCCCAAGAAGCTTAAAATAACTTCTGACTTAATAAATCCCACCACATTAAGAGACAGCTGCACCAAAATCACATGGCTTACATTGGGCAAGATGTGAACAAACATGCGCCGCATGTTCGAGGCCCCTATGGCGCCCGCTGCCAATACATATTCACGGGATTTATGTTTAAGATATTCCGCACGTACCAAACGAAATACCCCCGTCCAGCCGGTTAATCCCAAAATAAGAATGATGGTGACCACGCCGCGCTGCTGCAACACGGCAGCAATGGCAAACACCAACAGCAAGTATGGAATGGCGGTAAACACGCCATAAAGCCAATTAAACGCATCATCCACCCAGCGCCCAAAATAACCCGCCACTGCACCAAACAAGGTGCCCAGTGCAGTGGCCACTAGGGCCGCCACAAATCCCACCAAGAGCGAGGTCTGGCTACCCTTGATGAGCTTGGTGAGCACATCATGCCCCCATTTATCGCCGCCCAGCGGCAGCGTCTGCATGCGTGGTGGTTCAGGCGGCAGACCCACCTCGTTAGGATATGCGGCCTGCATGACAGCAAACTCGCTGGCCAATGGGTCTTGTAACCCATACAGGTCCGCGACCACATTGGCTTGCGCAGTGGTCGGTGCGGCGGGCGCATCCTCACTCTCTTGTGCACCCATCCACCATGTGGGGGGTGCGTAATTCACGCCCACTTCGCGCGTCCAATCGGGTGCCAGCCAACCGCCCAAGGCCATCAACACCACCCCAAAATAAAACGCCACCACCCACAAAGACACTATGCCCACTCGGTCGCGACATAGGCGCCGCCAAGCCAAGGTCCATAATCCAGGTGATCGCATCGTGGTGGTCATGGTTTAATCCAAGTTTACGCGGGGATCGAGGACGCGATACAGCATGTCGCCCAAGAGATTGGCCACCAAGGTGGCCATGGCCACATATACAGTGGCGGCTTTAATTATAGGAAAATCACTGCGCTCCACCGCCAAAATAATCTCGCGACCAATGCCGGGGATGGCAAAAAAACGTTCCAATAAAAAAGCACCTGTCAGTAACGCGGGCAGACCCATCAACAGATTGGTCACGATGGGAATACCTGCGTTGCGCAGCACATGAACCCATAAAATGCGCATTTCAGACACACCCTTGGCGCGTGCGGTGCGCACGTAATCTTGACCCACTTCATCCAGAATAAATGTGCGGTATAAGCGCAATGAGGGTGCCACACTCACCAAAAGACCCAACAACACTGGCAAAACCGCATAGGTAGTGAGGTTTTGGCTTAGCTGTTGGCTCCATCCTTTTACCGGGAACCAGCCCAACACAGAGGCGAACACGTATTGACCCACAATGATGTACACCAGCAAACTAATCGACATCACCATGGTGCTGGCCACCATCAATGAGCGATCCAAGAGCGAACCACGGAAAGCTGAAACCAATAACGCTATTAATACAGCAACAGCGGTTTCTAGAATCATCAGCGGAATCAGCAAAGTCATAGAGGGTCCGAGGCGGGTTCGGAAAATTTGCGACACCGGTTCATGAGTGGACCAGCTATCCCCAAAATCTCCGCTGACAATTTGGCGAATAAAGATCCACAATTGTTCCCAAAGTGGTCGATCAATGCCCAACTGGTGGCGAATGTTGGCAATGTCTTCAGGGCTCGCCATTTTACCCGCCAACACATAAGCCGGATCACCGCCCACCCAGTTGAACAAAAAGAACACCAGCAACACCACGCCCAATAGCGTGGGGATCATTTGCCAAATGCGCCGCATAAGGTAGGCGATCATGGCTTGGGCCTTTGCGTATCGTCAATATCCAAGTACGACCACACGGAGGGTAAAATGGGGTGCGCTTTATAGCCCAGCAACCAAGGCTGCGACAGCACATTGCGAATATGTGAAGTACTGACCTTGGTGACGCCGTTTAGCTCTAACAGGCGCGCCAGCTGTCGATAAATTTTATCGCGCTGCAAGGACGCGGGCATGGTGAGGGTTTTTTCATACAAGCGATCCCACACCGGATCTTGGTAGCAAGAACCGTTGTTCTCATGGATGTGCGGGCCATACCAGAGCTGCATAAAGTTATCGCCATCAGGGTAGTCGGCAATCCAGCCTGATAGACGCATTTGCACACGGCATTGTCGCTCGGCTTTTATGATTTCAGGAAACTTCAATTTCTCGCTCTCAAAGTGAATCGACAACCGATCCAATGATTTTTTCATCATCTCATCGAGTTCGCGGTCTTGCGAAGACAGGCTTGTGGTGTAGCGCACAGATAAGGGTTTGCCATCAGGCAATCGTCGATAGCCGTCCGGGCCCTTGGCATAACCCATTTGATCCAATAGATGGTTGGCTTCGCGCGGATTGTAATTCAGCACGCTGCGATAATTGGGGTCTGACCCCTCTACCCCATCGGGGATGGGGTAAGCATTGCGAAACGCTTGGCCTTTGTAAATGACGCGAATCATTTCTTCATCATTTTGTGCCATAAAAATGGCACGACGTAACGCGATACGCTCACGGCTCATGCCGCCCAACACGGGATCTTGTTGATTAATAAAATAATACGCTATGGAAGGATCAATTAACCGATCCAAGCGTATGCCGCGCTGAACCAAGGCGGGTTTGAGACGATCACCGGTGAGCGCCATGGGAGAAAATTGGCCAGCCAAACCAATCATATCCAGTTCGCCTTTGCCAAAGCTTAACCACGCCGATTGCGATTCCTCAATCACTTGAATATCGATACGATCAATTTGCGGAATAGTCTTCCCTTTCATCTGCGCGATCACGCGCGCATCCTCAGAATTGGCAATTTTGGGGTCTGACCCCAAAGCGGGGTCTGACCCCGAATGTGTTGCCCCAAAGTCCCACAGCTCATGGCGGAAATTAGGATTCTTCTCCAGTTCTATGAGCGAAGAGCGAATCCAACGACCCAGGCGATAGGGCCCAGTTCCCACAGGATGAGAGGCGGTGTCACCCGCGTAAGCCTCAATCACTTCACGCGCCACTACCCCATACATGGGCTGAGCCATGGCGTGTGAAAAATTGTAATCAGTGGTTTTAAGACGGATCTTAAGGGTGTAACGGTCCAGCACTTCTAGCCCCGCAATAGATGCATCGTAATTAAAGCGCCCACTCTTGCGCGCTTCATCACCCAGCTCATCTAGGCCGATAATTTTTCCATCCACCAAAAACTTATAAGGAGAACGATTTTTGGGATCCATGAAGCGCATGATGGTGTACACCACATCCTGCGCCGTGGCTTCGCGCAATTGCCCTTTAAACACCGGATCGGGACAAAAGTAGGCCCCCTTCTTGAGAGTAAAGACCCAAGTTTTACCCTGGTCGGTCACCACAGGCATGGTGGCCGCCAAACGGGGAATTAAGCGCACTGGACGGGCCAAGTAATCGTAAGTCAGCAGTGCTTCAAAGAGTTGCTGCTCAATGGCGGCAGTGTTGAGATCAGACGTGGCCACCGGGTCAAAGCCCGTTTCAGCGGCGGAAAGCTCGAGATGCAGGACTTTTTCGGGGGTGGCCGCATAAGCCAGGCTGGCCACGCACCCCAACAGAATTATGAGCCTCTTAGCCATATGGTTTATCATACCGAGCAAGCCAAGAGGAGATGCTATGGGATTTCTTGCCAACAAGAACATATTGATTACCGGTTTGCTAAGCAATCGCTCGATCGCCTGGGGTATTGCTCGTGCCATGCAACGCGAAGGGGCCGATATTGCCCTCACCTACCAAGCTGAGGCCGTACGGGCGCGCGTAGAGAAGCTGGCTGAAGAATTGGGGGTAACGCGGGTATATCCTTGCGATGTGGCCAATGACAGCGAAATTGATGCCTTGTTTGGTCAGTTGGGCCAAGACTGGGAGGGTTTGGATGGCCTTATTCACTCCATAGCCTATGTGCCCCGTGAAGCACTTTCGGGAGATTATTTGGATGCAGTGACTCGAGAAAACTTTCGCATTGCCCACGATGTCAGTTCCTACAGTTTTTCTGCGTTAGCTAAGGCCGGATACCCGCTCATGGCCGGGCGCAATGGCGCGCTGATTACCCTCTCCTACCTGGGCGCTGAGCGCTCCGTCCCCAACTATAACGTAATGGGGCTGGCCAAGGCCAGCTTAGAGGCCAGCGTCCGTTATATGGCACAAACCTTAGGCCCCCGTGGCATTCGTGTCAACGGCATTTCTGCCGGACCCATCAAAACGTTGGCCGCTGCCGGGATTGGAGATTTCAACAAAATCTTAAATTACGTAGAAGCCTCAGCCCCTTTGCGTCGCAATGTCACCATTGAGGAAGTGGGGAACGTGGCGGCGTTTTTAGCCAGTGATTTGGCTTCGGGCATTACCGGTGAAATCATCCATGTGGACTCGGGATTCTCCACCACGGTACCCGGTTACAGCGAGTAAGCCTAGTTCTGCTTTTGCTTTTCCAAAATAGCCTTATTCACCAGACGGAAACTACCCTCTGTGCGCAAGGCCGCCAAAAATTCGGCCATCACCTCATCCCCGTACCCACGAACCAAACCTATTTCAGCTTGCTTGCGACGTGCGGCATCGGTGATGGTTCCGGGCACCACAGCGCTGATCTGTGCAATGACATAACTGCCATTAGCGGTAGCACTGCCTGTGTAGACGGGTAAATGATTGGCATTGGCCTTAAAGACATCAGCCACCAAACCTGATGGCAAACCGCCCACGGCGTCCTGACGATTAAGGCGGCGCACTGCGGACCATTTGAGGCTGATATTTTTTCCCGCCTGCAAGTCAGCCAATCGGGCAGCGCCCTCCTGGGCCGCCAACTTACCCGCTTCTTCACGACGCAACAGTTGAGCAATAAGCGGCCCCACCTCATTTAAGGGACGTGCTGTGGGCGCTTCATATAAGGTAACGTGGGCCGCCACCAAAACATTGGGCGACACTTCAATGGCTTGTGTGTTGCGTCCGTTCTTCACCGACTCAGGGGCAAATAATGCCGCGATTAATTTGGGGTTGTTTAAGAGCGGGTCCTGCGCTTGCCCTGCATGGGTTATCCAACCAGAATCTTTCAAGGTTAACTTTAATCGCTCTGCAGCAGGCTTTAAGCTGGCGGATTGCTCGTATACCAAATTGCTAAAATTTTCTGCGGACTCAGAGAAGCGCTGCCCTACCCGTTGCCGGCGCAACTCTGCCGTAATTTCTGGCGTGACTTCAGTGACCGTTTTACCCTTGGCCGTTTTAATATCGGTAAGGCGAATAATGTGAAAGCCAAATTCGGTTTCAACGATACCGCTTACTTGATCGGGCTTCAAAGAAAACACGGCATTCTCAAAAGCCGGCGTCATAGCACCGCGTCCAAAGTAACCCAAATCACCACCAGTGGCAGCAGAGCCTGGATCTTGCGAGTATTTCTTGGCAATCGCCGCGAACTGAGAGGGGTTGGCATTCACTTCAACCAGCGCTTTTTCAGCAAGCGCACGTGCCGCAACGCGTTCGGCATTCGGCGCTTTGGGTGCCGCTAAAATTAAAATATGGCTGGCGCGACGTGTTTCTTGCCCGCCCCAACGGGCCTTGTTAGCAGGGTCTGCGTAGGCCTTGGCCACATCCGCCGCACTGACTTCAATGCTTTGCGACAATTGGTCCGCCGAGAGCACGAGATACTGCACCTTGACTCGCTCTTCTACTTTAAAACGATCAAGATGGCTGTCGTAATATTTTTGAATGGTCGCATCATCCACTTTTACACGCTCCAGAAATGCATCTGGAGTTATTTCAGCGACACTGACGTCACGTTGTTGTCCAGAGAGAGTCAGGAACGCGTTCACACTCACTTGCGGCACCCAGTCTGTGGTAATGAGGCCCTCTTGCACCAACTCATTTTTTAAGTCATCTCGCAGGCGCGATTCAAACAAGGCGGGAACCAAACCGCGGGCACGTAGCGCTTCTTCATAACGTGCTTGGGAAAAATGGCCGTTATCCTGAAAAGGTTCGATGCGGGAAATCTCACTGACCAAAAGATGGTCTGGAATAATGATATTGGCATGATCGGCATAGCGGGTAGCCAAATGGCGATTAATCAGCGCGTTCAAGACCTCCGAGCGCAGCTGAGGGGTGTCTAAGCTTGCAGGGTCCAGGGCTTGATCGCGGTTATTGGCACGCAGTTGCTCCTGCTGAGAGCGCAGGGTTTCATTAAACTCGGCCTGAGTAATGGAGTATCCATCCACCTTGGCCACAGTATCGGCAGTGCCGCTTTGACGGAAATAATACTCAAGACCGAACAAGGCAAACGGGACGGTGATGGCGACCAAAATAACCTTAGCCACCCAGGTTTTGGACATGGAACGAAATTTTTCAAGCAACATACGACACCCCATGCATCAATTCAGTAAAAAAGGGCGAACTCTCGTTCGCCCTTTTACCAGCCATAACCTTTCAGCGGTTAAAGCCCTTATAGCTTGGCGGAGTGGACGGGACTCGAACCCGCGACCCCCGGCGTGACAGGCCGGTATTCTAACCAACTGAACTACCACTCCTAAACGGCACACTTCACGAATTCCCGGCCAGGGAAAAAACGCTGGTGGGTGCTGACGGGTTCGAACCGCCGACATTCGCCTTGTAAGGGCGACGCTCTACCAACTGAGCTAAGCACCCAAAGACTGCTAGTTTAACGCATCCTTCAACGCTTTGCCAGCACGGAACTTGGGCACCTTGGCCGCTTTAATTTTAATGGCCAGGCCTGTACGGGGGTTACGCCCGGTACGGGCGGCCCGTTTGCCCACATAAAATGTGCCAAAACCCACCAGAGTTACTTGGCCACCCTTTTTAAGGGCGCCTTTCACAGCTGCAATGGCGCTGTCCAGAGCGCGCCCCGCAGCGGCCTTAGAAATGTCTGCTGCATCGGCAATATGATCGATCAATTCTGTTTTGTTCACTGTGATGTCCCCTTTTTATATTGACTACCTCAACAAGAAAAATGCATTTTTTCCCTGCAAAAAATAGACGCAGCGCATGAGCTCAGTCTGCGTCTCCCTTTATAGAATTCTGCACCGTGAGTGTCAACAGTTTTTTTCGATTGCGGCCATAGGCAGTACACCAATTGGCAAAGTTTTCCAAGGGGTATAGTGAAAAAAAACCTGCCGTGGCGGGCAGGTTTTCTTGCAATGCAATACAACATAAAAGAGACGTGAGTTCTATATCAGTTGATCTAGGTCATTCTTTCCTGATTCAGGCTTTTAATTAGTGCTTGATCTGAACCGGTGCTGTTTCGGCCAAAGGCGCAGGAATAACAGCCACATCAACCCCTGCTTCCACCAACGGGCTGCGCTCCAAAGCCACGGCCAAAACTTGATCAATCCATTTCACGGGATGGATGTCTAGCTTACTCTTAATATTTTCAGGAATTTCTACCAAATCCTTCATGTTCTCTTCAGGAATTAAAACGGTTTTAATGCCACCGCGGTGAGCGGCCAACAGTTTTTCTTTCAACCCCCCAATGGGCAAGACTTCACCGCGCAGGGTAATTTCACCGGTCATGGCCACATCAGAGCGCACGGGAATACCGGTCAACACAGACACCATGGCGGTAACAATACCCACCCCCGCGCTGGGGCCATCCTTAGGGGTAGCACCTTCTGGTAAGTGAATGTGAATGTCCGCTTTTTCGTAAAAATCTTCTGGAATACCCAATAGGCCAGCACGGCTGCGCACCACACTGAGGGCCGCTTGGATGGATTCTTGCATCACATCACCCAATTTACCGGTGGTGGTCATCTTGCCTTTACCGGGCAATTTGGCCGCTTCAATGGTCAATAATTCACCGCCTACTTCGGTCCAAGCCAACCCTGTTACCTGACCCACTTGGTTGATTTTTTCGGCCATGCCGAAGGTGTAGCGCCGCACCCCTAAATATTTTTCTAGGTTGCGTGAAGCTACAGTCACTTTGGCTTGCTTCTTCACCAACACCAAAGCCTTCACCACCTTGCGACAAATCTTGGCAATTTCACGATCCATGGCCCGTACGCCCGCTTCACGGGTGTAGTACTGCACAATGTCGCGCAAGGCCGTTTCACTAACCGATATTTCGGTGTCTTTTAAACCATTGGCTTTTAGTTGTTTGGGCAACAGGTATTGGCGTGCAATATTAATTTTTTCATCTTCCGTATAACCTGCCAAACGAATCACTTCCATGCGATCTAATAAAGGTGCGGGAATATTTAATGTGTTGGCAGTAGCCACAAACATCACATCCGATAAATCGTATTCCACTTCAATATAATGATCATTAAAGGTGTGATTTTGCTCGGGGTCTAATACCTCCAACAAAGCCGAGGACGGATCACCACGGAAATCTTGACCCAGTTTATCCACTTCATCCAATAAGAAAAGCGGATTGCGCACACCCACCTTGGTCATGTTCTGCAAAATCTTGCCGGGCATAGAGCCAATGTAGGTGCGGCGATGGCCACGGATTTCGGCTTCATCGCGCACGCCGCCCAACGCCATACGCACAAACTTGCGGTTGGTGGCCCGTGCAATGGATTGTCCCAGCGAAGTCTTTCCTACGCCTGGTGGGCCCACCAAACATAAAATGGGTGCTTTTACCTTGTCCACACGGGACTGCACCGCCAGGTATTCCACGATGCGCTCTTTAACCTTATCAAGACCATAATGGTCTTCGTCCAGAATGCGTTCGCAAGTTTTAAGGTCATTGCTAATGCGAGTACGCTTCTTCCAAGGCAATCCCACCAACGCGTCTATGTAATTGCGCACCACTGTGGCTTCGGCCGACATGGGTGACATTAAACGCAATTTCTTAAATTCTGCGTCTGCCTTGGTGCGCGCCTCTTTGGGCATATGGGCCCCTTGAATCTTTTTTTCCAATTCTTCTAAGTCAGCGCCGTCTTCGCTGTCACCCAATTCTTTTTGGATGGCTTTTACTTGCTCGTTCAAGTAATACTCGCGCTGGCTTTTTTCCATCTGGCGTTTTACGCGCCCGCGAATGCGTTTTTCCACTTGCAGAATGTCGATTTCACTCTCCAACACCGAGAGCAAATGTTCAAGGCGTTGTTTTACGTCAAACATTTCCAGAATCTGTTGCTTTTGCTCAAGCTTTAAGGGCAAGTGAGCGGCAATGGTATCGGCCAAGCGACCGGCATCATCAATACCGGCGAAGGATGTTAATACCTCAGGAGGAATTTTTTTGTTAAGTTTTACAAACTGTTCAAACTGGGCCAGTAAGGTGCGGCGCATGGCCTCTACTTCCGGATGGTCCATGGAAAGCGGCGCCACCATTTCAGCCACACCGGTAAAATGGGTTTTTACATCAATCACTTCACTGACGCGGGCGCGCTGCGACCCCTCCACCAGCACCTTTACGGTGCCGTCAGGCAGCTTTAACATCTGCAAGATGCCCGCCACAGAGCCCACTTCATACAACTCCTCAGGCTTAGGCTCGTCATTGGCGGCGGATTTCTGTGCCACCAAAAGAATGCTCTTACCGCTTTCCATGGCCGTTTCAAGGGCCTTAATGGATTTTTGGCGGCCCACGAAAAGGGGGATAACCATATGAGGAAACACCACCACATCCCGCAGAGGCAATAGGGGTAAGTCGACTTTTTCTTGGTCGGAATCAAACAATGAGGTCATGGACGGGTCCCGTAATAAGGTGCGTTAGTACAGATATGGGGGCTCTTTCCGATATTTCAATGGTAAAGGCAGCCCATCCTCAAACGCTAGCCACCTTAGGCTGATCGGCATAGATCAACAATGGGCGGTTGTCGGCACTAATGCAGTCTTCGTTTACCACTACTTTGGAGACGTTTTGCAAGGTGGGTAAGTCAAACATGGTGTCTAACAAAACATGTTCAATAATAGAGCGTAATCCACGAGCGCCGGTTTTGCGAGCCAGAGCTTTGCGGGCAATGGCGCGCAAAGCATTATCGCGAAACTCAAGCTCAACATTTTCCATAGCAAAGAGCTTCTGGTACTGTTTGGTCAGTGCATTGCGTGGTTCGGTCAGAATGCGCACCATGGCGTCCTCGTGCAATTCCTCCAAGGTGGCCACCACGGGCAAGCGCCCCACAAATTCAGGAATCAGGCCAAATTTAATTAAATCTTCCGGCTCCACGCCCGAGAGCAGCAAGTTGGCATCGCGGCCGTCTTTGCTGATTACTTCAGCACCAAAACCAATGCCGCCTTGATCGGAACGATCGCGAATCACACGGTCCAGGCCGCCAAAAGCGCCGCCACAGATAAACAGAATATTGGTGGTATCCACCTGCACAAACTCTTGATTGGGGTGCTTACGCCCCCCTTGAGGAGGTACTGATGCCACCGTGCCCTCAATTAATTTGAGCAAGGCTTGTTGTACGCCCTCCCCAGACACATCGCGAGTAATGGATGGGTTGTCGGATTTGCGTGAAATTTTATCAATTTCATCGATATAGACAATTCCCCGTTGGGCTTTTTCCACATCGTAATCACATTTCTGCAACAGTTTTTGTATGATGTTTTCCACATCTTCACCCACATAACCGGCTTCGGTTAAGGTGGTGGCATCCGCAATCACAAAAGGCACATTTAATAAGCGGGCCAAGGTTTGGGCCAGCAATGTCTTACCCGAGCCTGTGGGGCCGATGAGCAAAATATTGCTCTTGGCCAATTCCACATCGTGCTCTTTGGTTTGGTTGCGCAAGCGCTTATAGTGGTTATACACCGCCACTGCCAAAATCTTCTTGGCTTTGGTTTGGTCAATAACGTACTGGTCAAGGATGTCGGCGATTTCTTGCGGTGAGGGCAGCTCAGATTTAACGCTCTTCACTTCAGAGCCCTGAATTTCTTCGCGAATGATGTCGTTACACAGTTCGATACATTCATCGCAGATGAATACCGAAGGCCCTGCAATCAACTTGCGCACTTCATGCTGACTTTTGCCACAAAAAGAGCAATATAGCAGCTTTTCGCTACCCGCCTTTTCAGTCATAACCGCCCATCCTCAAGTAGCCCAAAACGGAGCTTTGTTTAGTTTAAACCTTTATTGCCGATATTTCACGCGGCGCTTTCAGCGCGGTTGCTGATGACACGATCAATAATACCGTATTGACGCGCCTCATCGGCACTCATAAAATTATCACGATCCGTATCTTTTTCAATGACTTCAATAGATTGTCCTGTATGTTTGGCCATCATTTCATTAAGCCTGCGGCGCAGATAGATAATTTCTTTGGCTTGAATTTCAATATCGGATGCCTGACCCGATGCACCACCCGAGGGCTGGTGAATCATGACCCGTGAATTGGGCAAGGAATAGCGCTTGCCGTTGGCACCAGCGGCCAATAAGAAAGCGCCCATGCTGGCCGCTATACCCATGCAAGTGGTACTGACGTCGGCTTTAATAAACTGCATGGTGTCATAGATAGCAAGGCCCGCAGACACCGAACCCCCTGGTGAATTGATGTACAGGCTAATGTCTTTATCGGGGTTTTCCGATTCCAAAAACAACATCTGCGCCACAATCACGTTGGCTGTATCTTCTGTCACTGGTCCCACCAGAAAAATAACGCGCTCTTTTAGCAGGCGGGAATAAATATCAAAAGCACGCTCACCGCGACCGCTTTGTTCAATCACCATGGGGATTAACCCCAAACCGCGTGGGGTCAGATTTAAATCGTTGCTCATGGGGGTATATCCTTTAGCGGTTATCAACCAATTGTTCAAAAGGGGTAGGCACATCCTCAGTCTTGGCGCGGGCACAAACCCATTCCACTACGTTGTCTTCCAGCACCAAAGATTCCACTTCATGCATACGCTCAGGTTGCTGATAATACCAGCGCACCATTTCAGCCGGCTCTTCATAAGCGGCAGCCATATCCTCAATAACCGCACGCACTTGTTCGGGTTTGGCAGTTAATTTTTCTTGCTGCACCAGTTCAGACAAAATTAAACCCAGCGTCACGCGACGCTGTGCTTGCTCGGCAAACAATTCATCCGGCAGAGCCACTTCTTGTTTGCGTTGCGTACGCGATTCTACTTCTGCTGTGGCACTTTGGCGCAGACGTCCAATTTCTTGATGGATAAGTCCTTGAGGAACGGTAATGGGGGTAGCGTCCAACAACGCCTGCATTACTTGATCTTTCACTTGCGCTTTAATGCGGTTGCGCACTTCGCGCTCTAAGTTCTGCTTAAGCTCGGCACGCATAGTGGTCAGGTTGCCATCGACCACGCCCACCGAACGGGCAAACTCATCATTCACATCCGGCAAAATGGGTTGCGATACAAGACTGGCTTTCACTTCAAAACGCACGGCTTTACCTGCCAATAATTCTGCGTGATATTCCGCGGGAAAGGTTAAATCGAAAGCGCGCTCTTCACCGGCCTTAATGCCCGTAAGATTCGACTCAAAGTCGGGCAAAAACTGCCCTTGCCCCAACACCACATGTTGGCCTTTCGCCTCACCACCCGGAAAAGGCTGACCCTCTTGATAGCCAGTAAAATCCAGCACCACTTGGTCGCCCACGGCGGCACCGCGCTCTACGGCCTCAAAGCGCACGCGTTGGCGACGCAAAATATCCAAGGTGCGCTCCACGTCGGCATCACCCACCACCGTTACAGGACGGCGAATGGCGGCAGCCGACACATCACCTACTTTTACCTCAGGGTACACCTCAAAGGTTGCGGTAAATTCAAACCGCCCTTCGGTCGCCCCTTCATTTTTAGCATCAAAGCGTGGCAAGGTGGCGACACGCATTTTTTGGTCGCGCACGGCGTTACCAAAGGTGTCCTGAGCCAGATCGCTCAGGGCTTCTTGCTGTAATTGGCCAGAATATTGTTGCACCAACACATTCATGGGCACTTTACCGGGGCGAAACCCCTGCATACGGGCTGTTTTGGCGATTTTTTTAAGCCGTACACCCACTTCGGCCTGCACGGCTGCCAAAGGCACCGACAGTTGAATGACGCGTTCAAGACTGCTTGGTTGTGCTGTTTCCATTACCGTACCTTATATAAGCTTGCTAAATGGGGGGTCTAACCTTGCATTATACAAAAAATAGGGGATTTCGGGTAAGCTGACCGCATTCCGTCACTTTCAATGGCAATGACAGCCTCTTTAAACCACCCGATTCTCGAAACCCGCAACCTTTGCAAGGACTTTAAGGGATTTGCAGCCGTATCTGGGGTCAACCTTAAGGTGACCCGTGGCACCATTCATGCCTTAATTGGCCCCAATGGCGCTGGAAAAACCACCTGTTTCAACCTGTTAACACAATTTTTATCGCCCTCCTCAGGGCAAATCTTCTTTAACGGCCAAGACATTACCGGAGAAAAGCCGGCCCATGTGGCACGCCGCGGTATTGTGCGCTCTTTTCAAATCTCAGCTGTTTTTCCTCATCTTAGTGTATTGGAAAATGTTCGCATTGCACTGCAACGCCCTTTGGGCACCAGCTACCATTTCTGGCGTTCGCAAAACTCCTTACAAGGCCTTAATCAACAGGCCCTTGAATTGCTGGATCGCGTAGGGTTGGCCGCTTACGCCAAGCAATTGGCGGTGGAACTGCCCTACGGACGCAAGCGCGCCTTAGAGATTGCCACTACTTTGGCGCTTAACCCCAAACTCATGTTGTTGGATGAACCCACGCAAGGCATGGGACATGAAGATGTGGATCAGGTTATGACCCTAATTAAAACGGTCGCCACCGAACGCACTGTATTAATGGTGGAGCACAATATGAAAGTAGTGGCGGGAATTTCCGATCGCATCACCGTATTGGCACGTGGTTCGGTATTAGCAGAAGGCACTTATGACGAGGTATCCTCCCATCCTGAGGTGATTACCGCTTACATGGGGCAGGAGGTCGCCGTATGAGTGACGGCACTTGCTTGCAGGTAGAAAACCTTCACGCCTATTACGATGAATCACATATTCTGCATGGCGTTAATTTTTCCGTGCAGCAAGGGGAATGCCTATCCTTATTAGGACGCAATGGTGCTGGGCGCACCACCACCTTGCGTGCCATTTTGGGCTTAACCAGCCGACGCACCGGTTCGATAAAGATTAATGGCGCAGAAACCATTGGCTGGCCGGCCCATCGCATCGCACAGTTGGGCGTGGGGTATTGCCCTGAAGAGCGTGGGATTTACGCCTCACTTAGTTGTGAAGAAAATTTACTGATGCCGCCTCAAGTAGGTGCTGAAGGTATGTCCGTGACAGAACTGTATGAGCTGTTCCCCAACCTCAAAGAGCGGCGTCACAGTCCGGGTATGCGTCTGTCCGGTGGCGAGCAACAAATGTTGGCTTTGGCGCGCATTCTGCGCACCGGTGCACGGCTATTATTGCTGGATGAAATTTCTGAGGGGTTGGCTCCTGTCATTGTGCAACGACTGGCGGAAGTGATTCGTCTATTAAAAGAACGTAGGTACACCATCGTTTTAGTGGAGCAGAACTTTAAATTTGCCGCTCCATTGGCGGATCGATTTGTGGTGATGGAACATGGACAAATATGCATGGACATAAATCAACAAGAGCTACCTGAAAAAATGAACCGACTGAATCAATTGCTGGGCATTTGAACAACTACTGGAGAATGTTATTCATGAAAACAAAAAATACAACACAACGCGCCTGTACCGTTATTGCCGCAGCCGCACTGGCCTTAATGTCCTCGCTGGCACAGGCGGAGTTTTCAGATAATGTCGTGAAGATTGGCGTACTCACCGATATGTCCGGCGCTTACTCCGATCTGGCAGGACCCGGAGCAGTGCTGGCTGCCAACATGGCCGTGGAAGATTTTATTGCCAAAGAAAAACCTGTGTTTAAAATTGAAATTGTCAGCGCTGATCATCAGGACAAAGGGGATATTGCGGCCAATAAAGCACGGGAATGGTTTGATCGCGATAAGGTTGATGTGGTTACCGAATTGGTGAACAGCTCCACGGCCCTGGCAGTTATTAAAGTGTCTAAAGAAAAGAATCGTATTGCTTTGGTGACCGGCGCCGGATCTTCGCGCATTACCAATGAGGATTGTAATGATGTGACGGTGCATTGGGCCTACGACACTTACGCCACCGGTAATGGAACCGGCAAAGCCGTGGTGAAACAAGGGGGCAAGACCTGGTACTTTCTTACTGCCGACTATGCTTTCGGCCAGTCTCTAGAAAAGGACACCACAGCTGTGGTGTTGGCGAATGGCGGACAAGTGTTGGGTTCGGTGAGGCACCCCTTCCCCAGCACAGATCTCTCTTCTTACCTCTTAAAAGCACAAGCATCTGGCGCGCAAGTCATAGGCCTTGCCAACGCCGGGGCCGATACCATCAACGCCGTAAAGCAGGCCTCTGAGTTTGGTATTACCCCCGCACAGAAGCTGGCCGGCTTACTCATGTTCATTACCGATATTAATAGCCTAGGACTTAAAGCCACGCAGGGCATGTATCTGACAGAAGGGTTTTATTGGGACATGAACGACGAAACGCGCGCTTGGTCCAAACGTTATTTTGATAAGCAAAAGAAAATGCCCACCATGGTGCAAGCGGGGCTCTATTCTGCCATCACCCATTACTTGGAAGCGGTAAAAGCCGTCAATTCCGATGACACACAAAAGGTTATGGCACAAATGAAGAAAACGCCGATTAACGATTTCTATGCCAAGGGCGGCAAGATTCGCGAGGATGGCCGCATGGTGCATGACATGTACTTAATGCAAGTGAAGACCCCTGCGGAATCGCATTACCCATGGGACTACTACACGGTGCGTGCCACCATTCCTGGTGCTGAAGCCTTTGAACCGTTAAGCCAATCACGCTGCCCACTGATTAAAAAATGATCAGCGTTTTGGGCATGCCCTTGCCGGCCCTTCTCAGTCAACTGGTATTGGGATTGGTAAACGGTTCGTTTTATGCATTACTCAGCTTAGGCCTGGCGGTCATCTTTGGCATGCTCAACATTATCAACTTTGCCCATGGCGCCTTGTATATGATGGGCGCCTTTTCAGCCTGGATGCTGCTCACGTGGTTTGGTGTAGATTATTTTGGCGCACTGCTATTGGGACCATTGTTGGTGGGTGCCTTGGGTTTAATCATTGAACGCACCATGCTGCGTCGCTTGTATCGCATTGATCATTTATACGGTCTGTTGTTGACCTTTGGTCTGGCCTTGATTTTTGAAGGCCTGTTCCGTGATCAGTTTGGTGTGAGCGGTGAAACTTACGAAGTGCCGCAAGCGCTGACCGGGGCGGTTAATTTAGGGTTCATGGTGCTGCCTAAATATCGCGTATGGGTGGTGGTGGTGTCGTTGACCGTCTGCTTTCTCACTTGGTTCGTGATTGAAAAAACACGCTTGGGCTCCTACCTGCGTGCCGCCACTGAAAACCCCAAACTCACACAAGCCTTTGGTGTAAATGTTCCGCGCATGGTGATGCTGACCTACGGCTTTGGTGCCGCCTTAGCGGGCTTAGCCGGCGTTATGGCGGCCCCGATTTTTCAGGTAAGCCCCTTGATGGGGTCCAACTTAATTATTGTGGTGTTTGCTGTGGTGGTGATCGGCGGTATGGGCTCCATCTCAGGCGCGATTTTTACGGGCTTAGGCCTGGGCGTGATTGAGGGCATGGCCAAAGTGTTCTACCCCGAGGGTTCTGCCACCGTGGTATTTGTCATCATGGCTATTGTGCTTATTCTGCGCCCCGCGGGACTGTTTGGACGCGAATCCTCATGAATCGCTGCACCTTATGGATGCTGTTATTGATTGCGTTGGGGATTGCAGCCCCCACCGTGTTCTACCCCGTGCTGCTCATGAAGATTCTCTGTTTTGCTATTTTTGCCAGCGCCTTCAATTTACTGCTGGGGTATACCGGTTTGCTCTCTTTTGGTCACGCCGCTTTCTTTGGCGGGGCGGCTTATGTAACGGGTTATTTAATAAAGGATATGGCATTGCCCCCTCTGGTGGGTATTTTAGCGGGCACATTGGCGGCCGCATTCATGGGTGGGTTGGTGGGACTACTGGCCATTCGTCGTCAAGGCATTTACTTTGCCATGATTACCTTGGCTATGGCGCAAATGGTTTATTTTCTTTGTCTACAATTACCGCAAACGGGTGGTGAAGATGGCCTGCAAGGCGTACCCCGCGGCAGCATCGTGGGGTTAGACTTAAACAATGACTTAACACTCTATTACGTTATTTTACTTTTCTTCATAGCTGTATTTGCACTCATTTACCGCACCATTCATTCCCCTTTTGGCCAAATACTAAAAGCCATTCGAGAAAACGAACCACGTGCCATCTCCTTGGGTTATGACGTGGCTCGCTACAAATTATTGGCCTTCGTGTTGTCATCGGGCTTGGCCGGATTGGCCGGTGCCCTTAAGGTGTTGGTATTTAAATTTGCTACCCTCACCGACGCCCATTGGCACACCTCCGGTGAAGTGGTGCTGATGACCATTCTGGGCGGTATCGGCACCGTATTTGGACCCGCTGTGGGCGCAACCATTATCGTCACCCTAGAGAGCCAATTAGCCGACAAGGCGGGCTCCTTAGTCACCGTCATCATGGGTTTTATCTTCGTACTGTGCGTATTAATGTTCCGCAAAGGCATTGTGGGTGAATTGCTAGAACTGTTAAAAGGGGTCAGACCCCACTAGGGGTCAGACCCCAACGTGCGCAATAAGCGAGTAGGATGAAAGGCTCAAGACTTATGCGAGAACTGTAATGTATCTATCCTTTCATGGTGCCAATCAGGAAGTCACAGGGTCCTGCCACCTTTTGCATTGCGCCGATAAAAACATCCTCATCGATTGCGGTCTGTATCAAGGCGAACATGAATTAGACGTGCAGAACTCGGGCCCTTTTGGTTTTGAAGCGGCTTCCATTGATTTTGTCATTCTCACCCACGCCCATTTAGACCATTGCGGTCGATTGCCTTTATTGTTGCGGCGCGGCTTTCAAGGGGAAGTCATTACCACCGCGGCCACGCGAGAACTAACCCGCATTGTGTTGCTGGATTCAGCCCACTTACAAGAAGAAGAAGCGCGTTACCAGGCACGCAGAAACGCCCGTCACGGAAAGCACCCACAATTAGCCCCGCTCTACAGCACGTTAGATGCCCTTAACTGCTTGAATACCTTCGGGCGCACGGCACAGTACAACCAACCGCTTGAAATTTCACCGGGTATTACGGCCACGTTTTGTGATGCGGGTCATATTTTAGGCTCAGCCAGCGTCTTATTTAATCTTGAAGAAGGCGCTGTCAAAAAGAGTGTGTTGTTTTCAGGGGACATTGGCAATTCGGGTAGTCAAATTATGCGCGACCCAGCCCCTCCACCACATGCTGATGTGGTGATCATGGAAACCACCTATGGCGATAGATTGCACCGCAACCCCACAGACTCTACGGTGGAATTGTATGAGGCCATTAACAACACCTTGGTGCGCGGCGGCAATGTGGTTATTCCCACCTTTGCCCTTGAACGCACACAAGAACTGTTGTTCATATTGCGCGAAGGCTGTGACAGGCAACTATTGCCACAAAATATGCCAGTCTTTCTCGATTCACCCATGGCCATCTCCGCCACCGAAGTATTTCAACATCACCCCGAATGCTACAGTGACGCCACAGCAACATTATCCAGCACTGATCATGACCCCTTCACCATGAAGGGGTTTCATGCCACGCGTGAAACAGTAGAGAGCATGGCCATCAACCAGATCGTAGGGGGCGCGGTTATTATGGCGGGGTCGGGAATGTGTACCGGGGGCGTATCCGCCACCACCTCAAGCATAATTTATGGCGCGAAGAGTGCAGTATTGTATTCGTTGGTTTTTCAGCAAAAGGCACCTTGGGGAGACGCATCATTGATGGGGCCACATCGGTGAATATTTTTGGTGATGACATTGCGGTGCGCGCCCAAATCCACACCATTAACGGTTTCTCAGCACATGCCGATCGCGATCACTTGCTGGCTTGGCAACGGGCCATCAATCCTGAATTAACTGTACTGGTGCACGGCGAATCCGCTGCCATGGAATCCTTTGCCAAAACCTTATCGCCTGCGCGCGTGGAAATGCCGCGCCATGGACAAACCATAACGCTATAAAAATAGGAGTCAGCTGCTGGTATGGAACTCTCATTTATTAACGACATCACCACTCAGTTGTTCGCTAGGTTTCTACTGGTGTCTGTGCTGGCCTTCATTGTGGGCCTAGAGTTTCGCGAGTACTTGGCCGGAGATAAAGCCCACCAAACTATTGGTACGGCACGCACCTACACGTTTTCCGCTATTCTGGGATTTGTGCTGTACGCTCTTGACCCTTCCTTTAAATTATTTATAACAGGAACGGTTTTTTTGGGCACATTGTTCAGCTTTTTCTACTTCCACAAGCTGCAATCGGATCAGCGCGGTATTTTGCAATTGCTAATTGGTATGATTGTTTATACCTTTGGTCCTGTGTCGCAACTCATGCCCTTGTGGTTTTTGGTGCTGCTCTTTGTGGCGTTAATTTTCATCCTCAGCGCCCGCCCCGTCACGCACCAAATTATTGAGCGCATGGACCAGGGTGAATTGGTCACCTTCGCCAAGTTCTTACTCCTCTCCGCTGTAATTTTATCCCTACTTCCTCATGAACTGGTGGCAACACAAATACCCGCCTCACCCTTTAGCATTTGGTTGGCGGTGGTGATTATTTCCACCATTTCTTATGTCGGCTATATTCTGCGCCGCTACGTATTCCACAAACAAGGTTACTTCATTACAGGGCTGTTGGGCGGGCTTTATTCCAGCACGGCCTGCACTGTGGTGCTGGCGCGCGCCACCCGTTCGCAACCCATTCCCAATCGCGCCTTGCACGCCGGTATATTAGCCGCTTCTACCATGATGTATTTGCGCCTGCTGCTCTTGGTGGCTATGTTAAGCCCAGCGCTCTTACCCCTTGCTGCGCCGCCCCTCATAATAGTGGCTCTGGGTACTTTGGCTTTGGCCTATTATTTTTCTAAATTGGGCGATCAAGCGCCACCGATCCCGACGGAAAAAGATGTCAATCCTCTTGAATTGGGTACCGCCTTTTTATTCGCCATAATCTTTATTGTGATGTTGGTGTTAACGCGTTTTACCGCCACAGAATTTGGTACCAGCGGATTGAAGGTGCTCTCTTTCGTCACAGGCCTTACTGACATCGACCCATTTGTGCTGTCTCTACTCAATGGGGCTTACGCCAAATTAGCCCCCAGCGACCTAACCGGGGCATTGCTGATTGCAGCGGGCAGCAATGGATTTTTGAAAGGCATTTATACGGTAACCATGGGGAATTGGCGCGCCAATCGCGCCGTATTGATGTCGTTATTTTTGATTGGTGGACTCACCATGCTGTGGGGCGTGCGCCTGTTTTAAGAAAAAGATTGGTTGCCGTCCAGATTAATGAGGTGCTGTAAATAGTTCGCACGCTTCCCGTGCGATCACACTGCCTTCGTCTGTAGGAATTACCCATACTTCCACTGCGCTCTGAGCGTCATGAATAGCCACCCGCACCCCCGCTGTAGCCTGATGATTGCGTGTGTCATCAATCTTCACCCCTAAGTATTTCAAGGAATGTGTTACAGACGCCCGCAGATGTGCATCGTGCTCGCCTATGCCACCACTAAAAGTCAACACATCTAGACCGCCCAATACAGCCGTTAACCCCCCTACTTCGCGCACGATGCGATTGGTAAAAAAACCGATAGCGCGCTCGGCGCGCATATCGGTACTGGCACGCAAGATACGCATGTCAGCAGATATTCCTGATGCACCCAGTAGCCCTGATTGGCGATAGAGGAGATTTTGTAAACGTTCCCGGCTCCAGCCTTGTTCCAGTAAAAACAACAGCACGCCAGGGTCTAAGGCGCCGCAACGCGTTCCCATCACCAATCCATCTAAAGTGGAAAACCCCATGGTGGTGGCTACACTTTTACCTGCTTGGGCGGCACAGAGGCTGGCCCCGTTGCCCAGATGCGCCATAAGAACACGTCCCTTTGATCGTGCTGAACAATTCAGGAGTTCATCTCGCACATACTGATAGGACAGGCCATGAAAGCCATAACGACGCACACCCATTTCGTATAACGCATCAGGTAATGCAAACCGTTTTTCTGATTCGGGTAGGGTGGCGTGAAAGGCTGTATCAAAGCAGGCCACTTGAAGTACTTGTGGCATTAGTACACGGAAGCGCTCAATGCCGGCCAGATTATGGGGCTGATGCATTGGCGCTAAGGCATTGAAGGTCTTTAGGCTTGCAAGGACCGCGTCATCCACACGCACGCTGCGCGTGAACAGACTGCCACCGTGAACCACGCGGTGTGCCACGGCCACGATCTGTGGCGCGCCTGCTTGTTGGGTAAGCTCTGTAATGAGCGTTTCAAGCTCATTCTCCACAGAGTTGCCCTCCAAAACGCCCTTCAGATCAGCAGGTCCAATTCCGCTGGGCGTTAGGGGGTAGCGAGCAAACTTGAGTGTGGAAGAGCCTGCATTAACCGATAGAATGGCCTGAGATGCCATAGAGGGCATTTTAGGGCTTGATGATACGATTATGATGGGCGATCAGCTTAGTCAGTAGTGCTGATGTAATGCGCGAAAC
>CAIVUX010000025.1 GCA_903909215.1 uncultured Ferrovum sp.
AGACCCCATGCGGGGTCTGACCCCTGGCAGGGTCTGACCCCATCAGGAAGTTTTTGAGCAAGGCGTGGCCATGCTCGGTCAGGATGGACTCGGGGTGAAATTGCACCCCTTCCACGGCATAAGTTTTATGACGCATGCCCATAATCTCGCCATCTTCCGTCCACGCGGTCACTTCTAGGCAATCGGGCAAGGTTTCGCGTCGCACAGCCAGCGAGTGGTAACGAGTGGCGCGGAAGGGATTGGGCAAGCCCTTAAAGACGCCGGTATTTAAATGGTGAATGGGCGAAACCTTTCCGTGCATCAATTCTTTGGCATGCACCACCTCACCGCCAAACGCATAACCCATGGCTTGGTGCCCCAAGCACACGCCCAGGATGGGATAACGACCGGCATAGGTTTTAATCACGTCTACAGAAATGCCTGCTTCTTTTGGGCTGCACGGCCCAGGCGAAATCACAATGCGTGTGGGCCCCAGGGCTGGGATGTCGGCCACAGTGATTTCATCGTTGCGACGAACCACCACTGTCTCGCCCAGTTCACCGAAGTACTGCACCAGGTTGTAGGTGAAAGAATCGTAGTTGTCGATCATCAGCAACATAATTAAGTTGTCCTGTTGGGTCCGTCAAAGGGATCGCTGCCATTGGCCTTATGCCACTGACAAATGCCATCCCATACGTCATCCGCCGTTTCGGCATACCAAAACAAATCGAGATCTTCCGCGTCGATTTTGCCATGCTCCAGTAAAAAATCAGCATTAAATACCGCGCGCCAATAGGCCTCGCCCACCAACACCACGGGGATTGGGGTAATCTTGCGCGTCTGTATCAGCGTTAACGCACCAAACAATTCATCTAAGGTGCCAAATCCGCCGGGCAAAGCCACTAAGGCCGCAGCGCGCTTCATGAAGTGCAATTTGCGCAGAGCAAAATAATGAAACTGAAAACACAGCCCGGGGGTAACGTAAGGGTTGGGATACTGTTCTCGTGGCAACGTCACATTAAGGCCTATGGATTCTGCCCCCACGTCAAAAGCACCCCGGTTGGCCGCCTCCATCCCTCCCGGTCCACCACCGGTCATCACCACCAAGCGCGAATCTTTTGGTCCATTGCCCGCATTGCCCACCAATT
This sequence comes from uncultured Ferrovum sp., assembly GCA_903909215.1. Classification (GTDB taxonomy): domain Bacteria; phylum Pseudomonadota; class Gammaproteobacteria; order Burkholderiales; family Ferrovaceae; genus CAIVUX01. Next base: position 1,128 of record CAIVUX010000025.1, read on the forward strand.
GCCCCAACTGACGCGCCACATGGTAATAGCGCGACATGTCCAAACGATTTACAGCCAAGCGTTCGGCACGTTGCGCCGTTTCGTCATTAGGCTTTGTCGCCAGCGCTTGCTGCGCGGCCAACAGTTCGCGTTGCGCCGCTTCTGGCTCTTGCAGGCGCGTGCTGCCAAACACCACGATGGTGCGTTTTATACCGTGGTGTGCGATACCCTGCTCGGCTTTAAAGTAATCCAACTGCAAACGCACGCCGCGCGTATCGTCCTCATGCATAAAACCCACATCCTGATCGGGTTCAATGTACGACGGATTTTCCATAATCAGCCGTTGCCGTTCTGCGGCAGTGGCTTCGCCTAGAGCGGCTTTCGATTTTTCCCAAGGCAGAGGCTCGTGACGCTCAACGGGATTGGGGGGCTCGGGCACATGGGGTGGGCGACGACTCATGACGCTATTGCAAACCCTGTAACGCCAACTCGGCCGCGCGGTGCACGGCACGTGACTTGTTTACTGTTTCCATCCATTCCGATTGCGGCACAGAATCCGCCACAATACCTCCGCCCGCTTGCACATACAGCCTATTGTTTTTAATCACTGCGGTGCGAATGGCAATGGCCAAATCCATGTTGCCATCAAAGCCCAGATAACCCACGGCACCACCATACACGCCGCGCCGCGTGGTCTCCAGCTCATCAATAATTTCCAGCGCCCGCACTTTGGGTGCGCCACTCAACGTCCCCGCCGGGAACGTAGCACGCAACACATCCATGGCCCCCATGCCAGGCTTTAAGCGCCCCTCTACGTTAGAGACAATATGCATCACATGCGAGTAGCGCTCAATCACCATGTTCTCAGTGACCGCCACGGTGCCGGTTTGTGCAATGCGGCCCACATCGTTGCGGCCTAAATCCATCAACATCACATGCTCGGCAATTTCTTTGGGGTCCGCCAACAGTTCAATTGCCAAGGCCTGATCTTCTTCCACTGTTTTGCCGCGCGGGCGTGTGCCGGCAATGGGGCGCAAGGTAACAGAACCTTCCTCAAGACGCACCAGAATTTCAGGGGAAGCGCCCACCACATGAAAATCATCAAAGTCGTAATAGAACATATAGGGTGAGGGATTTAATCGACGCAGGGCACGATACAACGCTAAGGGGTGTGCCTTAAATGATTGCTGCATGCGCCGACTTAACACCACTTGCATGATGTCGCCGTTGAGAATGTATTCTTTGGCGCGCAACACCATGGCCTGATGCACATCAGGACCAAAATCATCCAGCAATTCTGTAGGGGGCAACGCCACCGGCGTGGGCAATGTAACGGGCTGCTTAAGAGCTGCTGCCAATTGCGCCAAGCGCGCCTGTGATTTTTTGTACGCCTGCGGGTCTACTGCATCACCATACACAATTAAATGCAGCTGGCCGGACAGGTTGTCGATGACCGCAAGCTCGGTGGTGAGCAGCAATAAAATGTCGGGGGTGCCCACATCGTCCGTCTTCCAACCGCGTGCTAGGCGCGGCTCAATGTAGCGCACAATGTCGTGACCGAAGTAGCCGGCCAATCCGCCACAAAAACGGGGTAATCCAGTGAGCGGCGCGGCCTTAAATTGTGCCGCATAGTGCGCGATAAAGGCCAGCGGATCCTCAGACTCAAAATGTTCTGTGGGTGCCCCATCGCTCTCCACCGCTACGCTGTAGCGTGTCACGCGCAGCCGTGTGGTCGCAGGCAGTCCCACAAAAGAATAGCGGCCAAAGCGCTCGCCGCCTTGCACGGATTCCAACAAATAACTGTAGGGGCGATTGGCCAGTTTGGCGTACACAGACAGCGGCGTGTCTAAGTCCGCCAGCAAGGTGAGCACTACCGGAATTTGATTGTAGCCCGCCTGAGCCAGGGCTTTAAATTCGGCTTCGGTCATCGGGCCAGTTCGGCGCGCATGGCATCGATGGTGGCGCGGTAGTCTTGTGTATTAAAAATAGCCGAGCCCGCCACAAAGGTATCGGCGCCCGCCTCTTTAATGGCGTGGATGTTATCAATCTTCACACCGCCATCCACTTCCAACCAAATGTCGCGCCCACTGTCTTGAATGCGACGACGGGCTTCCTTTAATTTATCCAACGCGCCCATGATGAAGGACTGACCACCAAAGCCTGGGTTTACCGACATAATTAAAATCAGATCCACCTTATCCATCACATGGTCCAGGTAATGAAGTGGTGTGGCGGGATTAAACACCAAACCCGCTTTGCATCCTTGATCGCGAATCAATTGCAAACTGCGGTCTATGTGCTCGGAGGCTTCCGGGTGAAAGCTGATGATGTTGGCGCCCGCTTTGGCAAAGTCGGGAATAATGCGGTCCACGGGCTTTACCATTAAGTGCACGTCAATCAAGGCGGTGGTGTGCGGACGAATGGCGGAACACACCAAGGGCCCGATGGTGAGGTTGGGCACATAGTGGTTGTCCATCACATCAAAGTGAATGATATCGGCGCCGGCGGCGATCACCGAGGTGACCTCTTCGCCCAAACGAGCAAAGTCGGCAGAAAGAAGGCTGGGTGCAATGCGAAAGGTCATAATGGCAAGTCCTTGATGAGGTTCCCATTATTCTAGCAGATGCGCGATGAGGCTTGATGCCGGCTGCTATTTGGTGTGCAATGGCACCATGAACAAGACAAAGGGGTCAGACCCCAAAAGATTTTGGGGTTTGACCCCTATTTTTCTGCTGCTGGCCGGTTGCGCGGGCCTGCCCACCCCTCCTGATTCGGCGGCCATCCCCGAGCGGGTGAACACCGAATTGGGCACCGCGCCTGAGTTGGACAGCGAACCGGTGGTCTGCCCGGCGCCCGAATTAACCTTAAAACCCACGGCTCCCGCAGCGGCCCCACAAAAACATGCGGTTTTAAAGCCCAGCCATTTTTCAGCGCTCCCTCAATGGTCTAAGGGCGTCACCGCACAAAGTTGGACCGCTTTCTTGCAAAGCTGCCAAGCCTTATCCGCACAACCTGTTTGGGCGCATGTGTGCGGCAAAGCGGTGGCCATGCCCGCCAACCCCAACGCAGCTCACCTACGCGCTTTCTTTGAAGCGGAATTCACGCCTTGGCAAATTCAAAGTGGCGCAGGCAGTAACGTGGGACTGGTGACGGGCTATTACGAACCGCTGTTGCGCGGCAGCCGCACGCGCACGGCAGCTTACCCCTTCCCCATTTATGGCCCGCCCGCAGATTTACTGACGGTGGATTTGGGAGACGTGGTGCCTGAACTCAAAGGGCGCCGCCTGCGTGGGCGCTTGCAGGGCAACCGTGTGGTGGCATACCTGTCGCGTGCGGATATTGATTTGGAAGATCCGCCCTTACAGGGGCGCGAGCTGGTGTGGGTGGATGATGCGGTGGATTTATTCTTTCTGCAAATTCAAGGGTCCGGGCGCATTGCCCTTGAAGACGGCACCCAAATGCGCGTGGGCTACGCGGACCAGAATGGCTATCCTTTCCGCTCCATTGGGCGCGTATTGGTGGATCGTGGCGATTTAACGTTGTCGCAAGCCTCGCTATCCGGTATTAAAGGTTGGGTGCATGATCACCCCGACCAGATGCATGCCCTGCTCAACGCCAACCCCAGTTATGTGTTTTTCCGGCAACTGCCAGACGACCTACCGGGTCCCTTGGGGGCCCTGGGTGTCCCCCTTACGGCGGAAGGCAGTATTGCGGTGGACCCGCGCGTCACCCCCTTGGGTGCCCCCATCTTTTTAGATACCACTGTACCCAACAGCAAAACCCCGCTGCGTCGCCTAATGATGGCGCAGGACACCGGCGGTGCCATTTATGGCCCCATACGGGCTGATTTTTTCTGGGGTTTTGGTGATGAAGCCGGTAAAAAGGCCGGATCCATGAAGCAGGCCGGGCGCATGTGGCTGTTGTACCCCAAGGGTCAGACCCCTCCCACCCCAGGGGTCTGACCCCCCCAAGGGTCAGACCCCTCTCGCTCTCCTGCCACCCCTTAATAGCACCACCCCGAGTGGCACGCCGCGGTTTATAATACGCGGTTACGTTTATGAAACCAGGCAAACCCTTGGCTGAACCCTCTTCTCATCAACTGCACGCCTTTGGCCTCAATCACGAGAGCGCCCCGGTCGCGATTCGTGAAAAAATCGCCTTTTCTCAAGAGCATCTGATCCCCGCTTTGGGCAGCTTAAGGCAAGAAACTGGTGCCGAAGAGGCGGTTATCCTCTCCACGTGCAACCGCACGGAAATTTATTGTAAAACTGCAGAGCCCGACACCGTGGCCGCTTGGTTGGCACAGCACCATGACCTCCCCGATTTTGATATGACGCCCTATTTGTATCGCCTGGATGGCAGCGCCGCCGCCCGGCACGCCTTTCGCGTGGCCTCAGGTCTGGACTCCATGGTGTTGGGCGAGCCACAAATCTTAGGACAGGTAAAACAAGCCGTACGCTCCGCTGAAGAAGCCGGCACCTTGGGGCCCTTGTTGGGAAAATTATTCCAATGTACTTTTTCTGTAGCCAAAGCGGTACGCACCGAAACCGCTATTGGTGAGCGCTCGGTGTCGCTGGCTGCGGCCGCATTAAAACTCAGCGCCAGTGTATTGGGCGCTATTGAAGATCAACATGTCTTGTTTATTGGCGCCGGCGAAATGGTGGAACTGGTGGGCGCCCATTTTAAAGCGCGTCATCCTAAGTCTGTTACCGTGGCCAACCGCACCTTAGAGCGCGGCAGTGCGTTGGCTCAGCAATTAGGCGGCACCGCCATTACGCTCTCTGAGTTGCCCAATGAATTGCATCGCCACGACGTGGTGATTTCATCCACCGCCAGTCACTTGCCCATCATCGGCAAGGGCATGGTGGAGCGCGCCATTAAAAGCCGCAAGCATCGCCCCATCGTGATGATTGATCTGGCAGTACCGCGTGACATTGAAGCGGAAGTGGGCGAATTAGCCGATGTGTTTTTATATTCCGTGGATGACTTGGGCCAAATCGTTCAAGAAAACCGCGCCTCACGTCAGTCCGCTGTGCAAGCCGCTGAGGTGATTATTGGCACGCGTGTGGACGATTTTATTAATTGGATTCACACGCGCGACGTGGTGCCCACCATTCGCCGCCTGCGTGATCACGCGGACCGCTATCGCTTAATAGAGTTAGAGCGTGCGCGCCGCGCCTTGGCGCGCGGTGATGACGCGGCCGTGGTGTTGGAGCAGCTCTCACAAGGGTTAACCAATAAATTTTTACACCACCCCACGCAGACCTTGAATCACGCGCAAGGCGCTGCACAACAGCAGTTGGTAGAAGCGTTGCATCAACTGTTTATCCGCGAGGATGATGAACCCGCCACATGAAAGACTCTCTCGTCAGACGCCTAACCACGCTGGATCTGCGCTTAACCGAATTGGATACATTGCTCTCCGATCCGGATGTAACGCGCGACATGGATCAGTACCGCAAACTCACCAAGGAGCATTCCGACATTGCGCCTGTTGTGGCGTTGTTTCATCGTCACTTGGCCGCCTTAGCCGATTTAAATGCCGCGCAAGAAATGGCCGCCGACCCTGAAACACGCGACTTTGCTGAAGATGAAATAAAAGCTGCGCGCGCGCGTTTGGAAGACATTGAAGCCGAGGTACAAACGGCCCTCCTGCCCAAAGACCCTAATGATGAGCGCAACACATTCGTGGAAATTCGTGCCGGCACTGGCGGTGATGAATCCGCCTTATTTGCCGGCAGCTTGTTTCGCATGTATTCGCGTTTCGCCGAGCGCAACCGTTGGCAAACCGAAATCATTTCGCACAGCGATGGTGAAGTAGGCGGCTACAAAGAAATTATTTTTCGCATTGAGGGGCATGGCGCTTACTCACGCTTAAAGTTTGAATCCGGCGGTCATCGTGTGCAGCGCGTACCCGAAACCGAAACCCAAGGCCGCATTCACACCTCTGCTTGCACAGTAGCCGTCATGCCAGAAGCGGATGATGTGAGTGACGTGGTTCTTAATCCGGCGGATTTACGCATCGACACTTATCGCGCCAGTGGCGCTGGTGGCCAACACATTAACAAAACCGATTCGGCGGTGCGCATTACCCACTTGCCCACCGGTATTGTGGTGGAATGCCAGGACGGGCGCAGTCAACATAAAAATAAAGCGCAAGCCCTCTCGGTTTTGGTGGCACGCATTCGCGACAAACAAACACGCGAGCAACACGATAAGGAAGCTGCCACACGCAAGTCCTTGATTGGCAGTGGCGATCGCTCTGAACGCATCCGCACCTACAACTTTCCGCAAGGACGGGTTACAGACCATCGCATTAATTTAACGCTCTACAAAATTGAAGCCATTATGGATGGCGATGTGTTTGAGCTTACCGACACATTAATGGCAGAGCACCAAGCGGAACTGTTGGCGCAAATAGGGGATTCATGAAAATTTCTGACCTGCTAAGTGGTGACCTTGAAACACGCGTGGACCGTCGACTGTTGCTGGAATCGGTTGTAGGCCATCCACACGAATGGATTGCCGCCAATCCAGAATATGTTTTACACGAAATTGAAATTGATATTTATGAAGCATTGCTGACGCGGCGCATGGCGGGAACACCGGTGGCCTATTTACTGGGGTGGCGTGAATTTTTTGGTCTGGAGTTTTCTGTAAGCCCAGCGGTACTTATTCCACGCCCTGAAACCGAACTCTTAGTGGAATGGGCCTTAGAACTGGTGGCTGAAAAAGATGAGGTCACCATTCTTGATTTAGGAACAGGCAGCGGCGCTATTGCCATTAGCCTACAGTGGAAGCGCCCACGCGCGCATGTGGTTGCGGTGGACAACTCTCCTGATGCCCTCAATGTGGCGCAGGACAACGCAGAGCGCCTACTGGAAGGACGCCCCGGTGGCGCCGGCAACATGCCTAAATTTTTTAAAGGCCATTGGTTTAAACCCCTAGGCAATCAACAATTTAATTTGGTTCTATCCAACCCACCTTATGTGGCCGCTAACGACCCTCACCTAGAGTTGGGTGATGTGCGCTTTGAGCCCCCCGGCGCCTTAATTGGGGGGGTGGACGGTCTGGATGCCCTGCGCGACATTATTGCAACTGCACCGCGCCATTTGCTTGCGGGCGGCACTTTGTTGGTGGAACATGGCTTTGACCAAGGGCCCGCTTGTCAGTCCCTGATGGAAAAAGCGGGTTTTGAGCAGATTACCACCCGGCCAGACTTGGCGGGCCACCCCCGAATCACCGGTGGTCGCCTGATTCACGCCACAACCAATTAGCGCTAAAATATCTTTTTTACGTGATTAGGTATGATGAATACAGAACCTTTACCCGGTAGTCGCAAAGTGATTGATGGCCATGAGCGCGTCTATTACGATGGCTACTGGATTAAATATTACGCCCCTCCTGCGGACAGTCTGCACGCCAAGCGCCAACTCATTGACGCCCTCACCCGCCGCCTGTTTAACCATGTGGAGCATGGCATCAACATTCCAGGCTCCCGCCTTTCTGAGGCGCGTCAAGCGTACAACGACGAACAAGATCCCGCGCTTAAACGCGTCAATGGCGCCATGCTGGCGGGATCATTATTTAATCGTGCCACCGACATCATCACCAAGCTGGTTGAAATGCAGGGCCTGGGCGTGGAAATTACCACGGACAATGCGCTGCTGCGCGAATGTGGCCGCAGTTTGCAAGAAGCGTTATCCCTGGGGCGATTGGTACTGCACCGCAGTGGCGAAGAAGGGATTGATGAATTATGGGGCGAACCCTTGCACGCCTTCTCCATCCCCGTGGACACTTTTTTTGAAAGCCGCTACATCAAAATCGCTTCTACCATGCGTGATATTGACCGCTTGGGTGCAGCCATTATTCAAAACACAAAAGACGATCCGGACTTTAACGGCCTGGCCCCGCTGGTTCAAGCCTTAACCTTAGCCGCCCACCAAAAGGTGGAGATATTACAAACCGACGATACTATTTTTGAAGTGTGGCCCGCCTTTGTGGTGGCCAGCGAGAACCTGCTGAAGTTTGCCCCCGTCATCAAAAGTGGGGGCAGCCTAGAGTACGACCGGCTTCAAGAAGAAGGGCTGCAATTGATTGCCCAAGGGCAGCGCATCATCAGCGAAATTGTCCGTGCACGCACCCCCATGCCCAAGACCACACTGGAATATATTGAACGTTTGGAAGCGTATCGGCAGAAGGTGGTGCGGGAAGCTGCGCGCTAGAGTAGGGATCAGGGTCAGACCCCTAGGGGGTCTGACCCCTTTTGCATTAGGCCAGCATGGTTTTCAGTTCGCCGTTTTGATACATTTCCGTCATGATATCCGAGCCACCCACAAATTCACCTTTGATATAGAGCTGGGGAACCGTGGGCCATTTGGAATATTCTTTAATACCCTGACGAATTTCAGCGTCCTGCAACACATCCACTGCAAAAATATCATTCACACCACAGGATTTTAAAATCTTCACCGCATTGGCCGAAAAACCGCATTGTGGAAAATCGGGGCTACCCTTCATGTACAACACGACAGGGTGGGTCTTTACTTGTTGATCAATAGTATCGTGGGCAGACATGGTTAAACCTCAATTAATGGAATGGGTATTGTCCTTCGACAAGGGCTTACTGCGCAAGTTTCGTACTGATTAAGCGGTTCAAGCTAATCCCCTCCTCCGCCGCTTCAACCGCTAAAGCCCGATGCAGTGAAGAGGGGATGCGTGTTCTGAATTCGCCGCTGTAATGACGGTCGGCCAGAGCCTCTGGCAATGGCTCATTCGCAGACGTCATATCAGCCACCTGACTTTTAACTAATTCTTGAATACCGGTTAGCGCTTTTTGTTGCGAAACATCCAACCAAGACAGGCTAGGGAACTCTGCACATAACCCCACAAACTCACCGTCTTCTGCAGACCAAGTGAGCCGATATGTATAGTGATCATCTTGAGTGGTTGTTTTCATTTAAACGTTCAATAGCGGCTAGAACCTGTTTTACCTGATAGGGCTTAGAATGGCCGTTCTTATTTTGAATGTTAACCCGCGGGTCGCCTGGCCAAGGGGTTTTAAACACCGCATGACTCGTTCCCGCTTGGCGTGGATCTCCAAAATAATAGGTGCATACCATCGTCAACTGAGCATAGCGCACACCTGTTGGGCTGCGCTGCATTAACCGCAAGATTTTATCAATCGCGCTCATGAATGGTACCATTATTGGAACCACCTGTTCAAGTGCCGGGCGGAATAACCAACCTTAGCGCGCCATCCCCTACAATGTGTGCATGAAAACAAACAATCGGTTTATTTGTTCTGGCATTGCGGGCAGCCTGCTCGCCCTGACCCTCACCTTACCCACTGCGGCACTGGCCTGGGGCGACTTGGGGCACCAAGTGGTGGTTGAGATTGCCCTGCGCCACCTTAACCCAACGGCGCGCTCACGGGTGGAGCAGCTGCTGGCCTCCGACCCGGACACCCTCACCGCCCACGATATGGTGTCATCCGCTGTGTGGGCGGACCGCTTTCGCGATTCATCCATTAACGGCCCCAAGGTGAACTATCACCACACCCATGAGTGGCACTTTGTGGATTTGGATCGCACCCATCCCAGCCTGCCTTTGGCGTGCAACAATCATCAGCCCTTACCGGCGGGCGCCCTTGCCTCAGAGGGGCCGGCTCATGATTGCGTGGTGGATAAGATAGAACAATTTGCAACAGAGTTACGCGCTTCCCCCGCAAGTGCTGGTGCCGATGCCAAAACAGTAAACGAAGAGCGCGTGGCGCTAAAATTCCTCATTCACTTGGTGGGCGACTTACACCAACCCTTGCACGCCATTGACGATCATGATCGCGGCGGTAATGAAAAGCGCGTGCGTGCGGCAGGACTGCGTGCCAACTCCTTGCATCACTACTGGGACACCACCTTGGTGGAACAGTTGGGGTCTGACCCCAAATTCATTGCCGAGATGTTAGACGCGCGCATCACGCCCGCGCAATTAAAAACCTGGCAGCA
>CAIVUX010000026.1 GCA_903909215.1 uncultured Ferrovum sp.
AACTTCATTTTGTCTTTCACCAAGGTTAAAAAGTCCATGGCATCAAGCTCAGGCAAACCGCGATGGGTGCGTTGTGCATTGAGTGCTGCTTTCAGCAAATACACATTGCCTACGCCGGGAATTTCTACCGGGTATTGAAAAGCCAAAAAAACGCCTGCACGCGCACGCTCTTCCACCGCCATAGAAATTAGATCGTGGTCTTGGTATGTAATTGAACCAGAAGTGACAGTGGCATTTTCACGCCCGGCCAAGACGTTGGCCAAGGTACTTTTTCCTGAGCCATTGGGCCCCATGATGGCGTGAATCTCTCCCGCTTTTACTTCCAGGTTGATGCCCTTCAGAATTTCTTTATCACCTACGGCGGCGCGCAAATCTTTAATGCTTAGCATATTCATGTCCTAATGTTAATCCTTAACCAATACTGCCTTCTAGGCTTACGCCCAATAGTTTTTGCGCTTCTACGGCAAACTCCATGGGCAATTCTTTAAATACTTCTTTGCAAAATCCATTCACAATCATGGACACCGCATCTTCTGCGCTAAGGCCACGTTGACGACAGAAAAACAATTGATCCTCTCCAATGCGCGAGGTGGAGGCTTCATGCTCTACGCGCGCCGAAGCGTTTTTCACTTCAATGTAAGGAAAGGTATGGGCTTGGCATTTGTCGCCCAGCAGCAATGAGTCACATTGGGTGTAATTGCGCGCGTCTGTGGCGGCACGGGCGATGCGCACCAACCCGCGATAGGCCTGCTGGCCATGTCCCGCGGAAATACCCTTCGAAATAATGGTGCTGCGTGTGTTTTTTCCCATGTGGATCATTTTGGTGCCGGTGTCGGCTTGCTGACGATGATTGGTCAGCGCCACTGAGTAAAACTCGCCCACAGAATCATCGCCGCGCAAAATAACGCTGGGGTATTTCCAAGTGATGGCGGAACCTGTTTCCACTTGCGTCCACGAAATGCGTGAACGCGCACCGCGGCAATCCCCACGTTTGGTGACGAAATTATAAATACCGCCTTTGCCCTCTTTATCGCCGGGGTACCAATTTTGTACTGTGGAATATTTAATTTGAGCGCCTTCTAAGGCCACCAGTTCCACCACGGCCGCATGCAATTGATTTTCATCGCGCATGGGGGCGGTACAGCCTTCTAGGTAGCTGACATAGGCATCACGATCCGCAATAATCAATGTGCGCTCAAACTGACCGGTGTTCTTGGCGTTAATACGGAAGTAGGTAGAAAGCTCCATGGGGCAGCGCACACCGGGGGGAATGTAGACAAACGATCCGTCGCTAAATACCGCGGAATTAAGAGCCGCGTAAAAATTATCTTGCACCGGCACCACAGTGCCTAGATATTGGCGCACCAATTCGGGGTGCTCTTTAACGGCTTCAGAAAACGAACAAAAAATAATCCCTTTCTCCGCCAACTTATCCTTAAAGGTGGTGGCCACCGACACGCTATCAAACACCGCATCCACCGCCACACCGGCCAGAATGGCGCGCTCATGCAAAGGGATGCCTAATTTTTCGTACGTTTTAAGAAGCTCAGGGTCCACCTCATCCAGACTTTTAGGACCGTCTTTTTGTGACTTGGGTGCGGAATAATAAATAATGTCCTGAAAATCGATTTTAGGATGATGCACGCTGGCCCAATGGGGTGGCGTCATTTCCAGCCAGCGACGGTAGGCCGCGAGGCGCCATTCCAACAAAAATTCGGGTTCATTTTTACGCGCCGAGATGTGACGCACGGTGTCCTCAGAAAGCCCTTTGGGCAATGAATCTGATTCTAGTAAGGTTTCAAAACCGTGTTGGTATTCTTGGCTAACCAAATCGTCTAGGGTGGAGGTGCTTTTGCTCACAGCGTGACTCCTCTGTTGCTGTCTGTGGTGGCCCCTTGGCGCATCATGACAATGGGGTGGGTGGGAATGGTCATTTCCTCTAGGGTGACACTGGCCAGGGCATCATTTACCGCCTGACTGATGCGCTGCCAATTGGCTTTCACTGAACAGGCGGTTTCGCGCTTGCAGCTGCCTGGCTTTTCCGCAGTACCACAGTCGGTAAGGCCGAAAGGCCCTTCCAAGGCGCCAATGACGTCGGCCATGGTGATGCTCTGCGGCGAGCGGGCCAGTAAATAACCGCCTTTAATGCCGCGCTGCGACTCTAATAAGCCGGCCTTTGTCAGGATTTTGAGTAATTTGGTGGCCGTGGGGAGCGCGATGCCCACCGCCCCTGCAATTTCCTGGGTGGCGTGCAAGCGCTGCGGCTCACGGGCCAAATAGGTCATGATGAGGGTGCCGTAATCGGTCAATTTGCCCATCTTGATC
>CAIVUX010000027.1 GCA_903909215.1 uncultured Ferrovum sp.
CAGACCCCCCCAGGGGTCAGACCCCTGGGGGGGTCTGACCCCCATCTTAACCCCCATCCTGCTGCTGCTGGCCTTGCACGCTGACGCCAGCGGACTGGAACGTTTGAAACAGTTTGTGAGCGGCACGGAAAATGGGCGTGCTGAATTCACTCAGACCACGCTCAACGCCCAAGGGAAAACAGAGGGCACTGCCTCCACGGGCACCTTTGAGTTTTCCAGACCGGGCAAATTTCGCTGGGAGTATCGCAGCCCATTTCCGCAAACCATCGTAGGGGACGGCCAGACCCTGTGGATTTGGGACCCGGACTTGCGCCAGGTGACCCGTAAAAAGTTAACCCAAAGCCTGGGTTCCACTCCCGCGGCCTTATTGGCCGGAGACAACGCCCTAGAGAAGGGTTTTACCTTAAAAGAGGGTGGGGCGAGCGAGGCCCTGGAATGGGTGGACGCCACGCCCAAAAATACCGATTCGGGCTTTGAGCATATTCGCTTAGGGTTTGGGGCGGACTCTTTGGCGCGCATGGAATTGCAAGACAGCTTTGGTCACACCATCTCCATTCGCTTTAATCATGTGGATAAACGGCCCATCTTTGGGGCCAATACTTTTCATTTCACCCCTCCTGCGGGAGCGGATGTCATCTGGTAATTTGATTTTTAGGGTGGCAATGGGGATAATGGGCGGTTCGGGGTGTAGCGTAGCCTGGTAGCGCGCCTGGTTTGGGACCAGGATGTCGGGAGTTCGAATCTCTCCACCCCGACCAATTTTAAGCAGTACCTGACGGGTGCCCGTAGCTCAATCGGATAGAGCACCAGCCTTCTAAGCTGGGGGTTACAGGTTCGATTCCTGTCGGGCATGCCAATTGGTGAACTATTTTACCGGCAAAAAGATTGTTTTCGCCTTTAATGGTGGCTGTAGCTCAGTTGGTAGAGCCCCGGATTGTGATTCCGGTTGTCGTGGGTTCGAGCCCCATCAGCCACCCCATCTTTGAGTTTCTTTCTTCAAGCAATATCAATTGTTTTATGTGCGTAAAGCCGTAGCTCCCAACCGTATGTGGTCGGGCTTGACCGGTGCTGGGGAACCCAGCACCAAGAACTTAGGGGGGTGTGGCTGGGTTACTTGCCTTCCGTGGCCTTTACATGCATGTCATTAATCAGCTTACGTGCGGCTTGCTGGGCTTTGCGGAAATTCTTTTCAGCGGCTTCAACGGCGCGTTTATCCGTTTCTACCGCTTCATCGTTGTTGGCCATCACATCAGTGCGCAATTGTTTATAACTTAAAGTGACTTTCTCAGCGGCTTGAACAACGTCATTAATGCGTGCTTTTAGGGCGTCATTGGCTTCTTCGGCTAAGGCCAATGAAGGCAATGCGCATAGGGCCAGAATAATGAGGAATTGTTTGAAAGGACGGTTTGAAGAGGCGTTCATGATGATTCTCCGTATACATTCAAGAAGGCGAATATTACGCCCGTTACCCCCTCAGGTAATGATATGGTGCGCCAAGATTATGCTGATGTAAAGTGGTTAAATCAACGTCCTCAACCCGCTAAAGTGGCATCAAGAATGAGTCCCATTACAATGCAAACGCCCCGCAAGAGCGGGGCGTTTGGATGAAGCATGGGACATCCGAAGACGCCCTACAACTTAAGGTTTACTTCAGTGATTGCAAGTATGTGGCTACAGCCAGTTTTTGTTGATTGGTAAGACCGTGGGCCATAATTTCCATTACAGCGCCATGACCACGTTCCAGTTCATCTTCATGCTTGGCTTCCACTTCGTCATAATCCGAACCAAAAATCATCAGTTGCTTGTACAGATAATCCGCGTGCTGACCCGCTAGGCGAGGAATGGGGCCCAAGCCTTCGGCATTCACCCCGTGACAACCGTTGCAGCCGGGAACGCCATTTTCTAAGGCGCCTTCCTCAAATATTTTCTTACCCACGGGCAACAAAGCCGGGTCGCTGTAGGCTTTATTAACAGGAGAGGCTTGCTTGGAGAAGTACTCGGATAATTCTGCAATTTGTTTGTCCGTGAAGTTGCGCGCAATGCCCCACATAAAGGCCTGAGCCGCTGGATCCCGACGGCTATGTTCCTTGAATTCCGTCATTTCAGCTGAGAGGTAATCTTTCGATTGCGCAGCCAGACTGGGAAAGGTGGGGTTAATGGACTGACCATTCAAGCCGTGGCAGGTGGAGCACACCTGTTGGGCCAGCGTGTTGCCGGAGACCTTAGCATCGTCCAGATTACGGCTGCGTTCAATATTGGAGCAAGCCCCTAAGGCCAGTGCCATGGCGGATAGGATCAGAATTTTTGATATGTTTTTCATATTCATCCCCTAATTAGTAAACAAGAGTGGCGTACAGCATACCGGTGTTGTAGTCATGCGGAGATAGTCCGTTACTCATTGTGCCGGATGTGCCGCCCATCTTGGTGTAGAAGGTATAGGTGTAGCCAAGGCGTATGTTCTGGAAGGGTGCCCAGAATATGCTGGGGTTCCATGAATCCCAATCCGGACTACCGTTTGCGTTCAATGGATTCAATGTTGTGTCATTGACGCCTCTGGCACCGTTATAGAAGAACATGGCGCCATATTTAGCCCTGTAGATGTAGGTTACATCTGCCCAAGCTTCATTCAATATGTTCGTAGGGCCGGCCACGGTCGCGCCGATTTGATCGGCATTGTTACTGGCGTTCTCGTGGGTGTAGCGGAAATGCGCGGAGAAGTAATGTGGGTCTAGTACATATTGGTACTGTGCATCAAAACCAATGTCGCGATAGGTGCTAATTGAGCCAGTCCAGTCAGAATAAGTAGTTAATGGTCCGGTGTTATGTGCATACCCAATTAGGCTATGAAGACCTAATTCAAAGCTATTGGCTCCCCATTCCTTGTTGTAGGCCAATCGCACGTAAGGGGATGTGTCTAGCAACGTGGCCGAAGAGTTTTGGGTCATGATCGACAAAGGCCCGTGTGTTTGCGATTTATAAGCGCCGGCTTCTGCGTACCATGTTTTATCTTTAAATACGTAAGCACCTAAACCAATCACGCTATGTTGCGAAGCGCCGCCATTGATAAAGGCTGTAGGAGCCTGCGCTGAGCCTCCATTGAAATACCCAATCCATTGAGAATTCCAGTTTTCTGTGGTGTTCCACACGTCCGACATGGTGATGCGGTTATTCACGTATGCACCAAAAATCCAATCGCTGTCCTTTGTGATAACGTGGTTGGCATAACGGAATTCAGTGTTATCAATCCCTGAGGCGCCACCAGCATATGTTCCGCCGGGTGCTGCTTGTGCGGTTTCGTTGCCATCGTATTTGTTGCCTGTCCATTGAACGAAAGCGCCAATGTTGTCGGTTAGGTGGCCGCCTGCAAATAGGCTAACCACCTGCATGTCGTATGAAGAGGTTGGGTTTGCTCCGTTCTGCTGGGCCGTGTTGTTGGCGTAGTACTGACGTGCGGTTTGCAACATGACGGCCACAGGAGGCCGATCAATATTGGTGGTGAGGTTCCAGAAGTCCTTCGCGTCGCCTTGGGTGTAACCCGTCAGCTTGAAGTAACGACCCAACGAAGTGAGCTGAGGATATTCCCCACCCACGTGACAGGCCACGCATTTAAATCCGGTTTGTCGTGCAAAGACGGGAATGGCGCTGGCGTCCAGTGAAACCGCCAGTGTGGCCACGCCCAAAAGCAAAAGGATTGCGCCTCTTGCCTTAAAGAACAGGCTAGATAACTTCATTGTGAAACCCCCTAGTAAAGTGGTTGTTTGTGGCGTCATAGACTTAACGCTTCTATTATTATTATGGTTTTTAAATGTAATTCACACTGCGCTGAGTGTCTGATATTAACTCTAATCCGTCAAGCGATTGGGTAATAAAAATGCAACAGAATGGATATATGGCAAGGGAAATACAACAACCCAACCGGTGGCTTGGCTAGGTTGTTGCGCTGCAATAATTACAAGACG
>CAIVUX010000028.1 GCA_903909215.1 uncultured Ferrovum sp.
CACTCCTGCTCGTGAGTGCTGCAACCAGCAACTGGGCAGCTCCCGCCTCTCAGGTGAGCGAGCATTACACCCTACCGGGTGAAGGCGGATGGGACTATTTAACCTACGACGACCCAGGTCAGCGCTTATTTATTGCGCGCTCAGATCGTGTACAGGTGATAAACCCTGCATCAGGAATTCTGATGGGGGAGATTAACAATACCGCCGGCGTACATGGGGTGGCGTTGGCGCAGGACCTGAGCCTGGGGTTTACCAGCAATGGTCGCGCTAATACAGTAACCGTGTTTAATTTGAAAACCTTACAGGTACAAACGGAAATTGCCATACAAGGAACCAACCCCGACGCCATTTTATACGTACCCGAAAACAAACGCGTGTACACCTTCAATGGCCGCAGCCACGACATCTCCGTTATTGATGCGCACAGCCTAAAACCCGTTAATTTAATATCCTTGAAAGGTCGGCCCGAATTTGCCGTGAGCGATGGACATAACCTGTACTTCAATTTAGAAGACACGGCACAGCTTGTGACTATGGATCTTAAAACCGAGCGCATTACCCGCACTGTGGATCTGGCTCCTTGCGAAGAGCCCACCGGGTTGGCCCTTAATCCCAAATTGGGGCATTTGTTTTCGGTATGCTCAAACGGATTGATGGTGGTGGTGGAGGCCAAGACTGGGGAAATTCTCTCTCAGGTAGCCATAGACAAAGAGCCTGATGCGGCGGTATTCGATTCTTCTGCGGGCAATATCTATAGCTCTAGCCGACAAGGCAGGCTATCCGTAGTGGCGCAAGATAAGCCCAATCATTACAGCCTTGTAACCAACGTCGCCACCCATATGGGTGCACGCACCATGGCCTTAGATGTGGCGCATCACCGACTATTTTTAGTGGCCGCTGATTTCACGCCCGCCCCTGCCGCCACAACGGAACAACCCCACCCACGCCCCAAACAGGTTCAGGGCACCACCCAACTACTGGTGGTGCATACGACACCGTAAACCTATGGCCCTGTAAACTCCATCCTGAAAAGGTTTGCCCAACAACCCCCCCTCGTTGGGCATTTTTTTGCGCCACAGGAGGTGCGGGTACCACAACAGGGCTAGGCGTGACATATCGTTGCCATAAGCGCGGCCACACCAATATCAGAATAGACAATCCCAGTAAATAATGGCCATTGGCCATTAGGACGCGCTCGTCACTGTCTTTTGCAAAAATGGATTTGAATTCCAGGGTGGCAAATGTCGCCACCATCAGCAGCACCATCCACCAACGCAACGTCTTATTGATGATGCCGTAGGCGCTTGCGCTGTTATTCCAATTTATTTTCATAATCTCTCAGTCAAAGACGCCTTTTGCCACAATCATGTTGCAATTCATTTATCGCAACAAAGGTTTCATCAATGCGTCACTTAACAGTAATAAAACGAAAATGATGCGTTGTGAAAAAACAACATAGTAATGTTTATTTACAGATAAATTAGAGTACCTATAAGAATTAACAAAATCTTAATATTGGTTAACTAAGATCTTTACTGAATATTTTTGTTTACGCACTGTTACATAGGAGCTTTGCTAAGATGAATTCACCGCATAAACGCAACCTGCTGCATTCGCTGGTCGTTCTATCCATTGGTGCAATGTGCACCCATGCAGCCGTTGCAGATGACACTGTTGATTTGGGTACTGTTGGTGCCGCCGGTGGCGCTGGAAAAACACTCAGTGTGTTGGTTCCTGAAGGGTCGGCTGCAGCTTTAGCCCCCAGCCAATCTAATTTGAAAATTGGCGAGCCTCAATCGGTCATTTCCCGTGCCTATATTGAAAATTCAATTGCCCCCAACGGCGATTACTTCGCCATTGTGGGCATTGCTCCTAGCGTAGTCACTATGCCGGCAGCCAATGGCCCCGGCCTTACTGATGGCGCCAAAGCCTCCATGCGCGGTTTTCAAGATGGCTACTACAACATTACATTTGACGGAATCCCTTTTGGCGATGCCAACGACCCTACCCACCATGCAACCGCCTACTTCCCAGCGCAAATGTTGGGCGGCGTGGTGATTGAGCGCGGGCCTGGAAACGCCAGCAACTTAGGCCAAGCCACATTTGGCGGCAGCATTAACTTGCTCTCAAGAGCACCAAAAGCCGAACAAAATACCGAAGTATATGGTTCATTCGGTAGCTGGAACACCAAGTTTGAAGGCATCGCTTTCGATTCAGGCCGCCTCTCCAGCCTCTCCGATGGCACTTTGCAGATTAATGTGCAAAATATGGAATCCAACGGCTACCTCACCAACGCCAATGTACGCGGTACCAATTACATGGTGAAGTTTCAAAAACCTGTGGGCGAATCCAACATCCTCACGGCCGTAGCCAGCTTCAACGATATGTTTAATAACTTACCCGATCAAACCGGTTATTCCACGTTGGCACAACAGGCTTTATACGGTAAGAATTATTTGTTAAACAACGACCCCACCAGCCAAAGCTTCAAGGGTTACAACACCGTACATAAACAAACTGATTTTGAGTATCTTCGCTTTCAAAGCGATTGGGGTCATGGCGTTGAAACAGACAATAACCTCTACACGTACGCTTACGACAATATGACTTTTTCGGGTTGTGACACCACAGGCCCGGTAGCAGCTAACCCTGCCTATAAAACCGTTACCTCCACAACGACCAAGCCATGCGCCGCCAAAGGGGACGTGGTGCACATGACCGCGGGTGATATTCCGGGCTATGACAAACTCAATGACTACCGCGTTACGGGTGACATTTTTAAAACCACTCAACAAACCTCCGCAGGTTTGGCACGCGAAGGCATATGGTTAGAGCATGCAGCGGCAACCCGTCACGCCCTCACACGAGACATGACAACCGGCACCAATGTAACAAATCTGTTGGCAGAAATGACTGCCCCCGGCGGCGTTGCAAACGTGGGTAAGAACTTTGATGAGCAATCCGGTTGGAATATGTATCAGCCCTTTGTGGAGTATGAATGGGCCGCAACCCCGGATCTAACCATTACCCCAGGCTTTAAGTACGTATTTATGAGACGACAAGTGTTCTCACCTATTGCTGCTAGCGGTAAAGGTGGCCCACAAGCCTACTCAGAAACCGCAAGAGGTAGCCTACCATTCCTGACAGTCACTCAACTATTGGGTAAGAACGATTCTGTCTACGCGCAATACGCCAAGGGTATTCATATGCCTATTTTAGGCACTATGGAAGTATCTACCGTTCCAAAGACGGGTGACTCCCCTGAAAAAACCACCAATTATCAGTTGGGCTTTGTACATAAATCAGACACCCTCTCTGCAGACGCAGATGTGTATCTCATTGATTTTAGCAACTCGCAAACCTACGATAACGTTTCAACCTCACCCACTTACCAAACCTATGTGACCACCGGCGCGGTTATTTATAAGGGCGTTGAGGGAGAGGCGACCTATGCATTCGGTCATGGTGCGGCAGCCTTTATTAACGGTTCAATCAATCAAGCGGTCTACAAAGCAAACTCACCAACTTGGGGTCAAGTTATTAACGTTCCTAAGACCACTGCGGGCACTGGTTTGATTTACAATCAAGGCCCCATCAAATCTTCGTTGATTGTGAAATACATTGGTCAGCAATATGCAGGCGCTAACCAAACCTTCCTGTTGGGCGGTTACGTGACTTCAGATTTCAACCTTTCTTACACTGTAAAAGCACCTTTAACATACTTTAAGTCCATTACCACGGAACTAAGCGTCTTTAACGTAACAGATCGTCAATCCATTACCAGCTACGCTCCAGCAGGTGCAACACCTTCATCACAAGATGTGGTGAGCTATCAAGCACCACGCAGCTATATGTTAACGCTCAAAGCAAACTTCTAGTTTGCCGGATATCCCATCTGCCTTATGGGCAGATGGGCTTTTCATTGTTTATGGTTTACCCAACGGGCTTGCTCGTTGGGTATTTTTTGTTCTAAAGAAAGCAAGGGGAAAGCGCAAACCTCATTCACGGAGGTTTTGCCGTAGTCGCGCTAGAAGCGAGCTTGCACACCCAGGTAGGATTGGAAGGTATCTTTCTCCGATAAAGTATTATGCAAGTCACGTCCCAATGCGGCCAAAATGGTATAGCGGTCTGATAAATCCCAGCGCGTGCCTAAGTTTAAGATGAGCTGATCGCGCGCCTGGTGCACAGCAAACTCATCATGCAGCTCCAGCATAAGCTCAAAGCCTTTTCTCACTTCATGGGTGAGCACGGCCCCCATAATCCAGCTATCAATTTGTTCGGCAGGCCGAAACCAACGGCCCAATTCGAAGTTAATGTCATCGCCGCCCAACTGGCGCAAAAACTCAATGGGGGCTAAGTAAGCAACGCCAGAGCTGGCTATTCCATTTTGAGTGGAACGCGTGGATGGCGAAAACACCACTTGAGGATAGGTGGAAATGCGCCAGCCCTCCTCACCATCGTCACAGAAGCGCCATTTCACCCCGACCAGCGCATTACCAAAGCCCTTTAACTGTGGACCAGCCCCGTCTTGCAGCACCCAAGGCATTTCAACCTTTAATTGAATACGCTCGCCCAAGCCATAATTAACATCTAAGAGGGGTAGTTGAGTGGTACTGGTTGGCGATGTACGGTTCACGAGAGAGGCCATATTGATTTCCCAATGGCCGTCTCCTGGCGTTGCGGGGTCATCAGTGATCATGGGGGGTCCGCCTGAAGGCCAAGCGGGTAGCGCCATGAATAAGGCGATCAATAGTGCTGAGGGTGTTTTAATCACGGCCGGATAAGGGCTGCGCGGCATACCTCAAGCAACGCTGATGTGGATGAATCATGCTGAGGGCTCGGGGGAGTGTCGCCTGCCCTGTCAGGGAGGGCCGCCGAGGCTTCAGAGCCTGCAGCCGTCAGCTGCGACAGAATGACCTGTGCCAATTCTTTTCCTAATTCAACACCCCACTGATCAAAAGCGTTGATGTTCCAAATCACACTTTGCACATAGGTTTTATGCTCATATAAAGCCACCAAAGCACCCAAAGATCGTGGTGTAACCTTTTGAAATAAAATGGCATTCGAAGGACGGTTGCCAACAAAATGTTGATGGGCCGGCAAACCCTCTTCCACTCGCCCCATCATCAAGGCTTCCGGTTGCGCAATAAAATTAGCCAGCAACTGTGCGTGGTGCAGACCTGTGGGGTAATGGGTTTCTAAGGCCGCAATAAAGTCCGCAGGAATAAACGGTGAGCCTTGATGCAGCAATTGATAAAAGCTATGTTGACCGTTGGTCCCCGCTCCGCCCCAAATTACCGCCTCAGTGGCGTAGTCCACAGATTCGCCATCACGGCTGATGGATTTACCGCAGCTCTCCATGCTGACCTGCTGGATATGATCCGCGAACAAACGCAAGGATTGATCGTAGGGCAATAAGGCAAAGCTCTGGGCATCAAAGAAGTTGATGTACCACACGCTGAGCAGCCCCAAAATGACGGGCATGTTTTGCGCTAAAGGCGTGTGACGAAAATGCTCATCCATTTCATAAGCGCCGTCGAGCATGGCCTCGAAATGATCCATTCCTATAGAAACGGCAATGGGTAAGCCAATGGCGGACCATAGTGAATAACGCCCACCCACCCAATCCCAAAATTCAAAGCGGTTTTCAGCAGCAATGCCGAAATGGGCCACCGCTTGGGGATTGCACGACACCGCGACAAAATGGCGCGCAATATGATCAGGATTCTTTGTGGTGGAGAGTAGCCAATCTCGTGCACTATGCGCGTTGGCCATGGTCTCTGCGGTGGTGAATGATTTAGATGAAACAATAAACAAAGTGGTTTCAGGGTTTAATGTTTTCAGCGTGGTGGCCAGATGGGCCCCATCCACGTTCGAGACAAAATGAACGCGTGGCTCACTGGCATAGGGTTCTAAAGCCGCACAGACCATAGACGGGCCCATATGCGAGCCGCCGATACCAATGTTCACTACATCCGTAATTCTTTTCCCCGAATAGCCTCTCCACTCACCGCTGCGTAAGGCTGTGGTGAATTGGCGCATTTGAGCCAGCACGCGACGCACGTCGGGCATCACATCACGCCCAGCCACCATTACCGGGGCATCAGAACGGTTGCGTAAGGCGCTATGCAGCGCAGGGCGATTTTCAGAACTGTTGACAGGCTCCCCCACAAACATCTTTTCAATCCACGCGGGCAACTGTGCTTGCTGAGCCAAGGCCAACAATAAGGACATGGCGTCATGGTCTAGATGATTTTTAGAGTAATCGAGCAAGATGCCGCAAGCGCGCAAAGAGAATTTTGAGAAGCGTTCGGGGTCTGCGGCGAAACGTTGGGGCAAAGAGGTCTGAACCACATGTGCGTGGTGGCCTGCTAACGCTTGCCAAGCGGTTGTGCGGGTAAGACTGCTCATTGGGCCTCCGTTACAGAATCTAGTGCGTAAGGCTTCATGCGGTAATCCAGCGCGGCACCTTTACGCGCACGCCCATGCACATAACTCTTAACCTCTTTGGCAGTTAGCGCTGCCGTCACCTCTGTATTAGAACGGTTATGCCCATGGATGGTAAGTCCTTGCAACGTGATTAGCGCCACCGCTTGCAGCTTCTCGGCCCGATCCAACCCCATTAGAATAACACCACGCC
Source organism: uncultured Ferrovum sp. (assembly GCA_903909215.1). Classification (GTDB taxonomy): domain Bacteria; phylum Pseudomonadota; class Gammaproteobacteria; order Burkholderiales; family Ferrovaceae; genus CAIVUX01. Next base: position 6,641 of record CAIVUX010000028.1, read on the forward strand.
CACGCGGCATGATTTTCACTTCATCCAATGAAAACACCAGCAAGCGACCCTTAGCGGACAGAGTCGCCACATGGGTGGCACGGGATGCCAGCAACGCTGGGCGAATGGGTTCCTCATTTTCTTCTAATGTCATAAAGGTCTTGCCTGCCTTCACGCGGGAGAGTAAGTCCTCTGTGGTCACCAAGAAACCAGCGCCTCCAGAGCCCGCCACCAAATAGCGAAGGCCGGGCATGGCGGATATGAGTTGAGACACCCGTACACCGGGCTGCATATCCACCAAGGTGGTAATGGGCACACCATCCCCGCGTCCACCGGGCAATTCGGATGCACGAATGGTATAAGCGCGCCCGCGGGTATCCAACATCACCAACGAATGAATGGTGCGCGTTTCAATCACCGCCAAGGCAGAATCGCCGGCCTTGAAATTGAGTTGTGTGGCCTCCAAGCCATGGCCCTGGCGGGAGCGAATCCAACCATTGCGCGACAGTGTCACGGTAATCGGTTCGTCCAGTACGGTAGGCGCCACCACAGCCTCATCCACCGCTTCAATCAAGGTGCGCCGGGCATCCCCATACAGCTTCATGTCTGCTTCTACTTCGGCAATGATAAGTTCGGTGCGCGCCACTTGGTCGGTTAAAATATGTTGTAGCGACTTTCTCTCAACCCGTAAGGCCTTCAAGTCTTTTTCTATTTTAATGCCTTCCAAACGCGCCAACTGACGCAAGCGTATTTCTAAAATATCTTCCGCTTGAATCTCGCTTAAACCAAACTTGGCCATCAAGTCTGTTTTGGGTTCATCAGACTCACGAATCACGCGGATCACTTTGTCGATACTCAGTAACGCCAATTCACGGCCTTCCAAGATATGAATACGGTGATCCACTTCATTTAAGCGGTGGCGCGTCCGGCGCACCACGGTCTCAAAACGGAAATCAATCCATTCACTCACAACATCTTTGAGATTTTTTTGGCGTGGACGTCCATCACGACCCAACATCACCAAGTTAATAGATAAGCTCGACTCTAGGCGCGTGTTCGCCAACAGCAGATTCATGAATTCTTGTGGATCTTGGCGGCTGGATTTGGGCTCGAACACCAAACGCACGGGCGCATCTTTATCCGATTCATCGCGCACCAAATCCAAAGCTCCCAACAACAAGGCTTTGAGATTAGATTGCTCAGGCGTAAGTGCTTTCTTCCCTTCGCGCGCTTTGGGGTTAGTCGCCTTCTCCACATCTTCCAGTACTTCACGGGTGGATACACCGTGCGGCAATTCAGTGACCACGATGCGCCATTGACCACGGGCTTGGTCTTCCACAATCCATCGGGCGCGAGTTTTGAGAGTGCCTCGACCGGTGGTGTAGGCATTGGTAATCTCGGCCGCGGAAGAAGTAATCTGACCGCCCCCGGGAAGGTCTGGGCCCTTAATAATCTTAAGGAGTTGCGTAAGACCAAGCTCGGGGTTACGCATCAGCGCAATCACAGCTTTGCTCACTTCCGTTAAATTGTGGGACGGAATTTCTGTGGCCATGCCCACACCAATCCCAGAAGCGCCATTGAGTAACACCAAGGGTAGGCGTGCGGGCAATAAGCGCGGCTCATTAAAAGAACCGTCGTAATTGGGGCCAAAGTCAACGGTATCCCGATCAATTTCAGCCAGCAGCAATTCCGCTAAGGGTGTTAAACGACATTCCGTGTAACGCATGGCTGCCGCCCCATCTCCATCTCGACTGCCAAAGTTACCTTGACCATCAATTAGTGGGTAGCGCAATGTGAAGTCCTGCGCTTGACGTACCAGTGCGTCATAGGCCGCGGTATCGCCATGCGGATGATACTTACCAATCACGTCCCCCACCACACGGGCAGACTTCACATGGCGCGCGGGGCGATACAGCCCCAATTCATGCATAGCAAATAAAATGCGGCGCTGCACAGGCTTTTGCCCATCCGACACATCGGGCAGCGCGCGGCCCATGACCACACTCATGGCGTACTCAAGATAGCTGCGTTCTACAAATACAGATAAATTGTGATGGTCTTCTTCGCCGTTATTATTTTTAGTACTTTTAGCGCGCGGAATTTTGGCTGTCGCGCTCTCACCCTCCGGCGAAAATAAATCACCGGTTAGTTCATCCGGGGTATCCGGTATAGCCTTACTGCTGGGGTTTTTGCGGGTAGTCATTAAATATCCACCTCAACGTCCGAGCCATGTTGCTCCATCCATTCCCGGCGCGCACTGGCTTCCCCTTTGCCCATTAAGCGAGAAAACACCAAGCTCGCTTCGGCGCGTTCGGTCTCTATCACGCGCACCGGCAATACGCGGCGCGTTTCAGGGTTCATGGTGGTTTCCCACAACTGCTCGGGGTTCATTTCACCCAAACCTTTAAATCGGCCCACGGACCAACTGCCCGCGCGCACCCCTTCTTTGGTAAGACGCTCATCAATGGCCGCCAACTCCGTGTCATCCAAGGCGTAGAGTTTGCGCATGGGACGCTTGCCGTGCGGAGGAACATCAATACGATACAACGGGGGGCTTGCCACACACACATGACCCCCTTCGATAAGCTTGGGAAAATGCATAAAGAAAAGGGTCAGCAACAACACCTTGATATGGCTGCCATCCACATCGGCATCGGACATAATAATAATGCGTTGGTAACGCAGTCCCGTCATATCCGGACTGTCATTGGGGCCGTGAGGGTCCACACCCACAGCCACCGCGATGTCGTGAATTTCTGTATTGGCAAATAAGCGGTCGCGGTCCACCTCAAAGGTGTTGAGCACCTTACCGCGCAACGGCAAAATGGCTTGCGTTTGTTTGTTGCGTGCCAACTTGGCGGAGCCTCCAGCAGAATCTCCTTCCACCAGAAAAATTTCTCGCTCTTGTATATTGTCTGATTCGCAATCAGTAAGCTTACCAGGCAACACGGCCACACCACTGCCCTTGCGCTTTTCCACCTTTTGCCCAGACTTCATGCGTGCCATGGCTTGGCGCACCACCACATCGGCAATTTTCTTGGCCCATTCCACATGGCCATTCAGCCACACTTCTAGAGGGTCACGCACCATACTGGCCACCAGCTTTAAAGCATCACGACTGGTGAGTTTTTCTTTGGTTTGCCCTTGAAATTGTGGGTCCAGGATGCGTGCGGAGAGCACATAGTGCAGCCTTGAGGAAACATCTTCCATTTGAAGGCGCACACCACGTGGCAACAATCCATGATGCTCAATGAATGATTTCACCGCCTCAAACACCCCGGTGCGCAGGCCCGCTTCATGAGTGCCGCCCGCGGCGGTGGGGATAAGGTTGACATACGATTCGCTCAAGCCTCCCGTATTATCAAACCAGGCAAACGCCCAAGCAGCTCCCTCTCCTTCGGCAAAGGTATCTTGATCGGCATTCTTCTCAATCACGCGCGAACCGGTAAAGATGGGGGCCACAGGCTCTTCATCTCCGGCCAGCTCTTCCAAATAGCCTTTCAAGCCCTCAGGGTATTGCCAGGTGCGTGTGGGGTTGGCCAAATCACGCTCCACATTCAGCACCACATGCACACCCGGCAGTAACACCGCCTTGGCGCGCAACACGCGTTCCAGCTCGGGCAGGGACACATGAGGGGAATCGAAATAGCGTGGGTCGGGTGTAGAGCGCACCACAGTGCCGGTATCCGCCACGTCGCAACTGCCTATGGTTTTAAGCTTTTCCAAAACAAAGCCATCGGCAAACACAATGTGATGAATTTTGCCGTCACGCTTTACGGTAACCTCTAAACGTTTGGAGAGTGCGTTGGTCACCGACACCCCCACTCCATGCAAGCCACCTGAAAAGGCATAAGCCCCCTCGCCGTCACGCTTATCAAACTTTCCCCCCGCATGTAGGCGGGTAAACACCAACTGCACCGTGGGTTCTTTTTCTTCAGGATGCATGCCCACCGGGATGCCGCGGCCATTATCCTCTACACTCACCGAACCATCGTTGTGCAAAGATACCTCAATGCGCGTGGCATAGCCCCCTAAGGCCTCATCTGCGGCGTTATCGATGATTTCTTGCATGATATGGGTGGGATCCTGAGTACGTGTGTACATACCCGGGCGTTCCTTAACAGGTTCTAACCCTTTCAGGACACGAATACTGGATTCCACATAACGGGCTTTGCTCAAAAGACGATATCCTTACAGTGAACCAGAGGGCTACTGCCCAATTTATAAATATGGATGCGAATGATCGCATCATTGGCGCTAATCGCCAAGTTTTGGACCAATTATGACCCCAGAATGGGATGTTCTGATTATCGGCAGCGGTTTTTCTGGGCTGGCCATGGGGCGCCAGCTGCAACGCCAGGGGCGGCTGCGTTTCCAAATTTTGGAGCAAGCAGAGCGCCTGGGTGGCACTTGGCGCGATAACCGCTATCCCGGCTGCGGCTGCGATGTGCCCTCCCACCTCTACTCCCTCTCTTTTGCCCCTAAAATTCAATGGCAGCGACATTACGCCGATCATGGCGAGATTTGGCAGTATTTGGAAGAAGTGAGTCAACCGCTGCAGCCTCACATTCGTCTTGGGGCGTGCATGACCGAAGCGCACTACGATGCCCGTGAAAATATGTGGACAATCACCTTGCAATCAGGCGAGATGCTCACCACCCGCATTTTGGTGGCGGGATTGGGTCCGCTAACGCGCCCCTTTATTCCCTCTATTCCCGGGCTGGAACTCTTTAAGGGCTCCACTTTCCATTCCGCGCAATGGCCCGCCCAGGCGGACCTTCAATGCAAACGGGTGGCCGTGGTGGGAACCGGTGCCTCCGCTATTCAAATAGTGCCGGCGATTGCTGCACAGGTGGCGCAACTCACGGTATTTCAGCGCACCGCCCCATGGGTGGTCTCTAAGAGCGATCATGCTTACGGCCCTTGGGCGCAATGGTGTTTCCGCTCTTTACCAGGTTGGCGTTGGCTGTATCGTGCCGGACTTTACGCCAACCGCGAGTTGGTGGGGCTGTCTTTTATTTTTCCACGGCTCATGGGTATAGCTGAGGGTATGGCGCGCCGTTCGCTTAAACGCGAGGTTACTGATCCGCTACTGCACGATCAACTGACACCCCATACCCCCATGGGATGCAAACGCATCATGCTCTCCGATGACTATTACACCGCGCTACAACGCCCCAACGTCACGCTCGTCACGTCCGCCATCCACAGGGTCACTACCGACGCTGTGGTCACCGCGGACGGGGTTACCCATCCCGTGGAGGCCATTATTTGGGCTACAGGGTTTTTTCACACGCAAACACCAGAGCACCCGATCATTACCAGTAATTGGGGTCAGACCCCCGCTTCTACAACTGCTTGGGGTCTGACCCCAATTGCCCCAATTACCCTGAAAGAGATGTGGAAAACACGACGCGCTGCTTATAATGGCTCTGTGGTAGCCGGGTTCCCTAATTTATTTTTACTGACAGGTCCTAACAGCGGCCTAGGGCATAACTCCATCGTATTCATGATTGAGGCTCAGGTGCATTGGGTAATGCAAGCCCTGCGCGTGATGAAGCGTGAAGGCGCACAATCCGTGGCGTTACGCCCTGAGGTTTATGATCGCCATGTGTTGGAAATGGAGCAACGCTCTCGCACAACAGTGTGGAAATCCGGTTGCAAAAGCTGGTATCTGGATGAGCACGGTTACAACAGCGCCTTATGGCCTGGGTTATCCTTGGAGTTTTGGTGGCGTACACGGCGCTTTAGAGAACAAGATTTTATTTTAAGTTAAAAACCTATGAGCAAATCGTTAAACACATTAAGCGCCAGCGTATTGGTACGCCGATTGCAGCTTCGCGACATTAGCGCAGAAGCACTGCTGCGAGATTGCTTAGAACGCATTGATGCGCGCGAGAACGTGGTGCGGGCTTGGGCGTTTTTAAACCGCACGGCAGCATTAGAACGCGCGCGCGCGCTGGACCGTGGTGCCGTGACTGGTTTGCTGCACGGCTTGCCCGTGGGTGTAAAAGATATTATGGATACCGTGGATATGCCCACGGCTTATGGGTCACCCATTTACGCCGACCATCAAAGCGTTTGGGATGCAGCATCTGTGGCGCTGACGCGACGTGCTGGCGCGGTTTTATTGGGTAAAACCGTTACCACAGAATTTGCGGTGTTTCACCCAGGTCCTACCACCAACCCTCATAACCCACTGCATACGCCCGGCGGTTCCTCCAGTGGCTCGGCTGCGGCCGTGGCAGACCATATGGTGTCCTTGGCCTTTGCCACACAAACCGGTGGGTCTATTATTCGCCCCGCCGCCTATTGCGGCATTGTGGGCTATAAACCCAGCTTCAATACCCTGCCCCGTGCCGGTGTAAAACCTTTGGCTGATTCACTGGATACCGTGGGTACGTTTTCGCGCAGCGTGGAAGATGCAGCCCTCTTGGCCGCTGCCGCCAGCGGGTTACAACACTTATTATTAACCCCCGCTTCCAACGAGCGCCCACGCGTGGGCTTATGCCGCACATGGGAATGGGATGAATGCGACGATTCACAAAAAAACGCATGGCTATCCGCCGGTGCGCTGCTCACGCAGCAAGGGTTTATGGTGAGGGAAATTTCATTGCCTGAGCACTTTAAAGGATTGGCACACGCGCAATACCAAGTGATGCTGCGCCAACAGGTGCAATCCTTGGCGTTTGAGCGCATTCATCACGCTGCGCAACTAAGCCCCAATTTACAATCCATTTTGCAACAAGGTGAGGCGGTGAGCGATACAGATTATATGCAAGCGCACGTTCTTATTCGCCAATGTCAGCAGGCCTTCCCTGATGTATTTAAGTCTGTGGATGTGTTGTTGGTTCCCAGCGTAACCGGTGAAGCACCACTGGGCCTTAAGAGTACCGGCAACCCCATTATGAATCGCATTTGGACAGCCCTGCACGGCCCCGCTATTACCTTGCCTTGGGGGATAGGCCCCGCAGGACTGCCCACCGCCGTGGCGCTAGTGGGTTTGGTGGGAAGTGATCGCCAAACGCTGTTGGCCGCACAAGCTGTGGAACGGGCATTGGCACAACAATACCCCTACCCTAAGCCCATCATTTCATGAGGCGCGACACCCTTCTCATCACATTGGCCGTGGGGGTCACGCTGGCCGTGGCCATAACGGTTATGGCCGATAACAACGCCACCCAACCCAGCCCTCACGATGCCAATGGGTTTCACAATCGGTACATCGATTCTGCACCTCATAGCAGTTTTATTCGTTGGCAATGGGACCGTTTGTGGAATGGCACTCCCAAACCACCACAGGAAGCACTGGCGCCTGTAACGCCGGATCTGGATTTCATTACCCATAACCAAAACGTGACCGCGGTCACTTGGGTGGGGCATGCCACCATGCTGTTGCAAGTGGATGGGCTTAACATTCTTACGGACCCCATGTTCTCCGACTACGCCAGCCCACTCCCCCCCTTCGGCCCGAAGCGTTATCAGAAGCCGGGTTTGGCACTTACCGAGTTGCCGCATATTGACGTGGTGGTGATTTCTCACAATCATTATGACCATATGGACTTACCCAGCCTGCGTGCATTGGCCACCCAAGCCGGCGGGGCGCCGCAGTTTTTTATTCCCTTAGGCAATGGGCCTTGGTTTAAAGACAATATTCCCGGCAGCGTTTTAGAGGGCCCTGCGCGCAACGTGCATGCCTTCAATTGGGGTGACCATGGCGTTGTGCAAGGCCATACAGCAAATCTAGAACTTTATTTTTCGGCGGTTCAACATTGGTCTGCCCGTACCCTCTGGGATCGCAACCAAACTTTATGGGGCAGTTGGGCGTTGCTCCATCCGCGTTTTCGTTTTTGGTTTTCAGGGGATTTAGGGTACTCTAAAGACGTGGTGGATATTGGTGCGCAATTTGGTCATTTTGATTTGGCCGCCATTGCCATTGGGTCCTACGAACCCCGTTGGTTTATGAGTCGCTCTCATGTAAACCCAAGTGAAGCCATACAAGTTATGGAAGACATTCACGCCAGTCAGGCCATTGGTATTCATTGGGGCACCTTTCAAATGAGCGATGAACCCCTGGATCAACCACCGCACGATTTGCAAACCGCATTGCAAGAGCATGGAATACCCGCGCAACGTTTTACAGTACTGCGCCAAGGCGAAACGCGTCAATACCCCAACTAACATGCTAGCGCCCATAACAAGACAACGACAAACAAATCATGACTTCATTGCACTTTGATAGCGCAGCATTGGCACAACAACTAGGCGTTGCATTTTCCGATCACCAACAAATTGCGCTACCCGAGGCGTTAATCCCTAAAACACGCAGCGCAGCGTATGCCGCGCAAGAAGCGTTGGTTGCCCAGTTAGGGGGTAACGTGCAAGCCTGGAAGGTAGGAACCGCGATGACGGCAGGCGATGTGCAAGGCTCACCCATTCCCGCATTGTGCGTTCATGAATCACCCGCTGAAGCAACGCTTGATCATTACCCCGTATGCGGATTGGAATTGGAAGTCGCCTTTCAGTTTTCGCAATCATTTCCTGCTCGCGCCGCCCTCTACAGTGAAACAGAAGTGTTGTCCGCCCTGTCCATGATGGCAGCCAGTATTGAGATTGTGGCCAGTCGCTTGCAAGGGTGGCCCGATCAAGAAGCTCTTTTAAAACTGGCCGATCTACAAAACCATGGCTTACTGGTATTGGGGCAAGCGGTACCTTATCGCGCCAATTTTCCATACCTACAGCCTGCGTTATCTTTTATATTTAACGGCCACAGCATTGCTATTCATCCTGCCGCCAACCCTGCAGGTGATCCGCGCGGGTTACTGACGCCTTTCATCAATCAATGCATGCAGCGCGGCTTGCCCGTGCAAGCCAGACAATGGGTTAGCACAGGGAGCTACTCGGGAATTTATTTTGCCCGGCAAGCGGGCACAGCCCTAGGTGCAATTGAGGGTTTGCCTGAAGTGGTTTTGAGATTGGCCTAGACCAAAATTCGGTGCTTAGTTAATGCCCAGAACCTTTTGCCGCTTTCTGTGGGAAAAGAAAAATGATGCTGACGATGATTATCAATAATGCCGCAGATGCAGAATAGCGGCTGAGTGCAAGGCCGCCTTGGTTTAATGGCTTATCCAGAAAGTCGCCTACTACAGCGCCCAGTGGCCTGGTGAGTATGAAAGCGGCCCAGAAAAGAGTGGTTTTAGAAATTTTTGTCCATAAGTAAGCCGCCAGCACAACCAGCAATAAACCACTAAAAACAACTGCACCGCCACCATACCCAAGCCCTGCCGTGTCAGCCGTCCAATCTCCCAATGCTGTACCCAAGGTTTGAGAAAACATAATGGTTACCCAATAAAACATTTCTTCTTTCGCAGAGCTTATGGTGTTTGTTGAAACAGATCCAAAGATTTTATACCAGATGACCAAAGATAAGATGAGAAGCGTAAACAACAGAGTGGTTCCACCGGTATACCCAATCCCGAGAGATCGGTCTGCATAATCAGCAAGGGTTGTTCCTACTGTTGTGGTGGCAATAATGGTGGCCCAGTAGAGGAGTGGGTGAAAGCGCTTGGCTTTAATTTGAGTAATGACTGCAACAAGAAACACAGATGCAAAAATAACGGTCCCGACCAGATAGCCGAAATTCATGGACATGGACACGGCATCCCCACCGGTTTCACCTAAGGTGGTGGCAAAAATCTTTATGATCCAAAAAACAAGGGTAACTTGTGGAACTTTGCTCAATGCCTGATGGGTGGTGTGGCTCATTACAGAATGATTCGCCTTATTTTAACCAATGAGTGTTTGGATAATACTGTGATGCGGCGTTACCAATCCCCACCTAAGGCGCGCACTAAGCCTACGTCAGCTTGCATGCGTTGTACCACAATACCCAATTGTGCTTGCTCGGTGCGCAGCTTAGCATTCTCGGCATCAATCACTTCCAAGTAGCTAACCGCGCCCTCTCGATAGCGATTCATAGCCAAATTATAGGTATGACGAGCGGCCTCAGTGGCGCGCGATTGAGATTCGTTTTCTTCCCCAAGGTAATGCAGTAACGAGAGGTTGTCCTCCACCTCTTTAAAGGCATTCAGCACCGTCAACCGGTATTGTGCTGTCGCCTCTTGGGTTCTGGCACTGGCCTGCTGAACCACAGCCTCACGGCGGCCGGCATCAAAAATACTAAAAAATGCCAAAGGGCCTAGAGACCAAAAGCTATTGGGCGTGGATTTTAAGGGTCGGCGCAGTGCTAGCTTGACCAACTCCAACATTCGAATGTATTTCCTTGGCGATATTCTAAGGTTGCAGAATTATGCATTAATTTAGCGTGTAGGTCAGGCGTCTGTTTGTTATTTACACTTTGTTACGCGATGGGGTTTGGGTATTTGGAGGCGGGGGTCGGAATCGAACCGGCGTAGACGGCTTTGCAGGCCGCTGCATGACCACTCTGCCACCCCGCCAAATAAAGGGTGTTTGTAAAAAACGAAAAGGGGAAACGGCTAACGCCTTTTCCCCTAATACGATGGAGCGGGAGACGAGGCTCGAACTCGCGACCTCAACCTTGGCAAGGTTGCGCTCTACCAACTGAGCTACTCCCGCACGAAGTCAAACATTTTAACGGTTCTATTCAAAGCCGTCAATTCAGTGAAGATCATCCCCATCAGTCACTCCCGCATCTATGGCCACGCGCAGGTAATAGGCCATGGAAACGAGGGTTAATAATGCAGCAATCCACAGGGCAATAGAGCCAATCATATGGCAATCAACCACCTCAAAGAGCAGCTTATCGTAGAGCAAAAAGGGGATGGCAATCATCTGGGCAATGGTTTTAACCTTACCTAGGGTAGAAACAGCCACATTGGCACTTTTGCCAATTTGCGCCATCCACTCGCGCAAGGCAGAAATAGTAATTTCGCGGCCAATGATCACCAGCGCCAACACAGATGGGGCGCGCTGCAAGTCTACCAACACAATTAAGGCGGCCATGACCATGAGCTTATCGGCCACAGGGTCTAAAAAGGCGCCAAAAGCAGTGGTTTGGTTCCATTTACGGGCCAAATATCCGTCAAATGCGTCGGTAATGGCCGCCGCCACAAAAATACCCGCCGCAGTAAGGCCTGCAGTAGGCATAGATAGCCAACGGTCTGGAAAATACATCACCCACACAAAAAGCGGGATCAGCGCCAAGCGAATGAGGGTAAGAATGATGGGGATATTGAACACCATGAGGCGATTCTACCTGTTCAATGCAGCTGCTGATAGATCTTGAGGGCTAACGCAGGGCCGATACCGCTTATGGCCGCCAAATCCTCCACGCTGGCGTTCTGTACGCCCCGCAGGCCACCAAACTGCGCCAACAGCTTCTGCCTACGCTTAGCCCCCACGCCCTCCACTGCCTCAAGGCTGGATTGAGTACGTGTCTTAGCCCGTCTGGCGCGATGCCCGGTAATGGCAAACCGGTGCGCCTCATCCCGGATGGCCTGAATGAGATGAAAACCGGGGTTATTCTCTGCCAAATGCAGCTCTTTGCCAGCCTCAGGGAAGATGATGGTCTCAAGTCCAGACTTACGTCCCTCCCCTTTTGCCACCCCCACCATGGGAATATCTTGCGCGCCCAATTCTGTCAGGATGGAAACAGCTTGGTTTAATTGCCCGCGCCCGCCATCAATGAGAATTAAATCCGGTTGCTTGCCATCGCCTGCCATAATCTTTTTATAACGCCGCTCCAGGACATCACGTAGGGCGGCGTAATCGTCTCCTGGTGTAATGCCGGTGATATTGTAGCGACGGTAATCCTCTTTAAAAGGCTGGCCATTTTCAAACACCACGCATGAACCCACCGTGGCTTCACCTTGGGTGTGACTAATATCAAAGCATTCCATGCGCTGCGGCAACGTGCCAAGACCCAAGGCTTCTTGCAAAGCCGTGACGCGCGCACCTTGGGCGCTCTGTTGTGAGCGACGCTGTTCAAAAGCAAACTGGGCATTTTTATGCGCGCCCATCAGCCAGGCCCGACGCTCTCCATTAGGGCGACACACCACCTGAACCACATGACCACAGCGCTCGCTTAGCAATGTTGCGGTAGTGACTTGGTCTTGTACGTCACTCACAATCAATAATCGTGGAATAACGTCATCAAAGTAATGCTGTGCGATAAAAGCCTCACAAATAGTGGCCGCATCAGCGCCCTGTGCATTGTTTGGAAAAAATGTTTTGTCACCCAAATGCTGACCACCGCGAATCATCACCAGGTTAAGCGCAGCCCCTTCCTCGCTGACGTAAACTGCAATCACATCCACATCGCGCACTTGGGTGGAAGAAACGGCTTGTTTAGACAGCACCTGTTGCATAAGTGCAATACGATCACGCAGATCGGCCGCGGCTTCAAACTCTTGAGCCGTGGAATATTCATTCATTTGACGGCGCAATTCATCTAGAACCTCACTTTCTTTGCCAGACAAAAAACGTTGGGCATTGCGCAAGTCTGCAGCATAATCTTCAGCCGTAATGGCCTTCACACAAGGAGCAGAGCAGCGTTCTATTTGGTGCAGCAAGCAAGCGCGTGAGCGGTTTTTAAAAACCGTGTCCTCACAAGTGCGCAATTTAAACAGTCGCTGCAAGTGATTAATGACTTCGCGCGCTGCCCACACGTTGGGATAGGGTCCAAAATGTTGATGCTGAGCATCAAGCGCCCCCCGATAGAGCCTAATTTGCGGGTAAGGGTGGCGGCTAAGTTGAATGTAGGGATAGCTTTTATCATCTTTAAACACCACGTTAAAGCGCGGATCGAAGCGCTTAATAAGATTGCCTTCCAACAGCAGCGCCTCCGCTTCAGAGGCCGTTAGCGTGACTTCAATCCCATTCACTTGCGACACCATCAGTTGTGTGCGCGAGCTGCTATGGGTTTTCTGGAAATAAGAAGACACGCGGCGCTTCAGGTCGCGCGCCTTACCCACATAAATCACCTCCCCCGCCGCATTTAACATACGGTATACGCCCGGGGTATTAGGTAATGTTTGTATGATCGCGCGATGATCGAAAGCGGTCATGAGGTGTACCCAATTTCTTGTTGTGCTTGATCAAACACCGCATGGAACATCTGTGCGGTAAGGCGCTTTGTTTGGGTGTTGTAGCGACTGCAATGATAACTAGTCAACAGAACATGCCCGCTCGGTAACGTGTAACGTAGGCCGTGGCCAAAGGGGTAATCGCGCAACTTCAATGAAAGCGCTTTTAGAATGGCTTGATGGGAGACCTGCCCCAAGGCGACCACTACGCGCGGGGGCGGTGCAGTGGTGAGCTCCTGTTGCAAATAGGGGTTACAGCGCGCCACTTCTTCGGGTAATGGTTTATTCTGCGGCGGCAAGCAACGCACCGCATTGGTAATGCGGCAATTGGTAAGGGTTAGGCCATCCTGGGGGTCAGCGCCCTGCGGTTGATTGCTAAAGCCCGTGCGGTATAGGGTTTCAAAAAGCAAGATACCTGCATGGTCCCCCGTAAAAGGGCGCCCGGTACGGTTAGCCCCATGCATTCCAGGGGCCAAACCCACCACCAAAAGAGCGGCCTTGGAGTCGCCAAATGACGGTACGGGGGCAGTAAAATAGTCAGGGTGTTGACAAGATACCTCGTCTAAAAAAGAGGCCAAGCGCAGGCACAGACGGCATTCCACCATTAACCCCTTTCATGCACCTCAGGTTGCAAGGTGACATGCTCAATATCATGTTCATCCAACAGCATTTTAAGCGTGCGCTCTAACACCTGCGACCAATTATCCAAACTCGAAATTTCCAAATGGGCGGAAAGCGCCAGCATGCCTGACGCCAAAGTCCAGATATGCAAATCATGCACCGATTGCACCCCTTCTATGGCCAATAGTTTGTCACCCACTTCTTGTAAGGATACGGAGTCAGGAACCCCCTCCATCAGCACATGCACCGCTTCGTTTAAAATACGCAAGGTGGTGTAGAGCATAAGCGATGCCACCACTAACGAGAGGATAGGATCGATGGGCATCCAACCTGTAAACCACACCACCAAACCCGCCACTAAAGCCGCCACAGACCCTAAAAAATCACCCGCCACGTGAATCATGGCCGCACGGGTATTGAGCCCCTTTTCCATTCGGGACAACATTAATCCATTTACGCCATTTAAAATCATACCCAAAATAGCCACGCCAATCACAGGTAACGCATTCACAGCGTGTGGTGATTGGATGCGCGAAATAGCCTCGTACACAATGGCGGCAATCACCGCCAACAACAGCATCCCGTTAAGTAAAGCCGCAATCACTTCAGCGCGTTGCAATCCATAGCTGTGACGCTGGCTGGGCGGACGGTTACCGATCCATACAGCAAAAGAGCCTAACCCCAAGGACAGTGCATCAGACACCATATGCCCAGAATCAGAAATCAGCGCTAAGGAATTGGCCCAAAACCCAACCACCGCTTCAGTTACAGCGAAGATCACTGTAAAGAGTAAGGCCCATAACATTAAACGCGTGGTGGAGGATCGCTGGCGATGGTGCATGTGTCCGGCAGGATCATGATGATTGTGAATATTGCCTCGGACAGTCTGAACCGACCCACGTGGGCGTTGATGGGAATGAGAATGCAGACTCATAAAATATTTAACTCAAAGAATTAATAAAAGGGCGCAAGCACTCTTGTGCCAACTCATATTGCGCCTGACCCACAGCCCTGCTGGGTGCTGGTAAGCTCATCATGCGTGTTAAGCGCTGCGCGCTGGCGGCGTTCCAGTGAAAGCCATCCAACCCTTCCACCAATTCTTGCGCTGCAACAGGGTCGTTACACAACAACACCATATCGCAACCCGCCGTCATGGCCGCTTGTGCACGCTGCGCAGGGCCACCCTCACCCAAAGCCCCTTTCATAGACAGGTCATCGCTAAAAATAACTCCATCAAACCCTAACTGAACGCGCAACACCTGCTGCAACCAGAAGGGTGAAAAACCAGCAGGCTTATCATCCACGGCAGCATAACGAATATGCGCCGGCATAATCGCCTCTAGACCTGAACCCATAAGACGGCGGAAGGGCTCAATATCTTCATGGTCGATTTCTGTAAAGCTGCGCTGGTCCACCGGCAGGTCATGATGGGAATCTGCTTCCACAAAGCCATGCCCCGGAAAATGTTTTCCTACAGCTGGAAAACCGGCTTGATGCAACCCCAAGCAATGGGCTGCTGCCAATTGCGCCACCACATCAGCGTTGCGATGAAAAGCGCGGTTGCCAATCACTGTGCTGCGTCCGAAATCCAAATCCAATACCGGAGTAAATGACAGATCGACGCCGTGCAGGTGCAGTTCCCAAGCCAACACAAACCCAGCAGCCTTGGCCCATGTCAGAGCCTCTTGGGGGCTTGTATTAAAGCGCTCGCCCAAGGCAGCCATGGGAGGCAGCACTGTAAAGCCTGATTTAAAACGCTGCACCCGACCGCCTTCGTGGTCCACCGCAATAATGAGATCGTCCTTAACCGCATGTAATTCTGCAGTTAAAGCTTTGAGCTGTTCTGTGGATGCAAAATTTCGGCTGAATAAAATCACGCCGCCCACACGCGGGTGTGCAACCCACTGCACCTCGTCAGGGGCGAGGGTCAGACCCCGAATGTCCAACATCACCGGACCCATTAGGAATTATTCTCCAACACCACAAAAGCCACCGCCAACTGCTCTTCATCGGTCACACTAACATGGGTGTGGGTAATGCCTTTGGTTTTTGCAAAAGCCTCCAAATCGGCATGCATAGCAATGGTGGGAGCGCCAGCCTCGTTGTGAGCCGTGCCAATTTTGCGCCAGGTTACCGGTGAACGAATGCCCGTACCCATGGCTTTTGAAAAAGCCTCTTTCACAGCAAAGCGTTTGGCCAAATAGCGTGCCGGTTGAGCATGCGCATCAAATCGAAGTAACTCTTGCGGAGTGAGGATTTTTTCAGCGAAGCGGTGGCCGTGTCGCGCAAGAGCATCGCGAATGCGACGCACTTGAACCGTATCCACGCCAATGCCCACAATCATGAAACGGATACGGCGCTGTTAATGAGGGTTTTCATTTCGCGCACGGCGGACTCCCAACCCACAAATAGGGCCTGCGCCACAATGGCGTGGCCGATGTTAAGTTCGCATAAATTGGGCAATGCTGCCACCGATCGGGTATTGTGGTAATTCAAACCGTGCCCCGCGTTTACGCGCAGACCCAGTTGTGTGCCTAAATTCACCGCCTCGCGCAAGCGTTGTAGCTCAACTTTTTGTTCGGATTCAATTTCAAGTTCCGCGTAATGACCGGTATGTAACTCAATCACCGGCGCTCCTGCGGCATGAGCTGCTTCAATCTGCGCTTTATCCGCATTAATAAATAACGACACCCGAATGCCCGCCTCACCCAAACGGTGACAGGCTTTTTTAACACGCTCAAAATGTGTCAGCACATCTAAGCCACCTTCTGTGGTCAGCTCTTGACGGCGCTCGGGCACCAAACAGGCGTCATGGGGTTTTGTTTTAATGGCGATGGCCAGCATTTCATCGGTAACAGCGGTTTCTAGATTCATACGCGTGGTCAGCACTTCGCGTAAAATTTCTAAATCACGGTCTTGAATGTGGCGTCGGTCTTCACGCAGATGCAACGTGATGGCATCAGCCCCCGCGTACTCGGCCAGCAACGCAGCCTGTACCGGGCTTGGGTAGCGCGTGCCGCGTGCTTGGCGCAAGGTGGCAATATGGTCGATGTTAACGCCTAGTTGAATCACAGTAGAGGGAGCTCCTGAATAATGCGTCGCGAATGTAAATCTTGTCCACCCAAGTAATGCCCCAACAAAACCCTCATTAATTGCTTACTCTGGTTTAAAGTACTGATATTTTCATAATGACCGCGCGCCATATCAAGCAAGGTTTTGCCAATAAATTGTACTGTATTACTCGATTGGGCAACCTGTTGGGTAAGACGTACGGGACCTAATTCCACCGCATAGGTGTAATGCGCCTCGGGATCGATAGGACACCGCCCATCCGCCTCATGTGTTAATTGTAAGGCATAACCCAATTCACGCAGCAAATTCACTTCAAAAGCACGCAATACAGGCTCGAAGGGTGCATGGGTGGCCAGTTGCACCAAGGCCTGCTGATACAGTTCAAACAGGTTTTGATGGGGATCGTCGCGTACTAAAAGACGCAACAACAGCTCATTGAGATAAAAACCACAGAATAGTGCAGACCCTTTTAACAACGGAACCCCGCCCTGCCATTCTGCTTGTTTTAGAGTGCGCAATTCACCAGCACCAAACCAGGTGACGCGAAGAGGTTGAAAGGGTTGCAGTAATCCTCGCAGGGCTGAACGCGGGCGCCTGGCTCCTTTGGCCACCAATGGAATACGTCCATGCTCCGCACTGAACAGCTCCACAATCTGGCTGGTTTCACGCCAGGGAATACTGTGCAGCACAAAAGCCGTGCTGGCGGAATGGCGACGCTCAGAGACCATGACCCAACTGTTTAAGAGCGCGTTCATCATCAGACCAACCGCCCTTCACCTTAACCCATAACTCCAGAAACACTTTACCCTCAATCAAGCGCTCAATATCTTGACGAGCGCGGGTCCCGATTTGTTTCAGTTTTTCACCATTGTGACCAATCACGATTGCCTTTTGATTGTCATTTTCCACCAAAATAGTGGCATAAATACGGCGCAGATTGCCTTCCTCTTGGTACTGATCAATCATTACCGTGGTGGCATAGGGCAATTCCTCGCCCAACAGGCGAAACAACTGTTCGCGAATAAACTCGGCCGCTAAGAAGCGTTCACTGCTGTCGGTGACTTCGTCAACACCATATAAAGGGGGTGCTACAGGTAGGCGCGAACGAATTTCAGAGAGCAGTCCACCAAAATTATCGTCATGGCCAGCGCTTAAAGGGATAACAGCTGCAAAACGAGGCTCTTCGCCACATTTTTTAAGGAACGGCAGTAATAAGGAGCGTGGTTTCACCTTATCTATTTTATTAATGACCAATAGGGGTCTGACCCCAACGGGGATGCGGTTCAACACCCATTGATCATCAGTGTTCCAACGCAAGGCCTCAATCACCAATAACACCACATCCACATCGTTTAAAGTGGTGATGATAGAACGGTTCATGGCACGATTCAGGGCATTGCTGAAACGATTTTGGTAACCTGGGGTGTCCACAAAGACAAACTGTACATCAGGTTGTGTAACGAAACCCTTAATCCGGCTGCGCGTGGTTTGGGGCTTATGTGAAGTGATGCTGAGTTTTTGCCCTACCAAATGATTCAGTAACGTGGATTTACCCACGTTAGGGCGCCCTACAATAGCAATGGTACCGCAGCGAAAATCTGGGTTCATGGGGCCCGTGTCAATGGGTTCGCTCATAAAGAAGTGGCCGGTAAGGCATCATAGGCGGCACGTGCGGCCAACTGCTCTGCTACACGACGGCTCTTGCCCTCTCCTTCTGTATGGATTTTAAGCTCATCCACAATACAGGCAATACGAAAGGTCTTATCGTGTGCTTCACCGCGGCTTTCCAACAATTTATAGCGCGGCAAGCTATGGCGCCGCGCCTGAAGCCACTCTTGCAATTGTGTTTTAGAATCCTTTTGCGCCACAGTAGGATTCACTTCTTCTAGCAAAGGTGCCACTAATTGTGTAATAACCACTTCCGCTTTTTCAAAACCACCATCGCGATACACGGCACCCATTATGGCCTCAACGGCATCAGCTAAAATAGATGGGCGCCCTACTCCGCCGCTTTTAAGCTCACCTTCGCCTAAGCGCAACAATTCTCCAATACGTAAATTTTGCGCAATGCGCAACAACGCTTCGCGGTTGACGAGCGCTGCTCGAATGCGACTGAGCTCCCCCTCAGGGTGTTGGGGAAAACGATTAAACACCAATTGCGAGACAGCCAGGTTTAATACGCTGTCGCCTAAGAATTCTAAACGTTCATTGTTGCTCAATCCGCGGCTGCGATGCGTAACCGCTTCCACGGCCAGAGCGCAAGAGTGAAAGGTGTAGCCAATACGCCGCCCCAATTCTTCAGTCAATGTTTGATCCGTGCGTGTCATGATAATCAATAAACCAAAGTACCAATGCGGGTAAAGTCGTTAAAGTTCATCCACACCAACACAGCCTTGCCCACAATATTATCTTCCGGTACAAAACCCCAGTAGCGGCTATCTGAACTGCGATCGCGATTATCACCCATCATAAAATAATGGCCGGCCGGAACGGTGCAAGTGAAGCCATCGGCGGTAACGTCACATCGATCCCGCCCAGGATAATTTTGTACTTGTGAGGGGAATATAGCAGGCTGGTACGGCGCGACGATAATGGCGTGCTTATGAGTTCCCAGCTGTTCTTGAAACTGATCAAACTGAGCCGTATTAAGCGATTCTACCAATTCGCTATAGCTGCCATCAGAAACAGTACTTAGGGTTTGCCCATTGATCGACAAACGTTTGCCTTGATAACTCACAACGTCACCGGGCAGCCCCACCACACGTTTGATGTAATTGGTGGAGGGGTCCGGGGGGTAATGAAACACCATCACTTCACCGCGCTGGGGGTGGCTTAATTCTACAAAAGAATGATTGGTGATGGGCATGCGCAATCCATAAGTGTATTTATTCACCAGAATAAAGTCGCCAATACGCAATGTGGGAATCATTGAACCGGAGGGAATCTTAAACGGTTCGAATAAAAACGAGCGCACCAGAAAAACCGCCAATATCACCGGAAAGAAGCTGCGTGAAATCTCTACCCAAGGGGCTTCAACGGGCGACGTGGCAGTACGATTGCGTAAGCGGAAGGTATTCCACAACACCACCAAACCAGTAAGGGTGCTGGCGGCAAGTAAGATTTCAGAAAAACCGGTCACTTTTAACAACAAACCAAAACCACACACAAAGAGGACCAGCCATGCTGTTTGCACCAAACTGGCCATACGATCGTCAACCCCGCGCGGACGCTTTGAAAAAAGGTCCCAGACCACCACCGGCAAAGCAACCAATAAGCCCAGAACCCCTAGCTTAAACAAATCCATTATTTACTCTCCACTTGCAAGATGGCGAGGAATGCCTCTTGCGGAATTTCTACATTACCCACTTGCTTCATTCTTTTTTTACCTGCCTTCTGTTTTTCTAACAACTTGCGTTTGCGAGAAATATCACCGCCATAGCATTTGGCCAGCACATTTTTGCGTAATGCCTTAATGCTTTCACGAGCAATAATATGGGCGCCGATAGCCGCTTGAATAGCCACATCAAACATTTGCCGGGGAATAAGCCCGCGCATCTTCGATGCCAATTCACGGCCGCGATACAGACTGTTAGAGCGATGCACCACCAAGGATAACGCATCAATTTTTTCAGAATTAATAAGAATATCCAGCTTAACCAAATCGGAAGCTCTGAATTCTTTAAACTCATAATCCAACGACGCGTAGCCACGGCTAACTGATTTTAAACGATCAAAGAAATCCATCACTACTTCGTTAAGTGGCATTTCATAGGTCAGCACCACTTGACGTCCAGAATACTGCATATCCACTTGTACGCCGCGTTTCTGGTTACACAATGTAATCACGGCCCCCACATAATCTTGTGGCAATAACATAGTAGCCGTAATAATGGGCTCGCGAATCTCTTCAATTTTAGAGGGGTCTGGCATGCGTGAGGGGTTTTCAATTTCTTCCACAGTGCCATCGCCCATTAACAATTGATACACCACAGTAGGCGCTGTGGTGATCAGGTCCATATCGTATTCACGTTCTAGACGTTCCTGCACAATCTCCATGTGCAGCAAGCCCAAGAAGCCGCAACGAAAACCAAACCCCAGGGCTTGCGAGGTTTCGGGTTCGTAATGCAGGGAAGAATCGTTAAGCTTTAATTTCTCTAGAGCGTCGCGCAGCGCATCATATTGATTAGATTCAATGGGGTATAAGCCGGCAAACACCTGCGGTTTAATTTCTTTAAATCCCGGTAAAGCTACCAAAGCGGGACGTTGCGCCAAGGTCAGCGTATCGCCCACACGCGCCGAATCCAATTCACGAATCCCCGCAATCACAAAACCCACTTGGCCTGCAGAGAGGCTATCGCGCGCCATAGATTTTGGAGTGAACACACCCACCTGCTCACACAGGTATGAGGCGTGGCTGGACATCAATAAAATCTTATCCTTGGGACGCAATGTGCCATCCACAACACGCACCAACATCACCACACCCACGTAGTTATCAAACCAAGAATCAATGATTAGGGCTTTAAGCGGGGCTGTACGATCTCCCTTGGGCGCTGGAATACGGGCAATGACAGCCTCTAACACTTCACGCACACCCAAACCCGTTTTGGCACTGACGCGCAAGGCATCTTTTGCATCAATGCCAATAATGTCTTCAATTTCAGTAATCACACGCTCGGGTTCGGCGGAAGGTAAATCAATTTTATTCAACACGGGAAATACTTCCACGCCCTGCTCAATGGCGGTGTAACAATTGGCCACGGTCTGGGCTTCAACCCCTTGGGATGCATCTACTACCAGTACAGCCCCTTCGCAGGCCGCTAAAGAGCGCGATACTTCGTAAGAAAAATCCACGTGCCCCGGGGTGTCGATGAGGTTTAAATTATAAACCTGGCCATCAAGGGCGGGATATTGCAAAGCTGCTGTTTGGGCCTTAATAGTAATGCCGCGTTCCCGCTCCAAATCCATGCTGTCCAACACTTGGGCTTCCATTTCGCGATCAGACAGGCCACCGCATAATTGAATGATGCGATCGGCCAGGGTAGATTTACCGTGGTCAATATGGGCAATAATGGAAAAGTTGCGAATTAAGTTCATACCTTGATGGAAAAAAGGGCATCCTGCGATGCCCTTTTGCAAAGTGGTTTGGGCAATTAAGCCCTTAAAACCAGTATTCTAGACTATTTGACGCAGCCGTGCAGGAGGATTCAAGGCGGCTATGGGGTCCTTTGGGGTCTGACCCCAGTCCTAATCGGGCTTAACACTGACAAACTCAGCGCTGCCGCCACGCCGTATTAAGAGTGCCACGGCCTTTTTGGGGTCTAGGTGGGATAGGGCCTGGGTAAATCCATCCGTGGATTTAATTTCAACATTATTCACCGATAAAATCACATCCCCTTTTTGCAAGCCTGCTTTGGCTGCCGGACCGTGGGCCTCATCCACCAAAACGCCACCAGCTACCTCCAGCTCTTTACGCTGATCCGGGCTGAGATCCAACATGCTCAAACCCAGCCTCTCGGCAGCCACGGTTTTAACGCGTTTCGCTGTACTAGGCTCTGCTGCTGCGGTTTTCTCACCGGGCATTTCACCCACTAATAAAGATAATTCCACAGCGGCCCCTTTGCGCCACACCTGCACGGATACGCGCGAGCCGCTCTTAACCGCACTCACCAAGCGCGGCAGATCCTCGCGGGCTTTAATGGGTTTATTATCAAAACGTAAAATAATATCGCTGGTCAAGATGCCACCCTTTTCAGCGGGTGAACCTTTTTCTACGGAAGACACCAACGCCCCTTGGGGTTTGCTAAGACCAAAAGAGTCGGCCAGTTCTTTGGTGACATCTTGAATGACCACACCCAGCCAACCACGTGTGACATGACCTGTAGAGCGCAATTGATCGGACACTTGCAAAGCCACATCGATGGGGATTGCAAAAGATAGGCCCATAAAACCACCGGTACGACTGTAAATTTGTGAGTTAATACCAATCACTTCACCCTTCATATTGAATAACGGTCCGCCCGAGTTGCCCGGGTTAATGGGCACATCGGTTTGAATGAATGGGACTAAAGTTTCCTCTGGCAAAGATCGTCCCTTGGCGCTGACAATTCCTTTGGTGACTGTGCTCTCAAAACCGAAAGGCGACCCAATGGCCACCACCCATTCTCCTACCCGCACCTTGGCGGGGTCACCCGTTTTTACGAAAGGTAGGCCTGAGATGTCAATTTTAATCAGCGCCACATCAGATTTTTTATCAACACCAATCACTTTGGCTTTAAATTCTCGCTTATCTTGCAAGGCCACCATCACCTCATCGGCCCCTTGCACCACATGAGCGTTGGTCAGAATGTAACCATCTTGACTAATCAGGAATCCTGAACCCATGGAGTGCGATTCACCAATAGGACCTTGCTGACCTGGCATCATGGGGATACCAAAACGTTTGAAAAACTCAAACATGGGGTCGTTCTCATTCATGCCGGGCATCATGGGTTGAGCGCCACTGGGCGGTTGTTTGGCATTGGTGGTGGTGCTGATATTCACCACGGTTCCCACTTGTTTTTCCACCAAGTCGGTGAAATCAGGCAACGCTTCGGCGTGCAAAAAAGGAGATGAAAGGCCTATTAAAAAGACCAGTAACAGGTGTTTCATGGATGACTGCTCCGCAGGTTAGTAATGGATTGGCCAATTTGCATCACAGCGGCCAGGGGCACCGCACCCACCACCGTGACATGCTGCTCTGGTGTGCGCACTGAATAAAAGCTTAATGAGCTGGGCAAGGTTTCCGCCGAAGGCGCGCGCGGCGGCCCATCGGATGGCTCGATGAAAATAGAAACCGACGCCAACCCATCAGAATAAACCAGTTGCGTCATATTGCCCATATGTCCATGTGGTCCACGCCGCACTTCTCCAATCTTGCGAAATCCGGGGGGTGGGTTGGCCACAACCCAACCGCTATTGGCAGCATTCGCCTCACTGGAGGGTATATTTTCAACATGCCAATTGGGTGTATCGGCGTAACCGGGCCTAAAGCGTGCGGGGTCAAATACGCCGCCAATCACCACCTCTGTAAAGGAGGCTACTTGCACGGGCTCATCTAAGGCGTTTAAAGTAATGGCGCGCAGCAGTAGCCCAGTGCTGTTATCCGCACAGAATTGATAAGCAAAACGGAAATTATCGCGCGGACGAAATTGCACCACCTGGCAATCGTGTCCAGCCACACGGTCTTTTCCCATTACATGGATATCGTAATTATCGCGATAGGTTTGATAAGGAGGTGCGATTAACGCAGGGAAAAAACGCGAACCATTTCTATGTTCCAAACGCACCGAATGAATTTCTGGAAAGTAACAGCGCATTTCTTCGTTAACACGAATAATTTCTCGCGGCAATCCATCGAGTGTCACTATTTTGGTGTGTTCAACGCCGTTTTCTACAGCATGAGACACGCGTGACGATTCCATTTTTCCATCGTGCTGAAAAACAAACACACCACTGTAGGAAAGCTGCTGGGCAGCAGTCCCCATCGTTTTAAGCAAGTCGGACACGTCCGCTTTTCCCGAATCTGCCAAAACAACATTGGAGAGCGCCAACAAGAGTGCAATAAAAAAAACTGCTTTCATCGTGCTGCGCCCGCCTCCACATAATCCACAGCTTGGAAACCGGACAACGGAGACCATTGGTGATGCATCGCCACATAGGCCCCGGCCTCAGAGCTGTTACCAGCCTGCGCCAATTGAGCAGGCGGATTTAAAACAGGATTGGCTTGCACCACTTGAGTCGGCAGAGCTGATGCGGTGGTCTGCGCGATTGGGGCAACGCTGCCTGATAAGGTATTCCACTGCAACAGACGTGTGGACAATGCCACCACTGCAACTGCTGCGGCCACAGCCAACCAACGCGCTGGGGTAGACGCTTGCAAGCGCCGAACCTTTGGCACCAAGGGTGTGGGTTCGCGGATTAAGGCTTGCGCCACACGCCCTGCCACATCCATATGCAGGACGCGCTTCTCGCGCAGCACTTCACCAATCATGTGGTACGTGTTCCATGTTTGAACGGCATCAACGTCGTTACGCAGCTCAGCCAATATGACACGTTGCTGGGGTTCATCCAACTCCCCATCCACATGTGCGGATAAATGTTCACCATTCATTACCATCTCCTGTCCTTCGAAATATCTAATTGTGGTCGCAGCCGTTCGGCAATCGCTTCACGTGCACGAAATATTCTTGAGCGGACTGTGCCAATCGGACAATTCATGAGTGATGCTATTTCGTCATAGCTTAACCCTTCAATCTCGCGCAAGCGAATGGCGGTACGCAATTCTTCTGGCAACGCCTCCATGCTGGCATTAACGGTTTCGGCAATTTGACGGCTCATAAGTTCCGCTTCAGGGGTATTGAAGTCATGAAGACGCTCGGCATCTTCAAAGTTTTCAGCCTCCTCATTATCCATAGCAGTAGTGGTGGGCGCGCGCCGGCCCTGTGCCACCAAATAGTTTTTAGCCGTATTAATGCCGATGCGATATAGCCAAGTATAAAAAGCACTCTCGCCCCGAAACGCTCCCAGCGCCCGATAGGCCTTAATAAAGGCTTCTTGAGTGACATCTTCCGCTTCAGCACTATTGCGCACTAAGCGGCTTACAAGGCGACCTAATTTACGCTGATACTTAACCACCAACAGTTCGAAGGCGTGCTTATCACCTGCTTGGGCACGCACCACCAACTGTTGATCCAATTCACGATCTGTCATGCGACTCCCAACCTTTAAAGGGGTTACCGATTGCGCTGTAAGCCGCGCATTCCAACGCACACCATCATCCGCCGTATCTCGAGGTGTAGTATAAGGCAGTAGGTTCTCGGCAATGCTTGTAGTCGTCATGTTGTGCTTGACCGCTATTGTTGAGAATGGTTCCGCCTTAACCTGTTGATCTTGGATACAGTTTAGACTTAATTCAAATAGTACCCCATCCACTGATGATTCCCTATATGCCCGCCATCCTCATCCCCAACCCAGAAAGCCGTGGTGATGCCATACAAGGCCTAGCACTGCGTCGCCATTGGCCTTTGCGTGCCCGCAACAGCCATAAGGGTCTGTTTGGTGCTGTGGGGGTGTTGGGAGGGGCCGCAGGCATGACAGGGGCCGCATTATTGGCGGCCGTAGCCGCCCTTAAAAGCGGTGCGGGTCGAGTATGGCTGGCCTGCTTAGACGAATCATCAGCCATTCAACGCATACCCGAGATTATGACTGCCACCCCAGAGGGGCTGTTGCACAACATCACCCTCACGGCATTGGTGGTGGGCCCGGGTATGGGCACTACCAGCAAAGCGGCCACACTTTTAGACCTCGCGCTGATGGCGCCTTGTCCGTTGATATTGGATGCAGACGCCCTAAACCTCCTCAGCGAAGACCCTGCTGCGCCAGAACGCCTGCGTCTTCGTTCGGCGCCCACGCTATTAACCCCTCACTCAAGAGAAGCGCAACGCTTGCTGGGTGAACCCGTCATAGATCGTGTTCGTGCCGCCTTGACGTTGGCGCAACGCTACAACGCATTGGTCGACCTCAAAGGCAGTGACAGCGTAATTGCCACATCACAAGGGTTTTGGTGGATAAATCCTACGGGCAACGCCGCTTTGTCAGCAGCGGGTATGGGAGATGTGTTAAGTGGTGTAATTGGCGCTTTATTGGGGCAAGGATTATCGCCCTTAGCGGCCCTACAATTGGCGGTCTATGCCCACGGAGCCGCCGCAGAACAATGCGTGGCACGTGGATTAGGCCCGGTGGGTGTAACCGCCTCAGAAATAACAGATGAAATTCGTGATTTTTTAAACGGGCGTTAAGAGGCAGCGCGGCGACTGTCCAGCCAGCGTGTGGTCATCCAAATACCCAAAGCCGTGAGGAGTAGGCTGACACTCAAATGAAACAAGACCACCCATAAGCCATCAAGAGGCCAGTCGCTCAACAATCCCGCCACCGCTTCTCCGGAGAATGTTGAGAAGGTAGTTAAGCCACCCAGAAAACCGGTAATGCAAAACAGGCGAACCGCGGGTGGAGAATCGTCGTGGTGTTCGAACAACGATATGGCTATTCCCACCAAAAAACCACCCAAGCCATTGGCCATTAAAGTGCCCAAAGGTAGCGTGGCGTCAGGGGCATTGAATTGCAGGGCGAGTAGCCAGCGGAACAGAGAGCCTAGGGCGGCGCCCAGGCCCACGGCTATAAACTGATGACGTAGGGAATATCCAGAGTTCATAGAAGCCATTATAATTCCATATTAATCTGGCTTAAAAGGAAATACGCAGTGCAACAACGGGAATATATGGAATATGACGTGGTTATCGTGGGGGCCGGCCCCTCAGGGTTAGGCTGCGCCATTCGCTTAAAACAACTGGCAGCAGCGCGCGGTCACGAACTTTCCGTCTGCGTATTGGAGAAAGGGTCTGAAGTCGGTGCGCATATTCTCTCCGGTGCAGTGATGGAAACCCGTGCCTTAGATGAACTGCTTCCGGATTGGCAAAAACAAGGCGCCCCATTGCATAACGCCGTTAAAGAAGATCAATTTCTTTTTCTGACCGCAAGTGGTGCGTGGCGTTTGCCCATTCCTTCTGCCATGCGCAATGACGGCAACTACATCGCAAGCCTAGGGCTGTATTGCAAATGGTTGGCCGCACAAGCGGAAGGTTTGGGGGTGGATATTTTTCCAGGATTTGCCGCTGCTGAAATTTTATACGGTGAAGGCGGCCAAGTGAATGGTGTTGCCACAGGCGATCGTGGCCTTGGTAAAGACGGTATTCCCACCAGCCGCTTTCAACAAGGCGT
Organism: uncultured Ferrovum sp.; assembly: GCA_903909215.1. Taxonomy (GTDB): domain Bacteria; phylum Pseudomonadota; class Gammaproteobacteria; order Burkholderiales; family Ferrovaceae; genus CAIVUX01. The sequence goes on from CAIVUX010000028.1 coordinate 34,195, forward strand.
TGAAATTCACGCGCAACAAACCGTCTTCGCTGAAGGCTGCCGGGGCTCACTGACGCAACTGCTTATGGCTCGCTACGGCCTAAACCAAGATTGCAGTCCACAAACTTATGGATTGGGGATTAAAGAATTGTGGGAAATTGATCCTTCTCAACATGCTCCCGGGCGTGTGGTACACAGCGTGGGCTGGCCCTTAGACGGGAGCACTTATGGTGGATCCTGGTTATATCATTTGGATGACAACCAAGTATCCGTGGGGTTTGTGGTGGGTCTGGATTACCAAAATCCTTACCTCAGCCCCTTTGAGGAGTTTCAACGCTTTAAAACGCATCCGGCCATTCGCCCTATTTTTACGGGAGGCCGCCGCATTGCTTACGGCGCACGCGCGCTTTCTGAGGGCGGTTGGCAATCCATACCACGCCTCACTTTTCCCGGTGGTTTGTTGGTGGGCGACACCGCAGGATTCCTTAACGTGGCCAAAATTAAAGGCAGCCACACAGCTTTAAAATCGGGCATGGTGGCAGCAGAGGCCCTCATAGATCATCTGGCGGGCCCCAACCCGCAAGCTGAAGCCACGGCTTACACCGCCCTACTGAAAGCCAGTTGGGTGGGTGAAGAACTTAAAGCCGTACGCAACATTCGCCCCAGTTTCCATTGGGGTTTGTGGGCCGGGTTGCTGTTAACCGCTATTGACACCTGGGTATTGCGTGGTCGAGCACCCTGGACCTTTAATCATCGCAACGATCATACGCAATTAAAAAAAGCCGCCGATTGTGTGCCCATTCACTACCCCAAGCCCGATGGGCTTGTGAGTTTCGATCGCTTGTCTTCAGTATTTTTGTCCAATACCGCGCACGAAGAAAACCAACCTTCGCATTTGCGCTTAACCGACCCCAGTGTAGCCATCAAAACCAATCTACGTCTGTATGATTTCCCCGAAGGACGTTATTGCCCAGCGGGTGTGTATGAATTAATACGCCAACCCAATCAGGGGCCTCAGCTGCAGATCAATGCGCAAAATTGTGTGCATTGTAAAACTTGCGACATCAAAGACCCCACACAGAACATACGCTGGACTGTTCCTGAAGGCGGAGACGGGCCCAATTACCCCAACTTATAAAAGAAAATATTCTGTGATAAAGTAACATTAAGTGACAAAACCTCTCCGATGATTAACTTCTGGAGAGCACTAAAAAAAGCCAATGGAGACATTATGAGTGCATCAAACACCACCAACGCCAATCCCGACACTTGCTGCGGCCTAGTGCCTTACTTTGAAGTGGCGGAAGGAAAGCTAGAAGAATTCAAAGCGTTTGGCTCTAAATTTGTTGAAATAACCAGCAATGAGCCTGGGTGCCTGTATTACGGGTTTTCATTCAGCGGTCAAGCCGCCCATTGCCGCGAAGGCTATGACAGTGCGGCCTCGTTATTGGCCCATCTGGACAATGTGGGAGCCACCTTGGGTGAAGCGCTTAAAATTTCTAAATTAACGCGTCTCGAAGTGCATGGTCCGGCAGCGGAAATTGAAAAGCTGCGCGCCCCCATGGCTGGATTGAATCCACAATTTTTTGTTTTGGCTGAGGGCAGTTTTCGGCGCTAAAGCAATATTTCTACCATATGCAGACAACGCGCTGGGCTGGGTTGTACTAGCCCAGCCTTCCCTTAACGGTTTTGTGCACCGCCTCAGACAGAGGGATGCATTCTGCCAATACAGCCTCTAATTCTGCGCTTGCCACATCGACAAAGGTGCGGTCTTTTATGGCGGGTGCATTGATGTACACATTCAACGCCGCACTGCGCAACGCGGCTTGCAATGACAATGCAGCCGCACCCGTATCACTGATCACCGCTTTGTTGCCATGCTCCGCTGAACGCTGAGACAATCGAATGGCTTCGCCACATAGTCGCACGCAGGACAAGGGCACGCGCGTGGCTTGTTTAAGACCTTCTTGAATGGCGGCGCTGCGTACGGACTTTTGCTCATCCGTATCTTTAGCTAAGCGATAGCCGTCCATGAGTTGATTAAAAGCCGCCACATCATCGGCGATCATGGCCGTGAATTGAGCGCGCATCGCTTCAGATTCAGCCCGCTGGCTTTTCATTTCAACTTCTACTGCCTCATAACCCTTCTTACCAACGGTAAGGTTGGCCACCATAGAAATTAGGGCCACACCCATGGCGCCCATAATAGCCGCTGCCCCACCGCCACCCGGTGTAGGCGCGGCACTGGCCAACGCATCCAAAAATTCTTCTAGCGGCATTTTATGCATGTCTTAGACTCCCTTAAACCATGGTTTTTGCAATGGCGTAAATTTCATCCGCATCCAGCAACAAATCATTTTGTTCGAACAGTTTGGCCACACAAGCGCGATGCACAGCAATTTTAAGAGCGCCAAATCCAATCGCCCCAAAGGCGGTTTTACCATGACGCATGGCTTCTTTGTCCATTACGTCGATGCCTTCAAGGCCCATGGGCGGCGTGGCGTTGGCATCGGCCAAAAATTCTATGGAGGGACTGTCTTTCCAGTCTTTTTCTTCCAACAATACAATTCCTGCGGCACCCGTGGCAATGACAATATGCGCGCCTTCTACCGCACTGGCCCGTGTGACGTTATCAGGAGCCGCGATGGCGTGAACTTTGACACCAAAACGTTGTTCAATGGCGTCGCACGTGGCTTGCGTCTTGTCTAATTGACGACCGGTAATAGAAACCGTCACCCCCTCGCGGGACAGCATCACCGCTGCACGTTGGCCTACAGGGCCGGTACCTGCCAAAATGACGGCCCTCTTTCCCGCCAAGGAGCGCCCTTTTGACAACCAGGCCACGCAAGCGGCGGCTGTGGTATTGGATCCATTGCTGTCCAACATGACAGACACGCGGAAATTGGCAAAAAATTTCTTTTGTACGGCCTTAAAGACCGCTTCGCCTTCCAGCATATTGCTGCCACCCACAAAAATGGCAGTGAGCTTCTTATCTTTAGGGGCGCGCGTAAAAATAGCGCCGTCTACCAGAGCGCCAACGTTTTGTGGCGTAATTCCACCGTAGGGAATCACTTGATCGGTACCGCCATCATGGGCCACCACGTTATCAAACACGGAAGGCAAGGCGTCAGTATCTAATTGGTAGAGCAACTTCTTCATGTGTTTCTCCTCGTTTTTTATAATTGACTACGATTTATCCGGCAACTGGGACAAAAATTCAGCGGCGGCAGGCCCCCAAAGTTTACCCTGACTTAAATTTTGATGCCCCAAGGATTGCGCGCCGCCCGATAAAATTATGAATTTTCCATAGCGCACACGCGGCATTTCTTGTTCCAAAACGCCGAGTTCCGCAGGATTTAACATGTCATCTTGGAAATTAATAGCCAAGAACGGGACGATGATTTTTTCTAAATCAGGTTGCGGATTATAATCTGCTGAGGCCTCAAAGCGATACAGCATGTCATTGGCATCTAAAGGGCGAGCATTAGATACAAGGATGTCGTATTGCGCAATGGCTTTATCTCGAGTAGGTACAATAGCCTGCAAATGGGCTGCGCCATCGGTCATGATGCCAAATAACGGCCATACCCGTTGAAACTCTTCTGGCGATTCAATGTATTCTCCACCTTGCCAATCAGGGGCAGCGCGAATGGAATGGATCAGCAATTGACGCCACATCATATTGCGCCCACTCACAGCCATGGGTGTACTGGCTACCGCAATGGCGCCATCCATAAAATCCGGATAGCGTTCTGCAAACAGCCATGTTTGCATGCCACCCATGGATGTGCCTACCACTGCTTTTAAATGATTAACGTGCAGACCATCCTTAACCAAGTGCACAGCGGCATCCACCATGTCGTTGTAGCCATAACGCGGAAACTTGGCACGCAGACCATCGCTGGGTTTGGATGAGCGCCCCAAACCAATGCCGTCGGGAATAATTAAATAGTAACGTTGAGCATTAAAAGGCTGGCCGGCGCCATACAGGGCGTTGGATAAGGAGGGCAGAAACCAACTATTGGCGGTACCTGAAGTGCCATGCAACAGCAAAATGGCATTGGTAATTTCACCTCTATGGTTTTTTTGGGGCTGTCCAATGGTGGTGTAACCTATGGTCAGTTGGGGAAGGGTTTCGCCAGAGCGAAATGTGAAATCATGAATAACAAAACGTCCTTCCTGAAAATTGGGAAAATCTGCAGGACCAGCTGCCGCCTGTGCTTGACCCATAGTCATCATCCATACCCCCCATAAACACATCATGCACATTTTTAGCGACTTCATACTTCGCTCCCAAGTGAAAAGGCTAACATGGGGCCACCTCAATATCTTGTAAGGGGTCTGACCCCTGGGTAATCACGCGCTGTAAATGGTTGCAGATACTCAACTCATGCAAAGCAAAGAAACGGGCATGAGCCAACTTAGTACGGTAAAAATTACTGTCCGGCCCACTGGATCGCAAGGCAGCCTCTGCAAGAGTGGCGCTGCGCGCCCATAACCAACCGCTCACCAACCACCCCATAAGGGTGAGATACGGCACCGCAGCGCCAAATGCGGTAGCGCTTTGTGTGGGTCCTATTTTCAACAGATAGGCTGTAGCTGATTCCGCAGCAGAAAGCGCTTCAGACAATGCATTATAAACCGGCTGTACAGCAGCACTTTGCGTGGCAGTGGCACAGACCGTAGTGCGAATATCGCTCAATAACGCATTCATCATGACACCGTTGTCACGTAACAATTTGCGGCCCAATAAATCATTGGCCTGAATGCCCGTAGTGCCTTCGTAAATAGTGCTAATGCGAGCATCGCGCAAATATTGCGCGGCCCCCATCTCCTCCACATAACCCATTCCACCAAACACCTGCAGCGCTTCATTGGCCGCCCACACACCGGTTTCGGTACAAAACCCTTTCACAATGGGGGTTAATACATCGGCGCGGGCTTGAGCGCTTGTTCGACGCGCAACATCGGTTTCAGCGCGTGCCTGATCAAGCAGCATCCCTGTATAGTAGGCCATGGCGCGACAACCCTCCAAGCGGGTTTGGACAGTTACCAATATGCGTTTTACATCGGGATGGTGGGCGATAGGCGCTGGTTCCTTATGCCCAATGGGAATGCCTTGAATGCGTTGCAGCGCATAATTCACGGCCGCTTGATAGGCGCGCTCGCCAATAGCCAAACCTTGCACACCCACAGAAAAGCGCGCGGCATTCATCATCACAAACATGGTTTCCAAGCCGCAGTGAGGCTTTCCCACTAAGTAGCCAATCGCCCCTTGTTTGTCCCCAAAAGCCAATACGCAGGTGGGGCTGGCGTGAATGCCCAGTTTATGTTCTAACGACACCGTTTGAATGTCATTGCGCTCACCCAAAGAGCCATCCTGATGAACCAAAAACTTGGGCACTAAAAACAATGAAATACCTTTTACACCCGCAGGGGCGTCCGGTAGGCGCGCCAACACCAAATGAATAATATTCTCGGTGAGGTCGTGATCGCCGTAGGTGATAAAAACTTTTTGGCCACGAATGCGGTAATAATCATTTTCTGGACTGGCTTGCGAACGCAGTGCCGCAAGATCAGAACCCGCTTGGGGTTCGGTTAAATTCATGGTGCCTGCCCAGCGACCTTCCACCATGGCCGGCAGATAGCGTTCACGCATAGCAGTAGAGCCTGCGTAGTGAATAGCCTCAATGGCGCCGCGCGTAAGGAGCGGACAGAGAGTGAAAGACATGTTGGCGGAATGCCACATTTCCTCAACGGAGGCGGCCAGTAAATGCGGCAAACCTTGTCCGCCATAATCGGGGGAGGATGTTAGACCACCCCACCCACTGTCGATAAATTGCGCATAGGCTTCCTTGAATCCTGCTGCGGTGTGCACTTCCCCGCCCACCAATCGGGCACCTTCTAAATCTCCCGAGCGATTGAGGGGGGCCAATTCTTGTTGGGAAAAACGCGCAGACTCATCCAAAATGGCATCAAATAAATCATCTGTGGCATCCTCAAACCCGGGTAAAGTATTTACCGACGACAGCTGCAAGAGTTCTTTCACCACAAATTTCATGTCGCGCGTGGGCGCTGCATAAAGAGTCATCGAAAAAAATCCTTAAAAGAGTTACTCAAAGCGCTCACCGGGCGCGAGGTAGCGCCATTGGCCCATGGGAAGGTTGCCCAAAGGCACAGAACCAATGCGCACACGTTTAAGGCCGGTTACCTTCAACCCTACCAATTCACACATGCGTCTGATTTGGCGTTTTTTTCCTTCACGCAACACAAAGCGCAACTGATCTTCGTTCTCCCAGCTCACTTGGGCACGCTTTAATGGTTTCTCATCTAAGGATAAGCCAAAATTAAGTCGTGCCAAATCGGCTTCGGATAAGCGTCCTTCTACACGTACCAAATATTCCTTATCCACAGTAGAATGCTCGCCGATGAGAATTTTGGCTACGCGACCGTCTTGGGTAAAGACCAATAACCCAGTGGAATCTATATCCAAACGTCCAGCGGGCGCAATACCGCGCAATTGATGCGGGGAAAAGGTGCGGTTTACTATATCTTCCTGCCAACGCGACTCCGCATTAATCAGCGTCATAGCCGGTGTATAACCGGGCTCTGGTTGTCCGGAGACAAAACCAATGGGCTTGTTTAACAAGATTGTCACCAACGTTTGTTGCTGTGCTCGTGCCGAATCGTTAATGGTGATCTTTTGCTCTGGGTCGATACGCACCCCCAGTTGATTCATGCACACACCATCCACAAACACCCAACCTTTTTCAATCCACTCATCGGCCTCACGACGGGAACAGAGTCCGCGCATGGCCATCACTTTGGAAAGTCGAACTTTTTCAATGGTCATACAGAAAATCACGAATAACGTTAATTTGTATGGCATCCATTAAAGCGGGCGCATGTCCACATCCGGCAGCCTCGAAGATCCGCAAAGCGGGGTGCCCAAATTTCATCAACTGTAATGTTTGCACCGGCAATAAGTCGGACTGATCTCCACGTATAACCAAGGTCGGGCATTGCACTCCGTTCCAAATCATACTCATGTCTATATCCATAATGGGTGCGCCGCTAAAGGTTTGGGCGATGCCCGGGTCATACACCAAACGATACTGCCCATCAGAACCCTTGCTAACCCCGTGCAACGCCAGGTGGCGCCACTGCGCATCGGTTAGTGGGCCAAAGGTTGAATGCGTTTTACGGAAATATTTTTCGGCATCTTCTAGCGACGCAAAAGCCACAGGCTTACCCACATAGGCGGCCAATCGTTGCAAAGCAGCGCCGGTAACAATACTCCCCACATCATTCATTACAAGCTTCCGAATGGGTGTTTGCGCTTGAGCCGCCAGCATCATGCCGATAATCCCCCCCATAGACGTGCCTACCCAGTCCACGGTCTCAACGCCGGCACGAGCAATCAGAGCTGCCATATCAGCCAAATAGAGAGGGTAGCCGTAATCGCTTTTATGTGACAACCATTCGCTGGTGCCGCGCCCCACTACATCTGGACAGATGACGCGATAATGCTCGCTTAGCGCCTCTGCTAAAAAATCAAAATCGCGGCTGTTGCGCGTGAGTCCGTGCACGCAAATAAGAACACGGGGGTTATTGGGATTGCCCCATTCACTGTAATCGACGCGATGAAAACCATGTAACCATAAGGATTTGAAGTGCTTTCTTTGCATGGGATGGTTCATGGGCCGCTCCGTGCACGCTTAACGAGTAATACCATCATCAGTGATCACAACATCCACCGGCCGATCGTGATCGTCCATGGGAATATGCGGCACCATTTGTTCACGAAATACCGCAGACACTGTAATGGCATGACGATCAGGCAATGCCAACAGACGGTCATAAAATCCACCACCGTAACCAATGCGGTTGCGCGCATTATCAAATGCCGCGCCGGGCACTAGAATAAAATCAATTTGTGAAATAGCCACTGTGGCGCAACGCTCTGCACTGGGTTCGCGGATACCCCATACACCGGGCACCAGATCTTGCGACAAATCATTAACGGCATACAGATGTAATTGGCGCATCACACGATCTACGCGCGGCAGAACCAGCTGAGCACCCTGAGCGCTAATGGCCTCAATAATAAAACGGGTGTCAAACTCTGCGCCAATGGACATATAGGCCATTATGACCCGAGCACGCTTAAATTCGGGCAAGTTTACCAATTGCTGCGAAAGGGTCTGGCTGCGCGTGCGGCGCAAGGCCTCAGGCAGAGCATCCCGGCGCGCCAAGGCCTGGGCGCGCAATAAGCGTTTTTCTGTGGTTTTCATAGGTGTACAGTATAATGCCCGATGCGCCGCCCCCCAACACTTGAGAGAAGGTTTTTTTATGAAACGAGAAAATATTTCCAGCGGTTCCACGTGGGAACCCATTATTGGTTACTCACGGGCAGTTAAGGTAGGCAACCAAGTATTCGTATCCGGCACCACCGGAACAGGCCCAGATGGTCAATTGGTAGGCCCCAATGACCCCGAGGCGCAAACCACCCAAGCCCTACTCAACCTTGAAAACGCCCTACAACGTGCCGGCGCTGGATTAAAAGACGTGGTGCGCACGCGCCTTTTCGTTACCCAAATTGATCAGTGGGAAAAAATTGCCCGCGCGCACGGCAAGGTATTTGGCAGCATCCGCCCCGCCACCACCTTGGTGGAAGTAAAGCGCCTCATTGACCCCGCCATGTTGGTGGAGATTGAAGCGGACGCCCTCATCACTGAAAGCTAAAGTCTTAACGCCCTCTTAACGCAAATCCTGCTCGAGGGCGGCGCGAATCTGTTGCAAGGAAGTGGCGTCATCTAAAGTGGTTAAGTCCCCAGGGTCACGCCCTTCCGCCAAAGCCTGGATGCTTCTGCGCAGCAACTTTCCAGAACGGGTTTTGGGCAGCAAGGTTACAAAATACACTCGCGCGGGTCGTGCAATGGCGCCCAGGATTTTGTCCACCGTATCCATCACTTCCTTTTCGAAGGCGCGATGCGCCGCGGCATCCACCAACAGGCTGGCATTTTTAGGGACCGCAAAGGCCACGGGCACTTGCCCCTTTAGCTTATCCTCAATCCCCACAACCGCTACTTCGGCAATGTTGGCATGGCCGCTAATGGCTTCTTCAATTTCACGGGTACCCAAACGGTGGCCGGCCACATTAATCACATCATCGGTACGGCCTAAAATAAAGTAATAGCCATCGTGATCGCGAATGCCCCAATCAAAAGAAGAATACACTTTCCGGTCTTTCAATAAAGAAAAATAGGTGCTGACAAAGCGTGCATCATCCCCCCATACGGTGGATAAACAACCCGGAGGTAAGGGCGGCACAATACCCAGAACCCCTTTTTGATCAGCCTCCACTTCAAGTCCTGTGGATTCATCAAACAAGGCCACGTTAAAACCGTACACTGGAAAACTTGGGCTGCCGTACTTGCGTGGAGTATTTTCAACACCCAGCATAGCCGAGAGGATGGGCCAACCCGTTTCGGTTTGCCAGTAATTATCCACCACCGGTACACCCAGGGAATCTGAAATCCATTTTGCCGTGGGTTCGTCCAACGGTTCGCCCGCCAAGAATAAATAGCGTAAAGATTTTAGATTGTATTGAGACAAATATTTGGGGTCTTGCTTTTTCAAAACACGAACCGCTGTAGGCGAGCTAAACATAACGGATACTTTATGTTGCTCAACAATTTTCCACCAAATACCGGCATCCGGGCGAATGGGCAAGCCTTCGTACAAAATAGTGGCCATGCCTGCCAAGAGTGGCGCGTAAATGATATAAGAATGCCCCACTACCCAACCGATATCGGAAGTGGTAAACATGGCCTCCCCCGCATTCCCACAATAGATATGCTTCATGGAGGCTGCCAGCGCCACTGCATAGCCCCCCGTGTCGCGCTGCACGCCCTTGGGTTTTCCGGTAGTGCCAGAGGTATAGAGAATATATGAGGGGTCGGAAGACTCCAGCCATTCCACAGCGACCTGAGCTTCGCCAACTGCATTGCTTGCGGTTGCATAATCCACGTCACGACCCGCCGTAATGGGCATACCAGCGTCCAAACCACGATTAATAATCAAGACGTTTTTGGGCGGCATTTGGGCTAGGCTGCAAGCCTCATCCACCAAATGCTTATAGGGCACGCTTTTTCCACCGCGCATACCAGCATCGGCTGTCACCATGACTTTGGGCTTGGCATCATCGATGCGGGTGGCCAAACTTTGTGAAGCAAAACCACCAAACACAACGGAATGGATGGCGCCAATGCGGGCACAGGCGTACATGGCAAAGGCGGCTTCCGGAATCATGGGCATGTAAATAATGACGCGATCGCCCTTGCCCACGCCTAATGATTTCAATACCGCAGCAAAACGATTCACTTCCGCGTGCAGTTCACGAAAGGTGTAATTTTTTTCGACGCCTGTTTCAGTAGAAATATAGATCAGTGCATTTTGATCAGGACGGTCTTTTAAATGTCGGTCAATGGCGTTATAACAAAGATTGGTTTTGCCCCCAACAAACCACCGAGCAAAAGGGGGTTTTGAATAATCCAACACTTGCTCAAAATGTTTTTCCCAGTGAATAAGTTGGGCTTGCTCGCTCCAAAAAAAATCGGGATTAGAAATAGAGCGCTCGTGAAAGTGTTTAACCGTTTCTGCAGCCATGGCTGATTCCTTCTATGAGTTGTCCATCCGTTTTAGGAGATCAATCTGTCAGCTCCACAATATGTCGGCCTGTAGCACCGCCTTTCATCAATTTTTCAAACACGCCATCTAATTGCTCTAAGGTTACCGCGTGGATTATGGAATCCCAATGTTTGGGGCGACAGTCGGTGGCCAATCTGCGCCACACTTCTATTCGCGTGGCCATGGGGCATAACACCGAATCAATCCCCAGCAAATTAACGCCTCGCAAAATAAAGGGCATAACAGTGGTGTTAAGCTCAACACCTCCCGTAAGGCCACAGCTGGCAATGGAGCCATGTTGCATCATGGTGCGTGTCAACCACGCCAAGGTAGCGCCACCCACAGGATCTACGGCCCCCGCCCAAAGTGTTTTTTCTAGGGGACGGGTACCCATTTCCACTTCGCTGCGCAGCAACACTTGTTTCGCGCCTAAGCCTTTTAAAAAATCCACTTGATCGGCTTTGCCGGTAATGGCCGTCACGTTGTAACCCAGGCCCCCTAAGAACTCTACGGCCAAACTGCCCACACCTCCCGTGGCACCGGTCACCACCACCGGACCATTTTCAGGCTTTAATCCATTTTGTTCTAAGCGCAGAACGGAAAGCGCTGCAGTAAATCCCGCGGTCCCCACGGCCATGGCTTCGCGCGCGTCGATGCCCTCAGGACGACGCACCACCCAACCTGCAGGCACACGCACATAGCGTGAATAACCCCCATCGTGGGCCACACCCAAATCATATCCCGTAACCAACACCGGGTCGCCAGCCTTAAAACGTCCATCCGTTGAAGACACCACAGAGCCCGCCACATCAATGCCGCCGGTCAGGGGCATGCTGCGCATAATTTTTCCCGCCCCCGTGGCCGCTAACGCGTCCTTATAATTAACACTGGAATATTCAGCCTTAATGAGGACGTCTCCGGGGGGCAGATCCTCTATTTCACGAGAGACAATTTTTCCACATACGCGACCGTCTACCGAATCCACGCGATAGGCCTTAAACGACATAACCATTTCTCCTATGAGCCCCTTTTGGACTGGGGCTGTTTTGACTGAATCTAGATCCTAACGCTTAAACGTCGCTTGATAATCTGCGCTTTGCATTTCTTGTAAGCGACTTACTGTACGCTTAAATTCACCACTAAGCACCCCTTCTGGATACAACATTTCCGGGGGCGCTGCAGCGGTTAACAACAACTTTACCCTTTGGTCATAGAAGATGTCTACCAACCAAGTAAAACGACGGGCCGCGTCTTTTTGCGCTGGGGTCATGATGGGTACTTGCGAGAGCAGCACCACATAAAACTGAGCACCTAATTCCAGATAATCACGCTGTGACCGCGCCGCGCCGCAAAGGGTTTGAAAATCAAACCACACCACACCCTCGCCCATGCCCAGCACGGGTAAAAAACGGCCCTGTATCTCAATGCCCTCCGCTGGGGTGGGGATTGGGGAGTAAGAGCGAAACGCATCAGTAAGCGCGGTTTCATTCATCTCGTTGAGCGGATAAAAGTATGAGGCGAGCTGCTCTTGCTCGCGCAGTCGATGATCCATATCACCGGTTACATGCAACACATCCAAATGGGCTTTGAGTAATTCAATGGCAGGTAAAAAGCGTTCGCGTTGTAGACCGTTGGGATATAAATCATCCGGTGCGTAATTGGAGGTAATGACCAACACCACGCCTTCAGTGATGAGATGATCAAACAGGCGTTGCAAAATCATGGCATCGGCAATATCGCTGACATGAAATTCGTCGAAACACAGTACACGGGTTTGTAAACTTATTTTGGAAGCAATGGCTTTAAGCGGGTCTTCTTGATTATGGATCAAGCGTAAATGTTCGTGAATGCTGGCCATGAATTCATGAAAATGTACCCGTCGCTTACGGCGGTAGGGCAAGGTGTCAAAAAACCCATCCATCAACGCGCTTTTACCCCGCCCAACGCCGCCGTGCAGATAAACGCCGCGTGGCGGTGGCCTATGTCCAAAGGTACGTGCCAAGAGGGTTAAGCGGTAACGCTTAAAGGCCATTAATTCATCGTGCAACAGCTGCAACCGCTCCACCACCCGCAATTGCTCGGAATCGGGTTGGAAATCAGGTTTTTGGCTAAAGGCGCGGTACCAATGCAGGGGTCCGGTGGGTTCGGTCATGGGGTAGACCTTATCAACTCTGCCCAATGGGCGCAACCGCCACCACGGCTTTACAGGTTTAGCGCGCGGCCATCCACGGCCAAGGCGGCCTCATGAAACACCTCAGAGAGCGAGGGGTGGGCATGAACAATGCGGGCGATGTCCTCGCTAGAGGCCTTAAATTCTAAGGCCACCACGGCTTCGGTAATCAGTTCTGAAGCGAAGGGGCCCAAGATATGGACGCCCAATATGCGATCGGTACGGGCACAGGCCAGCATTTTAACCAGCCCACGAGTTTCTCCCAACCCTTTTGCACGCCCATTGGCCGCAAAAGGGAAAGTGCCCACGCGGTAGTCCACCCCCTCCGACTTGAGTTCTTGTTCTGTCTTACCGACCCAAGCCAGTTCGGGTGAGGTGTAAATCACCCAGGGGATGGTGCCAAAGTCCACATGACTGCTTTGGCCCGCGATTTGTTCAGCTACAGCGACTCCCTCCTCCTCCGCTTTATGGGCCAACATCGGCCCACGCACCACATCCCCCACCGCCCAAATATTGGGAGCTGTGGTCTTGCAGCGGTCATCCACTTCTACAAAACCTTTTTCGTTTGCGTCCACACCCACGGCCACCAAATTAAGCCCTTGGGTATTGGGTACACGTCCCACGGCCACAATGAGTTTATCGACTTCAAGTAACTGATCACCCGCATCGTTACTGTAATGTACGGTGATTGACTGTGCGTTCTTTTCCACTTGGCTTACGGTGGCACCCAGTTCGATTTTTAAACCATGATCTTTGGTGTAAATTTTAAACGCTTCGTTGGCCAATTGACGGTCCACGGGTGGCAGGAACTCGGGCATGGCCTCCAACAAGGTAACCTCACTGCCCAGACGCTTCCACACGCTGCCCATTTCAAGACCGATCACGCCGGCACCAATCACGCCCAAGCGCTTGGGCACTGCGGTTAGCGCCAGTGCGCCTTCATTATCCAGAATCAGTTTATTGTCCACGGTGGCGGCCTTTATGGCGCGCACCACAGAGCCCGTAGCAATAATCACATGACGCCCGCGTACAGTTTCTTCCTTGCCATCGGCGCTGATCGCAACCGTAATCCCCTCTCCATCGCGGCTGACAAAATGACCATGGCCGTGCAAGGAGGTGACTTTGTTTTTCTTAAACAAATACGCCACGCCACCGGTGAGTTGATCAACAATTTTATCTTTGCGCGCCAACATCTGAGGCAAGTCGAGCTCAATTTTTCCAAGTTTGATACCATGTTCTGCGAACTGATGCGTGGCGCGTTCAAAGTTTTCTGAGGATTCCAATAGGGCTTTAGAGGGTATGCAACCCACATTCAAGCAAGTACCCCCCAAACTGGGTTTGTTCTTAGCATTTTTCCAGTTGTCGATACAGGCCACTGAAAGGCCCAATTGCGCAGCACGGACCGCAGCAATATACCCCCCCGGACCACCACCAATCACCACCACATCAAATTGTTGCGTCATAAACTCTTTTACCTAATAAAATTATACGTCCAACAGCAAACGTGCCGGGTCCTCAAGAGCCTCTTTCATGGCCACCAGTGAGAGCACCGCTTCACGACCGTCAATAATGCGATGGTCGTATGACAGTGCTAAGTAGTTCATGGGGCGAATCACCATTTGGCCATTTTCCACCACCACGCGCTCTTTGGTGGCATGCACACCCAAAATAGCTGATTGTGGCGGGTTAATAATGGGAGTTGAAAGCAAGGAGCCGAACACACCGCCATTTGAAATAGAGAAAGTGCCGCCAGTAAGCTCTTCCAAGGTCAGCTTTCCGTCGCGCGCGCGATTGCCGAAATCAGCAATTTCTTGCTCAATTTCTACAATAGATTTTTGATCGGCATCACGCAAGATGGGCACTACCAAACCCCGCGGACTGCCCACCGCAATACCGATATCAAAGTAGCCGTGGTACACCACATCAGCGCCATCAATGGAGGCATTCACCACGGGGTATTTTTTGAGGGCCGCCACAGCAGCTTTCACAAAAAACGACATAAAGCCTAGTTTTACGCCATGGGTTTTCTCAAACTTTTCTTTGTATTCGTTACGCAGTGACATCACCGGTTGCATGTTCACTTCATTGAAGGTGGTCAAAATAGCGGCCGTGGACTGTGATTGCACCAAACGCTCGGCCACACGTGCGCGCAGACGCGACATGGGCACCCGTTGCTCAGGGCGGGTTTCAGTAGAACGTTTAATACGGGGTTGATCCAGCGCGGCTTTGGCTGCAACACCAGCGGCAGAACCACTTGGGGTTACGGGTTTGCTGAGGTGATTCAACACATCTTCTTTGGTGACACGACCACCGCGACCAGAACCGGTCAACGCCTCAGCACTGATGGCGTTATCTGCCAGCATTTTGCGCGCTGCGGGCATGGCCACGCTTGAGGCAGTTGTAGAGGGTGCAACTTGTGGCGCTGCAGCGGGCGCGGCGCTCTTGGCCGCAGGACTGGTTGCTTTGGCCTGGGGATCTAGAATAGCAATCACTTCACCACTCACCACCAATGAGCCTTCGGCTTTACGAATCTCCACTAACACCCCTGCAGCCGGTGCAGGCAATTCCATCACCACTTTGTCGGTTTCAACATCAATTAGATTTTCGTCACGGGCTACAGCCTGGCCCACTTGCTTATGCCAAGCCAGTAAAGTAGCTTCGGCAACGGATTCTGATAACTGGGGGACCTTCACCTCAATCAACATGCGTCTGTACTCCCTTAAATAAAGCCAATATTAGGATGCAATGGTAAGTGCTGCATCAATCAATGCTTTTTGTTGTTCATTATGTTTGGATAAATAACCAACCGCAGGCGAGGCCGATGAAGGGCGCAAAGCATACGATAAGGTTTGATCTGCACGAAGATTACGGGTGATGTAATGCTGAATACGGTGCCACGCCCCTTGGTTGCCAGGCTCTTCTTGTGCCCATAGCACGGATTTGGCTTGAGCATACGGTTTAAGCTCTGCGGCAAATTCACTATGCGGGAACGGGTACAGTTGCTCTAGTCTAATAATGGCAATATCAGTAATACCACGCACACGGCGCTCGGCCAGGATGTCGTAGTACACTTTTCCACTACACACCACCACACGTCGCACAGCTTGAGAGTCCAGACTTTCTACTTCAGAAATAACCGTTTTAAAAGTGCCGGTGGACAATTCCTTAAGCTCAGAAGTGGCCTCTTTACGACGCAATAAACTTTTCGGCGTAATGACTACCAAGGGCTTGCGCATGGGTCGTATCATCTGCCGACGCAGCAGGTGAAAAATTTGTGCCGGGGTGCTGGGCACGCACACCTGTATATTATATTCAGCACACAACTGTAAATAGCGTTCCAGACGAGCTGATGAATGTTCAGGGCCCTGGCCTTCGTAGCCATGTGGCAACAATAAGGTAAGGCCACATAGACGACCCCATTTGGCTTCACCAGAACTAATAAATTGATCAATAACCACCTGCGCACCATTGGCGAAATCTCCAAATTGGCCTTCCCAAATAACCAATTGTTGAGGTGCTGCGGTGGCGTAACCATACTCAAATCCCAACACCGCCTCTTCCGATAAAATGGAATCAATCACAGTAAATGTTGGTTGGTTTGGTGTAATATGCTGCAACGGTGTGTATTGACCAGAATCCCAGCGATCACGGTTTTGATCGTGAATCACAGCGTGACGATGTGAAAATGTTCCACGACCGCAATCCTGACCCGATAGACGAATACCATACCCCTCTTCAAGCAAGGAAGCGTAGGCCAAATTTTCACCCATCCCCCAATCCAATGGCAGTTCACCTTTGCCCATTAAGCGGCGATTATCAATGACGCGCTGTACTGTGGAATGCAATTTATATTCAGCGGGAATGGTGGTTAGGCGTTCCGTTAAACGTTTTAGGCTTTTTAATGGCACGGCTGTTTTGGCAGCGGCACGCCAGTCTTTGGCTTGATACAGATCCCAATTGATAGCCTGTTTGCTTTGATGGTTATGTAATACCGTCTGGCCATGTAAGGTGCCAGAATCCAGTGCGTCGCGGTAATCCTGCACCATCTTGTCCCCGCCCCCCGCCGGCAACACTCCTTCACGCTCCAGCTGATCGGCATACAGTTTGCGCGTAGTGGGACGTGCATTAATAATTTTGTACATCCAAGGCTGCGTCACCAGTGGTTCGTCTTGTTCGTTATGACCCAAACGACGGTAACACACCAAATCAATGACCACGTCACGTTGGAAGGTGTTGCGATATTCCAAGGCAACCTGTGTAACCAACAGCACGCTTTCCGGGTCGTCGCCATTGACGTGAAATACCGGAGCTTCCACCATTTTAGAAATGTCAGAGCAATAGGTAGTAGAACGCGTGTCGCGTGGATCGGAGGTAGTAAAGCCAATTTGGTTGTTGACCACAATATGAATGGTGCCACCAGTGTAATAGCCACGGGTTTGCGACAGCGCCAAGGTTTCCATCACCACGCCCTGGCCGGCAAAGGCCGAATCGCCATGAATGAGAATGGGTAATACTTCGCGACCAGCTTCATCGTGACGGCGATCTTGTCGCGCACGCACCGACCCCTCTACAACGGGATTAACAATTTCTAGATGGGACGGATTAAAGGCCAAGGTTAAATGTACGGCGCCACCAGTGGTGCTGATGTCCGATGAAAAACCTTGATGATATTTTACATCGCCTGAGGTAAGGTGATCACTGTGCTTTCCCTCAAATTCAGAGAACAGGTCTTTAGGCATCTTGCCCAGGCAATTCACCAACACATTCAAACGTCCGCGATGAGACATGCCAATCACAATTTCCTTAGCACCCACAGCGCCCGCCCGTTGGATGGTTTCATTCATGATAGGAATTAAGCATTCCCCACCTTCCAATGAGAAACGCTTTTGGCCCACATAACGGGTATGTAAGTAGCGCTCCAATGTTTCGGCAGCGGTTACATGCTGCAGCAATTTTACTTTATCATCTGGTGCCAGAGATGCTGTTGAGTGCGAACCTTCAAAACGGCTTTGAATCCAGCGTTTTTGCTCAGTACTGGTGATGTACATATACTCCACACCAATATTGCCGCAATAGGTGGTGCGCACAGCATGTAAAATGACACGCAAGGTGGCGCGCGGTGGCCCCACCAACGAACCGGTTTCAAATTCGGTATCCAGGTCGCTTTCATGCAATCCGTAATGAGCGGGATCGAGCTCAGGAACCACAGGCAGCGGGTGGCGCTCAAGTGGATCAAGCTTCGCATTGCGGTTACCCAAAAAACGATGCGCGTTAATTAGTTGCAATACCGCCACCTGTTTGTGGTGCACCTCCCCCGGGGCTGAAGAAAACAGCCGGGGTTGGCGTGAACGTGCGGCAAAAGCTTCAATAATGGGGGTATGAGACACATCACGCGTTAATGCGCCTGCGGTTTTTTGCAAGGCGTCAAAGTACGCTCGCCAATCAGGCGACACTTGGCCGGGGTCGTTTAAATAAAGATCATATTGCTCCTCAATGAACGGTGCGTTGGCGCCGAACAGGTAAGAGGTTGCGAAATCGTCCTTCATCATGATACGGTTCCCATGGATTGATTAATACGTTAAACATTAACCCCGTTTGGCAATTGGCACCAAATCACGACGCGGTTCACCCACATACAGCTGACGGGGGCGACCAATTTTTTGCTCAGGATCGCTGATCATTTCATTCCACTGAGTGATCCAGCCCACGGTGCGCCCTAGGGCAAACACGGCGGTAAACATACTCACCGGGATACCCAGCGCTTTTAGTACGATGCCTGAGTAAAAATCAACATTCGGGTAGAGTTTTTTGGAGATAAAGTATTCGTCTTCTAGGGCGATGCGTTCCAGCTCTAGGGCCAACTTAAAGGTGGGGTCATCATGCAAGCCCAATTCATTCAATACTTCATGACAGGTTTTGCGCATCACACCGGCGCGTGGATCCATATTCTTATAAACGCGGTGACCGAAACCCATTAAGCGGAAGCTGTCATCCTTATCTTTGGCGCGTGCAATATATTTACCCACTTGCGACACATCGCCCATCTCGGCCAATTGCTTGAGCACCGCTTCATTGGCACCACCGTGAGCGGGGCCCCATAGGGCTGCGATGCCAGCTGCAATACAGGCAAAAGGATTGGCGCCGCTAGAACCTGCCAAACGAACTGTGGATGTGGAAGCATTTTGCTCGTGATCCGCATGCAAGGTTAAAATGCGGTCGAAGGCTTTTACCAATACTGGGTTGGGTACATATTCTTCACAGGGAGTAGCGAACATCATATGCAAGAAGTTGGCGGCGTAACTTAAATCATTGCGCGGGTACATGAATGGCAGCCCCATGTTGTAGCGATAGCACATGGCTGCAATGGTGGGCACTTTGGCCAACAGACGCGTGGCAGACACGGCACGGTGTTCAGCATTAGTGATATTAAGCGAGTCATGATAGAAAGCCGACAACGCACCGACTACCCCCACCATAACCGCCATGGGATGCGCGTCACGACGGAAGCCTTTAAAAAAGTTGGTCAGTTGGTCATGCACCATGGTATGGCTGCGGATGTTGGTTTCGAACGTATCGCGCTGCGCTTTGGTGGGCAATTCACCATTCATAAGCAAGTAACACACTTCCATAAAGTCGGCATGTTCTGCCAATTGTTCAATGGGGTAGCCACGGTAATACAGCAAGCCCACATCGCCATCAATGTAGGTTATGGCCGATTGGCAACTGGCAGTAGCCAAGAAGCCTGGGTCATAGGTAAACATGCCGGTCTGGCCCAAATTACGGATATCGATGACGTCCGGTCCGATATTGCCCGAGTAAATCGGCAGGTCTAATGTTTTGCCATCACCATAATTTAATGTGGCCTTACCGTTACTTTTCATACTTCATTCTCCATAACAATGTTTTGGGTATTAGGGTCAGACCCCACTAGGGGTCAGACCCCTAAAGGGGTCTGACCCCCTTATTTACGATTTGCGTATCTTTTCAAGCAAAGCCGCCAGACCCACGTCTTCAGGTTCTTTGCGCGCCATGGCCAAATCCAGTAAATCGTTATCAGGTAGCCGCAACAGCGCATCAAAACTTTTAATTTCACCCTCAGTGAGATGCGTTAAGTGCTGCTCTAAAAAACGATTCAAAATAATATCCATTTCCAGCAAGCCACGGCGACTGCGCCAGCGAATACGTTCCTGTTCACGGGTTAGTAGTGACATCACACCATCCGCTTAATCATCTGCTCTTTAATTTTGCCAATGGCTTCTGTAGGGTTTAATCCCTTCGGGCAGGCTGCGACACAATTCATAATGCTGTGACAACGGAACAATCGGTACGGATCTTCCAAGTTGTCCAAACGCTCACTAATGGCTTCATCGCGTGTGTCGGCAATAAAACGATAGGCCTGCAGCAATGCAGCGGGCCCAACAAATTTATCCGGGTTCCACCAAAAGGATGGGCAAGAGGTGCTGCAGCATGCGCATAACACGCATTCGTACAGGCCGTTGAGTTCTTCACGATCTTCAGGCGATTGCAGACGCTCTTTCTGGGGCGCTGGTGTGTCGTTTATTAAATACGGTTTAACAGAATTGTATTGCTTAAAGAATTGCGTCATGTCCACGATTAAATCGCGAATCACCGGCAAACCTGGTAACGGACGTAATACCACAGGCTCTTTAAGGTCTTTAATGGGGGTAATACAGGCCAAGCCATTGCGCCCATTAATATTCATGCCATCCGAGCCGCACACGCCTTCACGGCAGGATTTGCGTAGCCCCAGGGAGTCGTCTGTTTCTTTAATGCGGATAATGGCGTCAAGCAGCATACGATCACTGGGCTGCAGCTCCACATCGTAATCTTGCATGTAGGGCTTTTCATCTTTTTCAGGGTTGTAGCGGTAGATGCTAAATTTCATGGCCGATGGGCTCCGGATTAATACACGCGAACTTTGGGTTCAAACGATTCCACAGTTAATGGGTCTAGATTGACGGGTTTGTAATCCATGCGGCCGCCTTCCAAATACCAGAGACTGTGTTTCAGCCAATTCTTATCATCACGCTCTTTAAAATCTTCGCGTGATTGAGCGCCACGACTTTCTGTGCGCGCTTCGGCAGAAGTGAGCGTGGCCTCGGCTACGATGATGAGGTTCTCTAACTCGAGGGCCTCAATGCGTGCTGTGTTAAACACTTGGCTTTTGTCTTGAATGGCGACGCGCCCTACGCGTTCGGCCACCTCACGAATCTTAGCCACCCCTTCTCTTAATAAGGTTCCGGTACGGAATA
Source organism: uncultured Ferrovum sp. (assembly GCA_903909215.1). Taxonomy (GTDB): domain Bacteria; phylum Pseudomonadota; class Gammaproteobacteria; order Burkholderiales; family Ferrovaceae; genus CAIVUX01. The sequence goes on from CAIVUX010000028.1 coordinate 55,309, forward strand.
CTCCTGCGTAGTGCTGTACCGTGCGGCGCATATCACGCCCCACTTCGCTGACGCTTTCTCCTGAGGTGGCACTGTCCAAGCGCGCCAAACGGGATAAGGGGAGATCTTCACAATCGGCAGGTAAATCGCGGTGCTGCGGGTTGGTCTTTAGCCACTCCACAATATGGTCCCCTGCCGATTTACCAAACACCAACAAATCGAGCAATGAATTGGTGCCCAAACGGTTAGCGCCATGCACCGACACACAAGCGCACTCGCCAATGGCGTAAAGACCAGGAACAACTTCGCTGTGGTTACTGCCGCGCGGTGCCACCACCTGACCATAGTAATTGGTGGGGATGCCTCCCATTTGGTAATGGCAAGTGGGCACCACGGGAATGGGTTCGCGTGATGGATCTACATTGGCAAACTTTAAGGCAATTTCACGAATGCCCGGCAAGCGTTTGTTAATGGTTTCTGAACCCAAATGGTCCAATTTCAACAACACGTGATCTTTTTCCGGGCCCACGCCACGGCCTTCTTTAATTTCCTGGTCGATGGCGCGCGATACCACATCGCGGCTGGCCAAATCTTTCATGGTGGGCGCATAGCGTTCCATGAAGCGCTCACCGTTAGAATTAATGAGAATACCGCCCTCACCGCGCACCCCTTCGGTAATCAACACCCCAGCACCGGCCACGCCAGTGGGGTGGAACTGCCAGAACTCCATATCTTCTAGAGGGATGCCCGCACGCGCGGCCATACCCAGTCCATCGCCCGTGTTAATAAAGGCGTTGGTGCTGGAATGGTAAATACGCCCAGCACCACCGGTGGCCAAAATCACCGACTTGGCCTGGAATACCACCACTTGCCCGGTTTCCATTTCTAACGCCACGATGCCCACCACAGCGCCTTCATAATCACGGATTAAATCGAGCGCCATCCACTCCACAAAAAACTGGCTGCGAGCGCGAATGTTGCGTTGATAAAGCGTGTGCAACATAGCATGACCCGTACGGTCTGCCGCTGCGCAAGCGCGATGCACCGCACGCTCACCAAAGTTTTGGGTATGTCCGCCAAAGGGGCGCTGATAAATAGTGCCATCAGCGTTGCGGTCAAAAGGCATGCCAAAATGCTCTAATTCATACACCACTTCCGCAGCCTTGCGACACATAAACTCAATAGCATCTTGGTCGCCTAAATAATCCGACCCCTTGATGGTGTCGTACATGTGCCACAACCAATGGTCCTCTTGCATATTACCCAAGGACGCACCAATCCCACCTTGTGCCGCCACGGTGTGAGAGCGCGTGGGAAATACTTTGGAGAACACCGCCACACGATGACCGGCTTCTGCCAGTTGAAGGGCGGCACGCAACCCAGAGCCCCCTCCGCCTACAATAACGGTGTCAAAAATCTGCCGTGGAAGGGCCATTTAAAAACTCCAAAGAATAGTAATGGCCCATAGGCCATAGACCAACAGGGCAAGGATCACGCCTATTTGCAATGTGAGGCGAACGCCCATGGGTTTGATGTAATCCATGAAAATGTCGCGTACCCCAATCCAGGCATGCACCAAGAGTGCCGCAATAAACAGCAGCGCAGCAATTTTGGACCAAGCAGGGGCAAATAAAGCGCGCCAACTGTCAAAACCATAGGGCATGCGCGGCAATACACAAACAGCAAAGCCCACCGAATAGACCGCCATGACGATGGCGCTAACCCGTTGCACCAGCCAATCTTTAAGCCCGTAATGGGCGCCCACCGCAATACGATTTACCACAGCATCACCCCCGCTACCAGCGTTAGGAATAGGCTTACCACTATGACCCATAAGCTGCTTTTTCGTGCGGCATCAATTTTTACACCCACATGAATATCCAACAGCAAAAAGCGGATGCCGGCACAAAAATGATGTATAAAAGACCACAGCAAGACAAATAAGACGAGCTTGACTAAGGGGGCCGTTAGCAGCGCGCCCCAATGGGAAAAACTCTCAGCGTTAGCAAGCGAGCCTTGCAGCATGGCCAACAGAAAAGGGATACCCAAAAGAAACAACAAGGCTCCGCTGATACGATGAAAAATAGAGACAATGCCCGGCAACGGCAACCGAATAGTGAGGAGGTTGAGGTTTTTGGGTCTGCTTTTAACTACCGGAGTGGCCATGACATTAATTTCCTTAACTCATTTCGGTAACATAAGAGAATTGGTTGGTGTGGCATAACCCGCGACGCCATTCCACCGGACGGTCTCCATAAGTGAACGCCACGCGATCAATACGCAACAGGGGAATCCCTTCTGCAATTTTAAGATGGGTTGCTTCATCAGGGCCGGCGAGAACGGCCTTGATATGCTCTTCGGCACGAATCATGGCAATGCCAAAATGAGATTCAAAAAAGCTGTACAACGAGCCGGTGTAAGCACGAATCACATGCTCATCCAAACCCTTAAAGCTGGCAGCGGGCACATGAATTTCATCTAATATTTGCGCTTTGCCTTCAAAGGATAACAGTCGCTTGATGCAAAAGATGCTGGCCCCATTGCGCAACTCTAATAAGGCGGCGGTATTTTCAGGGGCGCGCTCACGAGTCACAGATAAAAGGTCGCTTTGCGGATATTCAGCCAGGCCATCATCGCGAGAAATGCGCAGAAAACGGGTGGATGAGCGTTCGCCTGAGTGGCTGGCCACAAAAGTGCCCTTGCCTTGGCGGCGAATCACGATGTTTTCGGCGGCCAGTTCGTCAATGGCTTTGCGCACCGTGCCTTGGCTTACTTTAAACCGTGTGGCCAGATCAATTTCACTGGGGATAGCATCGCCTGGGCCCCATTCACCGGCAATAAGGCTCTGCGTGATCAGGATCTTAATCTGATCATAGAGGGGTCTGAAGCTGGGCGAGGATGGAATATTCATAAATTCTCCAAGATGGGTTGAGTCTATCATGGCGCCTAAGTCTCCGTCTACTGTGTTATATCTTATATAAGTTATATGTTACTTGACAGTGAGGGTCTTGAACAGTAGCATTTGTCTCGTTAATACAAGAATCGTCTTGCCCGTTGCCCATCAGATTTTGAAGGAGGTTTCATGCCCAATCCATCCTCACCCGGCTTGCGTTTGCGTGCAGCGGTTGCTGCTGAAAAACCACTGCAATTAGTGGGCACCGTTAATGCATACTCCGCTCGCATGGCAGAAGCAGTGGGATATCAAGCGATTTATCTCTCAGGAGGAGGGCTGGCGGCCAATTCGCTCGGCATACCCGATCTGGGCATCAGCACATTAGAAGACGTCTTAATTGATGTGCGCCGAATAACCGACACCTGCGCCCTGCCCTTGTTGGTAGATGCCGATACCGGTTGGGGGGGTGCATTCAACATTGCCCGCACCGTACGCTCTCTGATGAAAGCCGGTGCAGCGGGCATGCATATTGAAGATCAGGTGGGCACCAAGCGCTGCGGTCATCGCCCGGGCAAAGCCATTGTCAGTCAGTCAGAAATGGTAGACCGCGTGAAGGCGGCTGTGGATGCGCGTGGTGGTGATGGGTTTGTGATTATGGCGCGCACCGATGCCTTGGCTGTGGAAGGTTTGCAATCGGCCATGGATCGGGCTTTGGCCTGCGTTGAGGCCGGTGCAGACATGATTTTTCCTGAAGCCATTAGCGAGCTGTCCATGTACCGCCAGTTTAAAACCGCGGTGGGCGTGCCTATTCTGGCCAACATCACGGAATTTGGCGCCACACCACTCTACACCACAGCAGAGCTCTCGTCTGTGGGTGTGGATATTGTGCTGTATTGCTGTGGCGCCTATCGCGCCATGAATGCAGCGGCACTTAAGGTGTATCGTGCCATTCGCGCAGACGGTACGCAAAAGAACGTGGTGGACACCATGCAAACCCGTGCCGAACTGTATGAATTTTTAAACTACCATTCCTACGAACAAAAACTAGACGCCTTATTTTCTCGCGAGGACAACATATGAGCAACGAAACCCCTGGCATGATCGCCAAACCTAAAAAATCTGTAGCGCTCTCTGGTGTTACTGCCGGCAATACCGCCATCTGTACCGTAGGCCGCTCAGGCAACGATTTGCATTACCGTGGCTTCGATATTCTGGACTTGGCGCGCAATGCAACCTTTGAAGAGGTGGCGCATTTGTTGGTGCACGAGCATCTGCCCAACGCCGCTGAGCTGACCCATTACCGTAAAAAACTAAAAGCGTTGCGCGGACTGCCTGCCCCCGTCATGGCGGTATTGGAACAAATCCCCGCCAATGCGCATCCCATGGACGTACTGCGCACGGGTTGCTCCATTCTGGGCACTGTGTTGCCAGAAAAGGAAGACCATAGCGACAGTGGTGCGCGTGATATCGCCGATCGCCTGATGGCTTCCTTTGGTTCCATGTTGCTGTATTGGTATCACTACTCCCATTCTGGTGTGGCAATTGACGTGGAAACCGATGATGATTCCATTGCCGGCCATTTTCTTCATCTGTTACACGGCAAGCCGCCATCAAAGAGCCATGAGAAGGCACTGGACACCTCATTGGTGTTGTACGCCGAGCATGAATTCAACGCCTCCACCTTTGCCGCGCGCGTCACATCGGGCACCTTATCCGATATGTATTCCTGTATCACTTCCGGCATTGGTACCTTACGTGGACCTAAGCATGGTGGTGCTAATGAAGTGGCTATGGAAATTATTCGCCGCTATCACGATGCGGATGAAGCTGAAACCGATATTCGCGCTCGCATGGCTGCCAAAGAAATCGTCATTGGCTTTGGGCATCCCGTCTATACCATTGCCGACCCACGCAACCAGATCATCAAAGAAATCTCACGCAGTTTGTGCAAGGAAGTGGGTTACATGGCCTTGTTCGATATTTCTGAGCGCATTGAAACGGTGATGTGGGATGAAAAGAAAATGTTCCCGAACTTGGATTGGTACAGCGCGTCCAGCTACCACATGATGGGCGTCCCTACGCTGATGTTTACCCCGTTGTTTGTTATATCGCGTACTAGCGGTTGGGCTGCTCATGCCATTGAGCAACGGCAAGACAATAAAATTATTCGCCCCAGCGCTAACTACGTAGGCCCTGAAAACAGAACCTTTGTGCCCATGGACCTGCGTTAATTTATAAGGAAGTTATATGTCCGCACCACTTTCGAATGTTCGCCCCGAGCCCGATCAAGTCCTCACGGACATCGTGCGCTATGTAGACGCCTTCACCATTGATTCCACTGATGCCCTCACCACGGCACGCAATTGCCTAATCGACACCTTGGGTTGCGGGCTAGAAGCCCTCTCCTACCCTGCATGTACCAAGCTAATGGGGCCCATAGTGCCGGGCACTGTAGTCCCCCACGGTGCCAAAGTGCCCGGTACGCAATTTCAACTGGACCCCGTACATGCGGCCTTCAACATTGGTTGCATGATTCGTTGGTTGGACTTTAACGACACTTGGTTGGCTGCGGAATGGGGCCATCCCTCCGACAACTTGGGCGGCATTCTGGCCGTGGCCGATTGGCTGTCGCGCACCCGTGTAGCCGCCGGAAAATCCCCCCTCACCATGCGCACGGTATTAGAAGGCATGATTAAAGCCCATGAAATTCAAGGCGTATTGGCTCTTGAAAACAGCTTTAACCGTGTGGGTCTGGACCATGTGGTATTGGTAAAAGTAGCCACCACAGCCGTGGTATCCAAAATGCTGGGCCTCACCTTTGATGAAACCATCAATGCCGTATCCTTGGCGTGGGTGGACGGACAAAGCCTGCGCACTTATCGCCATTCACCCAACACCGGCTCGCGCAAATCATGGGCTGCGGGAGACGCCACCAGTCGCGGTGTGCGCTTAGCCCTCATGGCACAGAAAGGTGAAATGGGTTACCCCTCAGTACTCACCGCAAAGGTTTGGGGGTTTTACGACGTGCTGTTTAAAGGGCAGCCTTTCAAATTTCAACGCCCCTACGGTACCTATGTGATGGAAAACGTGTTGTTTAAAATTTCTTTCCCCGCAGAGTTTCACGCCCAAACCGCCGTGGAATGTGCGCTCATTCTTCACCCCTTGGTAAAAGACCGCTTAAACGACATTGAAAAAGTGGTCATCACCACTCATGAATCGGCCATTCGCATCATTGATAAGAAGGGCCCCCTAAACAATCCCGCTGATCGTGATCATTGTATTCAATACATGTCTGCGGTGGGCCTTATTACCGGCAATCTCACCGCTGCCGACTACGAAGATGTGGTGGCCCATGACCCGCGCATTGATGTGCTGCGCGATAAAATGGTGTGTGTTGAAAAAGAAGAATACAGTCGCGATTATCACGATCCTGAAAAACGCTCCATTGCCAACGCCATTCAAATTTTCTTTAAGGATGGCTCGCACACACAGAATGTTGAAGTGGAATACCCCATCGGACATCGTCGTCGTCGCGCCGAGGGCATCCCTCATCTGGAACAAAAGTTTCGCACCAACCTGGCGCGCCGCTTCCCTGTTCGTCAGCAACAAGCCATCTTGGCTCTGGCCTTAGATCAAAAACGTTTGGAACAAACACCGGTCAACGAATTCGTTGACTTGTTCGTCATTTAATCGGCATTACGGAGAGTTTCATGAGTCACAATTTATTCAATTCTCGCCAAGAATTTTCCTTGCGCTCTGGAAAAGGCACCCTCTACTCCATCCCAGCCTTAGAGGCCGCGGGTGTGGCCCGTGTGTCGCGCTTACCTGTTTCCATTCGCATTGTGCTGGAATCGGTGTTGCGTAACTTTGACGGGAAAAGAATTACAGAAGCCCATATACGTGAATTGGCCAATTGGAAACCACGTGCTGCGCGCACGGAAGAAATCCCTTTCGTGGTGGCGCGCGTGGTGCTGCAAGATTTTACCGGTGTGCCGTTGCTGGCGGATTTGGCCGCCATGCGCAATGTGGCGCAGAGTTTGGGCAAAGACCCCAAGCGCATTGAACCTTTGGTGCCTGTAAATCTGGTGGTGGACCATTCGGTACAGGTGGATTACTACAATACACCCAGCGCCTTAAAAGACAATATGGCCTTGGAGTTTCAGCGCAACAACGAACGTTATAAGTTTATGAAATGGGGTATGCAGGCGTTTGATACATTCCGCGTGGTCCCTCCGGGCATCGGCATTGTGCATCAGGTTAACTTAGAATATTTGGCACGCGGCGTGTTGCAAAAAGATGGCGTGTATTACCCCGACACCTTAGTGGGCACCGATTCGCACACCACCATGATTAATGGCATTGGTGTGGTGGGTTGGGGGGTGGGCGGCATTGAAGCGGAAGCCGGCATGCTGGGTCAGCCGGTCTACTTCCTCACCCCCGATGTGGTGGGCGTGCATCTGAAGGGCAAGTTACCCGAAGGCGTTACCGCCACCGACTTGGTATTAACCGTCACCGAAATGCTGCGCAAAGCCAAAGTGGTGGGTAAGTTTGTGGAGTTCTTCGGCGAAGGAGCCTCCTCTTTGGCCCTGCCCGACCGCGCCACCATTGCCAACATGGCCCCTGAGTATGGGGCCACCATGGGTTTCTTTCCTGTGGACGATGAAACCGTGGCGTACTTTAAAGCCACCGGTCGCACGGATGAGGAAATTAATGCGTTTGTATCGTATTGGAAAGCGCAGGGCATGTATGGCATTCCTAAAGCAGGCGATTGCGATTACAGTGACTCTCTGGAAATGGACCTCTCCACTATCAAGCCTTCGGTGGCAGGACCCAAACGCCCTCAAGACCGCATTGAACTGACCGCCCTCAAGCAACAAGTGGAGGCGTTGCTGACTCGCTCCGTAGCAGAAGGTGGCTACGGTAAAAAAGCCGGCAGCCCCGACCAACGTGTGGCCACAGCAAAACCTGGTATTGGCTTGGCCGATGCGGATGTATTGATTGCCGCCATCACCTCTTGTACCAACACATCCAACCCTGGTGTGCTATTGGCCGCCGGTATTTTGGCCAAAAAGGCGGCGGCGCGCGGCTTGAAAGTCAACCCCTGGGTTAAAACATCCTTAGCCCCAGGCTCGCGCGTGGTGACTGAATACTTACGCAACGCCGGCCTACAAGATGCTCTCGACCAATTGGGCTTTCGTGTGGTGGGTTATGGTTGCACCACCTGTATTGGCAATGCCGGCCCTCTGGATGCGGATTTGGAAGAGACGATTGTTAAGAATGATTTGGTAGGCTGTGCGGTGCTATCGGGAAACCGTAATTTTGAGGCGCGCATTCATCCCAACATTCGCGGCAACTTCTTAATGAGCCCTCCTCTGGTGGTGGCCTTTGCCATTGCTGGGCACGTGAACATCGATATGACCCATGAAGCCTTAGGCATCGGAAGCGATGGCCAACCCGTTTTCCTTAAAGACATTTGGCCCAGCCAAGCAGAAGTGGCCGCTGTGATGAAGCATGCCACCGATCCGACCACCTATCGCCGTCTATATGCCGACTTCACCAAAGACAATCCCTTATGGAACGATATTCCAGCCACAAAAGGGATGGTCTACAACTGGGAAGCCTCTACCTATATTGCAGAGCCCCCATTCTTTAAAGACTTTTCTATGCAGCCCGGTAAAGTGAGCAGCATTAAAGGAGCCCGTGCATTGGGATTGTTTGGCGACTCCATTACCACGGATCACATCAGCCCGGCGGGTTCTATTAAACCCTCATCACCGGCCGGAAAATACCTGCAAGCCAACGGCGTGTCGGTGGCGGACTTCAACAGCTACGGTTCCCGGCGCGGCAACCATGAAGTGATGATGCGCGGCACATTTGCCAATGTGCGCATTAAAAACTTGATGGTTCCCGGCAGCGAGGGGGGAGTTACCGTGCACCAACCCTCTGGTGAACCGTTGGCCATTTATGATGCAGCCATGAAATACGTGAAGGACGGTGTGCCCACGGTTATTTTTGCTGGTGAAGAATATGGCACCGGCTCATCACGCGATTGGGCCGCCAAAGGTACTCAGCTGCTGGGCGTAAAGGCTGTAGTGGCGCGCAGCTTTGAGCGCATTCACCGCAGCAACCTGGTGGGAATGGGCGTGTTGCCATGTCAGTTTAAAGAGGGCGTAACCGCGCAATCCTTAAAACTCGATGGTAGTGAAACCTTCGACTTTAGCGGCATCGAAGGCGCGATCTTGCCACAGCAAGAAGTGATACTGACCATTAACCGCAAAGACGGCAGCACACAACGCGTCCCGCTGCTCCTGCGCATCGACACCCCTATTGAAGTGGATTACTACAACCATGGCGGCATCCTGCCCTATGTGTTGCGCGATTTAATGTCTGCCTAACTTTATTGACCCACGGAGAAACGTAATGAAAAAACCAATGCGTGTTGCAGTAACCGGATCAGGCGGCCAAATTGGCTACAGTCTGCTGTTTAGAATTGCCAGCGGAGAAATGCTGGGCGTGGATCAACCGGTCATTCTGCAATTGTTCGACATTACACCCTCATTGCCCGTGGTGCGCGGTGTGGTGATGGAATTGGAAGATTGCGCGTTCCCATTACTGGCCGGCGTTATCATCACCGACGATGTGCGCGTCGCGTTTAAAGATGCGGATGTGGCCTTGCTGGTGGGCAGCCGCCCACGCACCAAAGGCATGGAACGCAAAGATTTGCTGGAAATGAACGGTGCCATCTTTACCGACCAAGGTCGCGCCCTTTCAGAAGTGGCCAGCCGTGACGTGAAGGTCTTGGTAGTGGGAAATCCTGCCAACACCAATTGTTTAATTGCCATGAAGAATGCGCCTGGGTTATCGTCTGCTAACTTCACAGCCATGATGCGGTTGGATCACAACCGTGCCATGTCGCAGATTGGTGCCAAGCTGAACAAGCCTGCCACCAGCGTGAAGAAAATGACCATCTGGGGCAACCATTCCGCTACGCAATATCCGGATTTGTTTAACGCGACAGTTGATGGCCAAGCGGTCTCAAAATTGATTAATGATCAAGCCTGGGTGGAAAGCGCATTTATCCCCACGGTGCAGAAGCGCGGTGCTGCCATTATTGAAGCACGCGGTCTTTCGTCAGCAGCATCAGCTGCCAATGCCGCCATGAACCATATTCGCGATTGGGTTTTTGGCACACCCACCGGTGATTGGGTCACCATGGGCATTCCATCGGATGGCAGTTACGGCATTCCTGAGGGGGTGTTGTTCGGTTATCCCGTTACTTGCGCCAACGGAAAATTTACCATTGTGCAGGGCTTGGAGCTAAGTGACTTTAGTCGTGCACGCATTAAAGCCACCCATGACGAGTTATTAGAGGAGCGTGCAGCCATTACCCACTTATTGGGCTAATAAAAAGCACTTACAGCGGATACACTCCGGTGGACAGGTAACGGTCCCCGCGGTCGCAGATGATATGAACAATCAAAGCGTTCTTCACGCGCTTTGATATCTGTAACGCGGCCCAACAGCCCCCGCCGGATGAAACGCCAGCAAAAATACCTTCTTCGCACGCCAAACGCCGCATGGTGTTTTCGGCATCCTCTTGCGACACCTCCAGTATTTCATCCACACGATGAGGTTCAAAAAATTTCGGCTGATAGGCCTCGGGCCATTTGCGAATACCGGGCACCTGTGCGCCTTCTGCCGGATAAACACCGACAATCTGAATGTCCGGGTTTTGTTCTTTAAGGTAACGCGACACACCCATGATGGTGCCCGTGGTGCCCATGGTGGCCACAAAATGGGTAACCCGCCCTTCCGTGGCCTGCCAAATCTCAGGGCCTGTTGTATGGTAATGCGCCAGGGGGTTATCGGGATTATTAAACTGATCAAGAATGACGCCTTCTCCGGCTGCGCGCAGGGTGGCCGCTAAGTCACGCGCGCCTTCCATGCCCTGCGCTTGTGTCACCAAGCGAATTTCTGCGCCCAGGGCACGCATGGTTTGCCGGCGCTCAATGCTTAAATGTTCGGGCATGATAAGCACCATGCGATAACCTCGCAAAGTAGCTGCCAGGGCCAAGGCGATACCGGTATTGCCGCTGGTGGCCTCAATGAGCGTATCGCCCGGTTTAATCTCGCCACGCGCTTCGGCAGCCTTAATCATGGATAAGGCCGGACGGTCTTTCACGGACCCAGCAGGGTTATTGCCTTCTAGCTTGGCACAGATTTGATTGGATGTAACTCCGGGCAAATGTTTAAGTCGCACCAAAGGCGTAGCGCCAATGCAGTCTTCAATGTTTTTGATCATCTCAAAACTTTAGCACAGATTGCCGGGTATTAAACAAAAGTCAATGCCGTTGGCCGGGCGGCGCAGTGGCACTGGATGGCCCGGCACCGGGTGCCACCAAAGGTTTCCCCGCAATGGCCAGGTCATGGCCAATACGTTCTAACGTCTTGCTGCCAAACCCCTTTACGCGACGCACGTCCGCCGCACTCCTAAAGGATCCATTCTTGGCGCGGTAAGCCAAAATGGCACGGGCCTTCACAGGGCCAATGCCTTTTACGGTACGCAATAGTTTTTCATCAGCGCTGTTGATATCCACCAATGCCCATGTGGGCCCTGCCGCGCAAAGTGCCAACAAAAGAATAATGAGGGTGTTTTTAAACCAAGCAGCAACGTTCATGACATTCTCCTAAAAAATAAAAAGGGGCCGTGAAGGCCCCCTTATAGGCTGGAATGTCGTCACAGGTTTAACGCATCTGGACGCCGGAGCGCTGAGCAACATAATGAGCCACGCCTTCAGCAACATCTAAGAAGGAATGCTCATAGCCAGCCTCACGAAGGCTCTTCATGTTGGCTTGAGTGTAGCTTTGATATTTACCCTTCAGTGCTTCGGGAAACGGAATATATTCGATCAGTTTGGCGGCCTTCATTTCACCCAGCGTGCACTCGTCTTCCCCTTGCGTGGCGCGAATGGCATTAATAGTGGCCACAGCCATGTCATTAAAGGAGCGCGCCTCACCGGTGCCCAAATTAAAGATGCCTGAAATTTCAGGCTGTTCTAAAAACCACAGGTTTACTTTTACTACGTCTTCTATGGAAACAAAATCGCGTTGTTGTTCGCCATCAGCATAACCATCACACCCTTCAAACAAGCGAATGCGACCGCTTTCAAAGTATTGATTGTAAAAGTGGAAGGCTACGGAAGCCATGCGCCCTTTATGCTGCTCGCACGGACCATACACATTAAAATAACGCAACCCCACGCAGGGGGCAGTTAAGCCCACTTCTTGCACGCGCTGACGAAAAAATTGATCAAAGGCCAATTTAGAATAGCCGTACACATTAAGCGGAGCCTCAAAAGCGGGCTCTTCTTCAAACTCTTTATTGCCGCCGTAAACCGCCGCCGAGGAGGCGTAAACCAAAGGAATTTCATGGTCTTGACAATAGCGAAACAATTTAACGCTGTAGCGATAATTGTTTTCCATCATAAAGCGGCCGTCATGCTCCATGGTGTCTGAACAAGCACCCTGATGGAGCACAGCGCTGGCTTCATACTCCAGGTGATCCGCTTCAATCAAACTTAAAAATTCGCGTTTATCCATATAGTCCGCTATGGTGCAATCTGCCAAATTTTTAAACTTATCGGCTTGCTCTAAATCATCCACGGCCAATATGTCGGAAACCCCACGACGATTTAATTCTTTTACAATATTGGCGCCAATAAATCCTGCCGCCCCTGTCACAATAGTCACCATAACTGTTTTATCCGTTTTATGCTGTTTATAAGGCGCGTTTCAGCTCTTCGCTGCTGACCACTGCCGTACCCAACTTGCCCACCACGATACCCGCTGCCAAATTAGCCAAATGCACAGCGTCCTTTATTTCAATGCCGGCTGCCATGGCCACACCTAAGGTGGCAATTACTGTGTCTCCCGCACCACTCACGTCATACACCTCTCGCGCACGAGTGGGTTCATGAAACACTGAATTGGGTTGATACAGCGTCATGCCCTCCTCGCTGCGCGTCACCAGTAAGGCCGCGAGGTTTAATTCGCTGCGCAATCCTTCGGCTTTGGTGGCCAGCTCCATGTCGCTTTTCCAAGAACCCGCTACTTGCTTAAATTCTGACTTATTGGGGGTCAGCAATGTGGCGCCACGGTAGCGCCGATAGTCTTCCCCTTTAGGGTCTACCAGCACCGGTTTTCCAACACGTCGACATTGTTCAATCATGGTTTCAATGTGACGCAACCCGCCTTTGCCGTAATCCGACAAAATAACCAAATCCACTTGGTCTACCAATGCTGAAAATTCGCTTAGTTTTGCCAGCAGCACTTCTTGACTGGGAGTAGTTTCAAAATCGATGCGCAACAGTTGTTGTTGACGCCCCACCACACGTAACTTTACCGTGGTATCGATGCTGCGGTCACGATGCAAAATGGATTGAACGCCCTCGACATCTAATAACTGCGTTAAACGACGTCCGGCCTCGTCATCGCCTGTTACAGACAAGAGTCGACATTGTGCGCCTAAGGCCGCCACACCACGCGCCACGTTAGCCGCCCCACCCGGACGTTCTTCTGTTTTTTTAACCAACACCACAGGCACTGGTGCTTCGGGTGAAATGCGGCTGACATCGCCAAACCAATAGCGATCCAGCATGACATCACCCACCACCAAAATCCGCGCAGCAGAGAATCCGGCTAATTGTTGGGCATTTAAAATCATTACAAGCGTCCTATACCATGGTATTCCAAGCCGGCTGCACGCACGGTGGCCGGTTCGTATAGGTTGCGTCCATCGTAAATAACCGGATGGCGCAACGTCACTTTAATGTGGTCAAAATCAGGGCTGCGAAACTCCTTCCATTCGGTCACAATCACCAAGGCATCCGCTTCGGTGAGCGCGTCTTCAGGCGAACTGGCAAAACGAATGCGCTTGTCTTCACCGTAAATGTGGCGCGCCTCATCCATGGCCACCGGGTCGTAAGCGGCCACGGTGGCACCCAGCGCCCATAACCCCTCAATCAACACCCGTGAAGGCGCCTCGCGCATGTCATCGGTATTGGGTTTAAAGGCCAAGCCCCAAATGGCAAAATGCTGCCCTGTTAAATCTTCACCAAAGCGCTGCGTTATTTTTTTCAGTAAAACGGATTTCTGACGGTCATTCACTTCCTCTACGGATTGCAGAATTTTAAGATCCAGCCCATTTTCACCAGCGGTACGCATTAAGGCCTGCACATCCTTTGGAAAACAAGAGCCACCGTAGCCGCAACCGGGGTATAGAAATTGATAGCCAATCCTGGGGTCTGACCCAATGCCTTGGCGCACCCGTTCAATATCGGCGCCCAACTGCTCGGCCAGCAAAGCCAATTCATTCATAAAGGATATGCGCGTGGCCAACATCGCGTTAGCGGCATATTTGGTTAACTCGGCAGACTTTACATCCATGACAATCACGCGCTCATGGTTGCGTTGAAACGGTGCGTACAGGGCGCGCATCACCTCAATGGCATGGGCATCTTCTGCCCCCACTACAATGCGATCGGGTTTCATAAAATCTTCAACTGCGGCGCCCTCTTTTAAGAACTCAGGGTTAGACACCACGCTAAAGGGAACGTTGACAGAACGTTTGGCCTGCTCTTCTAGTATGGCAGCGCGCACTTTGTCGGCGGTGCCTACTGGTACGGTAGATTTATCCACAATCACCTTGCGGTCCATCATATGGCGACCGATGCTGCGCGCCGCACTCACCACATGCTTTAAATCCGCCGAGCCATCTTCGTCGGGGGGCGTACCAACGGCGATGAATTGAACTTGACCAAAGGCCACACTCTCTTCAATGTTGGTCGTAAACAGCAGGCGGCCCGCCGCCACATTACGCTTCACCATGGCCTCCAAACCCGGCTCAAAAATTGGGATGCCACCGCTTTTCAAGATGGCGATCTTTTCTGGATTAAGGTCCAAACATAAAACATGGTTGCCCACTTCAGCCAGGCAAGCGCCGCTCACCAAACCCACATAACCGGTACCAATAATTGAAATTTTCATAGGACGCTTTTCAAAGAGTTATTAATTTGTTTTAAGGTGGCAGCAGGGTCCACGCTTTGTGTAATGGGGCGGCCAATCACCAAGTAATCCGAACCGGCGCTCATGGCATCCTGAGGCGTCACAATGCGCACTTGATCGTCTTGAGCAGCATTAGGCAAACGAATACCCGGAGTTACCAACAGAAAGGGTTTTGGTATTGAGCGGCGCAGCAAAGCAGCTTCACTGGCACTGCACACCACGCCATCCAAACCACATTCACGGGCCAAGCGTGCCAAGCGTTCCACGGCCTGCGGAATCGGGCCTTGCAAGCCAATGGCCACTAAATCATCTTCCGCCAGGCTGGTGAGAACCGTAATTGCCACCAACTGAGGGCGGTAAGCGGCTCCGTTAGATTCAAGCGCGCGTCGCGCTGCCGTCATCATGGCAGCGCCGCCTGCAGCATGCACATCCACCATCCACACGCCCATAGCGGCCGCTACTGCGCAAGCGGCAGCCACGGTGTTGGGAATGTCGTGAAATTTAAGATCGAGAAAAACGCTGTGACCGCGCGCAATTAAATATTCCACAAAATCCGGGCCGGCAGCGGTAAACAATTCTTTGCCCACTTTTACACGGCACAGTGCAGGGTCTAGGCAATCAACTAAGGCACGTCCGGCCGCAGCATTGGCTGCGTCAATAGCAACGATAATGGGTCGATCTTGTGTTGCACTCATGACATGCGTTCTACTTTAACCACCGGATCGCCCTCAGCATTGCGCCGTGGAGGGTAGGTATCCCACCCTCCGCAGGCAGGACAATGCCAATGGAAGGAACGGGCTTTAAATCCGCAACTGGTGCACTGAAACAGGGACAGACGATTGTTGTGAGCATGCACCAAATCACGCATCAGTTGTAAATCATCCCGTTGATCGGCCGCCACCTGGGTGAGTTGCGCTTCTAAAAATTTATCCAAGGCACCTAAGGTAGGGCTACGATGTAATTCTTCGCGCACCAAACGCAAGGCGCTTTCAGCGCCCTCCTCAGCTAAGGTGGCGCGAAACACCACGGCCAACAAATCCAAGGTAGGGTAGCGCTGCATCCAACCACGCAGCAATAGAAGGGCTTCGGGCATGCGCCCTAAGATGCGCATGGAATCCATTAAAGGGGACGCCACTAAGAACAAATAATCGGGGGCTTGGTTTTCTATACGGCGCCAAATATCCACCGCAGCATCATGACGACCTTCTCGTTGCGCCCAATCCCCTTGCATCACATTGGCGCGTGCGCATTTGCGATTGGCTTCAAGCGCGGCGGCAATGGATGTGTGGGCTTCATCTAACTGTGAATGGCTATATTCAATAGCCGCTCGTTCACAATAGAAGTTGGCCACTTCGCGCCGGTACGCGTTACCCGTGGCAGACTCAAGCGCTTCAGCAGTAGCGATGGCTTGTTGCCAATCTTTTTCAGAGACGTATATATCCAGCAAAAAACGCAACGCGGCTTCAGAGAACACGGTTTTACGTAAATCTTTAAAGATGGCCTCGGCGCGGTCCAACAACCCCGCCTTAAGATAATCTTGTGCCAACTCATGCAACGCAGCCGTACGCTGATCACTGCCCAAGTCGCTGCGGTCCACTAAGTTTTGGTGCATGCGTGTGGCACGGTCTACTTCACCACGGCGACGAAACAGGCTACCCAAGGCGAAATGCAATTCGATGGTTTGTTGATCGGCGCGGGCCACCTCGATAAACGCTTCAATGGCTTTGTCGGGTTGCTCGTTGAGTAAAAAATTAAGGCCTTTAAAGTAGGAGGCCGGCAACGCGCGCGACTCAGTGAGCAAATGGCGAATATCCACCCGGGCAGCTAACCAACCCAGGCCGAAAAACACCGGCAACACCAGTAACCAGTACGATTCAAAGTTCATTGGCTGTAGAGAATACCTTGCGCTTAACTGTTATGGGTGACGGTTTTCTTACACCACATCCACATGACCAGCGGTTGCGATATCCGCAATCGGTGATGATGCCATGGCGTCACTGGCCGCTTTATCCTGACGGCGCAATTCACGACGTAAGATTTGAATTTCTCGTCGTTGCCGAAACAAGGTGGACATGGCCGCCAACAAGCCAATCACCACACCCACCACTAAGAACGCCAATAAAAATACCACTAATGGTTCACGCCATTGGGTGTCGAGGAAATAATAGAGTGTAACGGGTTCTAGGTTTTTAACCGCAAAACCCAGCAGCAGGATAAAAATGAGGATTCTCACCAACCATTTGATGTAGACCATCTCTAGTCCTTTTGCGTTGTCAGTGGCTTACATGAAACAGCGGGCGTCTGATGACGCCCGCTGGGTTTAAACAGCAGCAGAACCGTCCGGCTTAGGAAAGTCCACTCGGTCACGCAATTCCTTGCCCGCTTTAAAATGCGGAACATACTTCTCAGGAACGCGAACCTTTTCACCGGTTTTGGGATTGCGGCCCAAGCGCGGTGGACGATGATTCAGTCCAAAACTACCAAAGCCACGAATTTCAATACGTTCGCCTGCCACAAGACTATGGCTCATGGCATCAAGAATAGTTTTGACGGCCAGCTCCGTATCTTTGGCAACCAGTTGCGTATAACGACCCGACAGCAGGCTAATCAGTTCAGACTTTGTCATGTGACACCTTAGTTATCGGAAGACTGGCCACTCAACTTGGCTTTCAGCAACGCGCCTAAGCTGGTGGTACCGGCATTGGTGGGGCTTTCTGCGGCCACACGTTGCATGGCAGATGATTCATCCACGGCATCTTTTGCCTTGATAGATAAATTGATGCCACGATTTTTGCGGTCCACATTCAAGATCACCGCTTCTACAGCGTCGCCTTCATTGAGGTGTGAGCGAATATCTTCCACCCGATCACGGGACACTTCGGAGGCGCGCAAGTAACCTTCAATATCATCCCCTAGGTCGATGATAGCGCCCTTGGCGTCAATGGACTTCACCACACCCTTCACCAAAGCGCCCTTATCGTTAGCGGCCGTGAAATTGGTGAATGGATCGCCTGAGAGTTGCTTGATGCCTAAGGAAATACGCTCGCGCTCCACGTCAATAGACAATACCAGTGCCTCCACTTCATCGCCCTTCTTGTAGTTGTGCACCGCTTCTTCGCCAGTTTGATTCCAAGACAAATCAGACAGATGCACCAGACCATCAATTCCACCCGGCAGACCAATGAACACACCAAAGTCAGTAATGGATTTAATTTGACCCGATACGCGATCGTTCTTGTTGTTGGCCAATGAGAATTCTTCCCATGGGTTGGCACGGCATTGCTTCATGCCCAAAGAAATGCGACGACGTTCTTCATCAATTTCTAAGATCATCACTTCTACTTCATCGCCCAATTGCACGACTTTAGAAGGGTGAACGTTCTTGTTGGTCCAATCCATTTCGGATACATGCACCAGGCCTTCAATGCCTTGCTCAATTTCCACAAACGCGCCGTAGTCGGTGAGGTTGGTCACCTTGCCAAACAAGCGGGTACGCTCGGGGTAGCGACGGGCCAGACCCACCCATGGGTCTTCACCCAATTGCTTGAGACCCAAGGACACACGGTTTTTTTCTTGATCAAATTTAAGAATCTTGGCTTCCACTTCGTCGCCCACATTAAGCACTTCTGAAGGATGCTTAACTCGGCGCCATGCCAGATCCGTAATGTGCAACAAGCCATCAATGCCGCCCAAATCCACAAATGCGCCGTAGTCGGTGATGTTCTTCACGATACCCTTCACCACTGCACCCTCTTTGAGGTTATCTAACAAGCTTTGACGATCGGCCCCTTGGCTGGCTTCCATCACCGCGCGGCGCGACACCACCACGTTGTTGCGTTTGCGATCCAGCTTAATAACCTTAAATTCCATTTCCTTGCCTTCAAAGGGTGTGGTGTCCTTAACAGGACGCACATCCACCAATGAACCGGGCAGGAAAGCACGAATACCATTCACCATGACGGTAAGTCCGCCCTTCACCTTGCCGCTGACGACGCCTTGCACCAATAAGCCTTTGGCTAGCGCGTCATCCAGATCAAGCCATGCCGCTAAGCGTTTGGCTTTTTCACGAGACAACTTGGTAGAACCATAACCGTCCTCGAGGGCATCAATCGCCACTTTAACGAAGTCGCCTACTTTGACTTCAAGCTCGCCACGGTCATTCTTAAATTCTTCGATATCGATCAGGCTCTCAGATTTGAGACCTGCGTTCACCAAAACCATGCCGCCTTCAATGCTGACGACCTCTGCGGTGATCACTTCACCGGAGCGCATCTCTTGGTGCGTCAAGCTTTCTTCAAAAAGACTGGCAAAACTTTCTGGATTTTCTGCGACCATCTGTGCTGTATTCATATTAACCTTCGTTTGTTCGCCCGCCGCGACTCGGGGTCAGTTAGAGGTGGAGCCTATCCGGTACCTTTGCAAAAACCTCGAGATTCGCGCTCAAGATTTCTAAGTACCCGCACGCCAAAAGCGTTTCCGGTTCCGTTTCAAATTAAGACGATGATACTAAGGCGCTCTTGGCCCATTCCAACACCTGATCCACCGCTTGGTTAATGGTGAGTTGCGTGGTATCGAGCAGTTGAGCTCCCATTCCTTTCTGCAGCGGCGCCACAGCGCGGGTTTGATCGCGCAGATCACGCTCTGCAATGTCTCGCAAAAGGTCAGACATATTAGCAGGGTTTCCCTTATCCTTCAACTGGTTATATCGCCGCAGCGCCCTGGCTTCTACGCTGGCGGTTAGAAATACTTTTAATATGGCATCAGGGAACACCACAGTGGCCATATCCCGACCATCCGCCACCAAGCCAGGCGCCCGGCGCCAGCCCCGTTGACGCGCCAACAATGCGGCACGCACGGCGGGAACGGCTGCCACGCGAGAGGCTCTATTACCGCAGAGTTCAGATCGAATATCTTCTGTAACATTCTGATCTGACAATAATATTTCACCATTCTCAAATCGAATCTGCAAGTTACCCGCCAGCGCTGTGAGGGCCTTGGCATCATCCAAAGGGATGTCGGCCCTAAAAGCAGCCAAGGCTGTTAGCCGGTATAAGGACCCGCTGTCTAGGTAGTAAAAACCCAAGGCATCGGCCACCCGTTGCGCCACAGTGCCTTTGCCCGATGCGGAGGGGCCATCAATGGCAATGACCGGAATCATGAGGCAGAAATTCGAAGGCCCGCCTGGCGCGCCAAATCATCAAACCCTGGAAATGAGGTGGCCACATTGGCGCAATCCAGAATGGTGATGGGGCCTGTGGCACAGAGGGCGGCCATAGCAAAACTCATGGCAATGCGGTGATCCCCATGGCTATTAATAGTGCCGCCACCGTAAGCGCGCGCTCCCTCAATGATCATGCCATCGGCTGTGGGAGTGGCCCTCACACCCAACAGGCTCAGACCATCAGCCATCACCTGGATGCGATCACTTTCCTTGACACGCAATTCCGCAGCACCGCTTACCCGGGTCTGACCCCGAGCGTTGGCAGCGGCCACAAACAACACTGGAAATTCATCAATAGCCAAGGCGACCAATTCTTCTGGTACCGCAATCCCGTGCAACGGGGCGTAGCGTACGTGAATATCAGCCACCGGTTCGCCACCGGCCAAGCGTGCATTTTGTAAGGTAATGTCCGCGCCCATTAATGTCAGAATATGAATAATACCGGTGCGCGTGGGGTTAACTCCCACCGCCGTTAACGTGATGTCAGACCCCGGGCAGATACTGGCCCCCACCATAAAGAAAGCAGCGGAGGAAATGTCCGCGGGAACTTCGATGGCGGTTCCTGTTAAACGCCCTTCCCCAGTGACTGTGGCCGTAGCCCCTGCACGATGCACGGGGTAACCAAAGGCTGCGAGCATGCGTTCGGTGTGATCGCGCGTGGGTTCTGGTTCGGTAACAGCAGTTTTGCCCATTGCGTACAGGCCTGCCAACAGTACGGCGGATTTTACCTGCGCGCTGGCCACCGGTAAGGTGTAATCAATACCCTGCAATGATTGGGTTGCTCCAATGTGTAAGGGGGGTAAACCACCCTCTTGTGCGTGAATCTGCGCACCCATAGCAGCGAGCGGTTGGGTGACGCGCGCCATGGGGCGGCGGCGCAAACTGTCATCTCCCGTAAGAGTAACGGCAAAGTTTTGCCCCGCCAGCAAGCCTGAGAGTAAGCGCATGGTGGTGCCGGAATTGCCGCAATCTATATTTTTTTGCGGGGCTTTGAGGCCATGTTTGCCCACGCCATGTATGGTGACGCGCCCTTGATCGGGGCCCTCCATTACAACGCCCATAGAGCGGAAAGCGTTCATGGTGGCTAAGGCGTCCTCACCTTCTAGAAAACCCGTCACCTGTGTAACGCCATCGGCAATAGCGCCCAACATTATAGAGCGGTGGGAAATGGATTTATCGCCAGGCACGCGCAGCGTCCCTGTAAGCGGGCCGCCCGGTAGGGCATGAAAAGTATGCGTCATGTTTAGTCTAGAGTGTTGTTGTCGGTCCAATCTCGGCGTGCTTCGCGAGCCACCCGAAAAAAATCTTCTAGTTGCGGCCCGTCTTGTTGGGAGATCAATTGACTGAGGCGATCTAAGTGCTCACGATAACGGGCCAACTCTTGCAGCAACACATCACGATTGGCTAAGCTGATGTCGCGCCACATATCAGGGTTACTGGCGGCAATGCGGGTAAAATCCCGAAAACCACTGGCGGCAAAATGAAAATAGGTTTCGGCATCTGTACGCGTGGCAATGTCGTACACCAAAGCAAAACTCAGCAAATGCGGCAAATGGCTCACCACGCCAAAAATGGCATCGTGACGCGCCACCGACATTTCCTCAACCTTGGCGCCGCAGGCTTCCCAACATTTGCGAATAATATCCCGTGGCAATTCGTGCCCAACATCCGTGGGCGTAATAACCACAGAGCAGCCTTTAAATAAGTCAACGCGTGCGGCACGCACTCCATTATGCTCGGCCCCGGCGATGGGGTGCGCGGGAACAAAGCGCTCAAAAGCGGAACCCAACAAGGCCTTTGCACACTTCACCACGGAGCCCTTGGTGCTGCCCACATCGGTAATAATTGCGCTGGGACTGAGTGCGGGAACAATGCTGGCCAACACCGTTTCAAACTGGCCCACGGGTACGGCAATCATCACCATATCTGCTTCGCGCACAGCGCTTGCGGCATCATGCACCGCACTGTCAATAACGCCCATGTGGCGCGCGGCCAGCAAATTGACTTCATCACGGTCATACCCCACGATGTGCACATCGCGCGCGGCCGCGCGCAGCGCCATGGCGAATGATCCGCCAATAAGCCCTACGCCCAATACAGCAAGGCGGCGCGGATGTTTTTGAAAGGGGTCTAGCATGGGGTTAGGCGCCAGCGCCCAAGCAAAGCGGCAAAGCGTTTAAGAAGGCAGCGTTCTCCGCTTTTAAGCCTACCGAAACACGCAGGTATTGCGGCATTTGATAAGAAGCCACGGGGCGCACAATAACGCCGCGTTTGAGCAAGGCTTGATAAACCTGCAGTCCATTGCCCACTTTTATACAAACAAAATTGCCGAATGAAGGGATGTGCTTCA
This sequence comes from uncultured Ferrovum sp., assembly GCA_903909215.1. Lineage (GTDB taxonomy): Bacteria > Pseudomonadota > Gammaproteobacteria > Burkholderiales > Ferrovaceae > CAIVUX01. Next base: position 77,815 of record CAIVUX010000028.1, read on the forward strand.
AACCCAAGGCCTTCACGCCCTGTACCAGTTGCATCATTCCGGCATCATTGAGCGCCAAGGTTTCTTGCAAAAACACACTATCATCCAAGGCAGCATTGGCAGCGGTTAGGGCCAAGGCATTCACATTAAAGGGTTGGCGCACACGGTTCATGAGGCCCACGATATCGGCACGCGCCACACCAAAGCCCACACGCAACCCGGCTAAGCCATAGGCTTTTGAGAAGGTGCGGCACACCAACAGGTTGGGGATTTCGGACAGCCATTGAATGGCGTTGTAGCGCTGTGCCGGCGGTAGAAATTCTGTGTAGGCTTCATCTAACACCACCAACACCTCTTGTGGCACACGACGCAGTGCGGCGTGTAATGCAGCCCCATCAACAAACGTTCCGGTGGGGTTATTGGGGTTGGCAATAAACATCACACGCGTATCCGGGCGAATGGCCGCCACCATGGCGTCCAGATCATGGCCAAATTCGTGGGCCGGTACTTCTATGCCCGTGGCTCCCACGGCTTGCGTCACCAAGGGGTAGACCGCAAAGGAGTGCTTTGAGAACACAGCGGAGCAACCATTGCCTAAAAAGGTGCGGGCCACGAACTCCAGAATATCGTTGGAGCCATTACCCAATATGATTTGCTCTTGTTTTACGTGATGCCGTGCAGCCAGATTGGTCTTGAGCTCAAATCCGTTGCCATCGGGATAGCGCGCAAGCTCGGACATGACCTTTTCAATAGCCACCACAGCCATCGGACTGGGGCCCAAGGGGTTTTCATTGGAGGCCAACTTAATAATGTGGGTCAACCCCAATTCGCGCTCTAAATCGGCAATGGGTTTACCCGGCTGATAGGGTGAAATACTGCGGATATATTCCGGCGTTAAGTCACACAGATCTCTCATAGGGGCGATTGTGGGTATGAACCCAACACTTTACAGAACAAGGCTTTTTCTCCAATCTCTTTGAGGGCACGCGCCACCGCAGGATCCGTTTGATGCCCTTCAATATCCACAAAAAAAACGTACTCCCACAAGGCGGTGCGCGAAGGACGCGACTCTAGGCGCGTCATACTGACACCATGTGTGGCCAAGGGGGCCAGTAACTCATGCACGGCACCGGGCCGATTGCGTGCGGCCAACACCAAAGATGTTTTATCCTGACCCGACGGGCCGGCGGATTGCGGACCCAATACCAAAAAACGCGTGGTGTTGGTGGTTTCGTCTTCAATGTTGCCAAATAAAGCGGTTAGACCGTGACGCTCGCCAGCCAATTCACCGGCAATGGCGGCGGCACCGGGGGTTTCGGCGGCCAAGCGGGCCGCTTCGGCGTTGCTGCTCACCGACAAGCGCTGCGCATGGGGCAAATGTTGGTTTAACCACAACTGGCATTGCCCCAGCGATTGCGCATGCGAATAGACTTGTTTAATGGCGCTTAGGTCTTTAATGCCTGGCGCCACCAGTAACTGATGATGAATACGCAATTGCACTTCACTGCACACTTGCAATGGGGACTCTACCAATAAATCAAGGGAGCGCCCCACAGCCCCTTCGCTGGAGTTTTCTACCGGCACCACGGCAAATTCAGCCTTACCGGTTTCGGCCGCGCGCACCACGTCGTCTAAGGTGGAGCAACTTAATGTTTTGGCTGCATGGCCAAATTGCTTCACCACAGCGGCTTCGGAATAAGTACCCGCAGGGCCTAAATAGGCCACACTAACTGGCCGCTCTAGGGCCAGGCAAGCAGACATGATTTCACGGAACAAGAAGGTGATGGATTCGTTGGATAAGGGGCCTTCGCTGGCCTCCTTCACTTGGCGCAGGACTTGCGCCTCACGTTCCGGACGATACAGCACACCGGTTTTGAGTTTGCCAATTTCACCCGCAGCACTGGCGCGCGCGTTCAGCAGACGAAGAATTTCTTGATCAATGTGATCAATCTTTTCTCGCAAAGATTCTAGCAGGGCATCCGGTTTGGAATTAGCCATAACGTCGCTCGAAGTCTGCCATAAAAGTGACTAATGCCTCAACACCTGCCAGGGGCATTGCATTGTAAATAGAGGCGCGCATACCGCCCACCACAGCATGACCGCGCAATTGCTTCAACCCTTGCGCGGAAGACTCCTTAAGAAAGGCGTCTTCCAAAGAGGGTTCGCGCAAGAAAAAAGGCACATTCATGTGCGAGCGATCGGAATGCTTAACCGGGTTACGGTAAAAACCGCTCTTATCCAGAAAATCATACAGCAGTCCGGACTTTTGGGTATTGGCCTTTGCCATAGCGCTTAATCCACCATGGCGCTTAATCCATTGAAACACCAAACCCGCTACCCAAATGGTAAAGGTGGGAGGCGTATTGAGCATGGAGTGCGCATGCACTTGGTCGTGGTAATTCATCAAAAACGGTGTGCGTGCAGCAGCCGGTTTAAGCAAATCATCGCGAATAATAACTATGCTCAGCCCTGCGGGGCCGATATTCTTTTGCGCGCCCGCGTAAATCATGCCAAAGGGCGTGATATCCATGGGGCGCGAAAGAAAATGCGAGGACATATCCACCACCAAAGGCACCTTGCCCACATCGGGCGTCCAAAAAAACTCTAGTCCATGAATGGTTTCATTGGAACAATAATGCACATAAGCCGCTTTGGGGTTAAGGCGCCATTCCGATTGATCGGGTATTGCTGTAAATTGGTCAATACGGTTGGAGGCTGCAATATTGACATTGCAATAACGACGCCCTTCTTCAATGGCACGATAGGACCAATAACCGGATTCAATGTAGTCGGCGTTGGTGTTGCCTTGTAAAAGGTTTAGGGGAATCATGTCCCAATGGGCGCTTGCCCCTTCTTGGCAGAACAGAACGCGGTAATGGTCGGGCAGACTAAGTAGTTCGCGCAGATCTAGTTCAGCTTCGGACAGAATGCCGGCAAATTCAGGGCTGCGATGACTTAATTCCATCACAGACATGCCCGTGCCACGCCAATTGGGCAGCTCTTCTTGAACCTGTGTAATAACTTCTAGAGGGAGGGTTGCTGGCCCCGCCGAAAAATTAAATGCACGCATGGGGTCAGACCTCGGCATCCGCTGGTTGCGCGTCATCCCCACTGGGTAATTCCGCTTCAACACTGTCGGACTCATCAATACGACTTAAAGAGACTAATTTTTCGCCGTCATCCAAAGCGATTAAAGTAACCCCTTGGGTGGCTCGACTCATTTCACGAATTTCTTGCACACGGGTGCGAATTAACACACCCCCAGAGGTGATCAGCATCAACTCATCATCAGGGTTGACCAGTGCCGCACTCACCACGGCACCATTGCGCTCTGAGGTTTGAATGGCGATCATGCCCTGCCCGCCACGACCATGGCGGGTGTATTCGCTCATGGGGGTGCGCTTGCCAAAACCATTTTGAGTGGCGGTCAGCACCGATTGCGATTCATTTTCTGCCACCAACATGGCAATCACGTGCTGACCATCATTTAAGCGCATACCACGCACGCCGCGCGCGGTGCGCCCCATGGGACGCACATCCTCTTCAGCAAAACGGACTGCTTTGCCTTCGTCTGAGAACAGCATCACATCATGTTGGCCATCGGTAATGGCGACACCCACTAAGTAATCTTCCGGATCCAGATCCACAGCAATAATGCCAGCAGTGCGTGGGCGAGAGAAATCAGTAAGCGGTGTTTTCTTAACCGTGCCCAAGGCGGTGGCCATAAACACGAAATGCTGATCATCAAACTCCTTAACCGGCAGGATGGCGTTAATTTTTTCGCCCTCCTCCAATTTCAGCAAATTAATAATGGGTTTGCCGCGACTGGCGCGACTGCCCACCGGTACGTTAAACACGCGCAGCCAATACACGCGCCCAAGACTTGAAAAGCACAGAATATGGTCATGGGTGTTGGCCACAAATAGGCGGTCAATAAAGTCGTCTTCTTTGGTGCCCGTTGCTTGCTTGCCTCGTCCACCGCGTTTTTGTGCGCGATAATCGCCCACCGGTTGCGACTTGATATAGCCACTGTGCGAGAGGGTAACCACCACTTCTTCTGGTGTAATCAAATCCTCAAGGTCAATGTCTTCTGTGTTGACAATAATTTCACTGCGTCGTGCATCGCCAAAGCTTTCTTTGATGGCGGCCAGCTCTTCGCTGATAATAACGGTAATGCGTTGCGGATTAGCCAAAATATCCAACAAATCGGCAATGCGCAGCATGATATCGCGGTATTCATCGCGGATCTTTTCTTGTTCAAGGCCGGTTAGGCGTTGCAATTGCATTTCAAGAATAGCTACAGCCTGCGCTTCAGATAAACGATATCCTTCTGGCTGTAAACCAAATTCAGCGGGCAGGCCAATGGGACGTGAAGCGTTCTGAGCGGCGCGAGAGAGCATCTCTTCCACCAATTGCGAGTGCCAAACGTTGGTCATTAGGGCGTCGCGCGCCACCTGACGATTGGCAGAGGCCTTAATGAGGGCAATGATTTCATCCACATTAGAAAGCGCCGCAGCCAGTCCTTCTAAGGTGTGAGCGCGTTCGCGCGCCTTGGCCAACTCAAACACTGTGCGACGCGTAATGACTTCACGGCGATGACGCAAGAATGCTTCGAGGAACTGTTTGAGGTTCAGTAAGCGCGGTTGGTTATCCACCAGCGCCACCATGTTCATGCCGAAGGAATCTTGCAGCTGGGTAAGCTTGTAGAGGTTGTTCAAGACCACTTCGGGCATTTCGCTGCGCTTTAACTCAATCACCATGCGCATGCCGGATTTATCTGATTCATCACGCAGATCTGAAATGCCTTCAATGCGTTTTTCACGCACCAGTTCAGCAATCTTGATAATCAAATTGGCTTTATTCACCTGGTAGGGCAGCTCATCTACAATAATGGCTTGGCGACCACCTACCTTGTCAATATCTTCCACATGGGTGCGTGCGCGCATCAAGACGCGGCCGCGACCGGTTAAATAACCCTGTCGCACAGAGGCGGTGCCGTAAATAATGCCGTGCGTGGGGAAATCCGGTGCCGGTACGATGGCGATTAAATCATCAATAGAAATGTCGGGGTTGGCGAGCACAGCCAGGCAGGCATCCACCACCTCATTGAGGTTATGGGGTGGAATGTTGGTGGCCATCCCCACGGCGATACCAGAGGAGCCATTCACCAACAGATTGGGAAACTTGGCCGGCAGGATGAGCGGTTCTTTTTCAGAGCCGTCGTAATTGGGGCCAAAGTTAACCGTATCGCGATCGATATCAGCCAACAACTCATGGGTGATGCGCGACATGCGGATTTCGGTGTAGCGCATGGCTGCTGGGTTATCGCCGTCTACAGAACCGAAGTTACCTTGCCCGTCCACTAGGGGATAGCGCAAGGAAAAATTTTGCGCCATGCGCACAATGGCGTCATACACCGCTGTATCGCCGTGAGGATGGTACTTACCGATCACATCCCCCACGATACGAGCCGATTTTTTATAGGGCTTGTTGTAATCGTTGGAGAGTTCGTGCATGGCAAACAACACGCGCCGATGCACCGGTTTTAGTCCATCCCGAACATCGGGCAGAGCCCGTCCCACAATGACGCTCATGGCGTATTCCAGATAGGAACGACGCATTTCATCTTCGAGGCTGACGGGGAGTGTTTCCTTGGCAAATGGGATCATAGGCAATATTATTTAACGCTGCGGTTTATGTTGTTTTATAACAGGCTAATTTTAACATATAATGAACCTTGGGTATTGTCTTAAACATTGAAATTTATAGGAAAAAATCATGCGAAAAGCAGCTTTTGTCACCGTCCTTCTGCTAGCCGCCGGCAGCGCCTTGGCCGCGGATGAAACCCTTTACCCTGCCTTCGTGCGTTCCTCAGACGGCGTTGTGGTTCGTGACAATTTTAACGAGTGCTGGGGTTTGGGTGCCAATCACGTCACCCGAAACCCTACCCCTGAATGCGGTCAAGCCGTACCGGCCCCCGCTCCTGTGGCGATGCCCGTTGCAGCCCCTGCGCCGGCACCTGTTGCAATGCCTGCGCCAGCTCCCGCTCATATGGTCATTACCCTCGCAGCAGATGCATTGTTTGATTTCGATAAATCGGTGGTAAAACCCGCAGGCCGTACTGCCATCGACAATGAACTCAAGGAAACCACCGCAGGCGGTGGCGCCATAGGGATTAAACACATCAATGTGGTGGGACATACGGATTCTGTGGGCACAGTGGCTTACAACGATAAACTCTCCTTACGACGGGCCAATGCAGTGAAATCCTATTTGGTGACCAAAGGCGTTCCTGTAGACTTAATCAGCGTAGGAGGGCATGGTTTGCATGACCCCGTGGCCAGCAACGCTACTGCCGAAGGTCGCGCCCAAAACCGTCGCGCAGTGATTACCATCGACACCAACCAATAATCTTGAAACGAGACCGCTCATGACCTCCTCTGCGGACGCCGGTCTCAATCTTGATCCGGCCGAACTGGCTAAATTCAGCGCTCTGGCCCACCGTTGGTGGGACCCCCAGAGCGATTTTAAGCCCCTGCACGACATTAATCCTTTGCGTCTGGGTTGGATTGAGGATGCATTAAAACTAGGGGCTAAGCGCGTCATTGATGTGGGTTGTGGTGGGGGTATCTTGGCCGAGAGCCTGGCGCTGCGTGGCGCACAGGTCACCGGCATCGACCTGGCTGAAAAACCTCTTACCGTGGCCCGTCTGCATTTACTGGAAACCGGCGCCCAGGTGGATTATCAACTGATCAGCGCGGAACAAATGGCCGCCGCACAAGCCGGTCAGTTTGATGCGGTGACTTGTATGGAAATGTTGGAGCATGTACCAGACCCGGCCAGCATCATGCAGGCCTGTGCAGACCTACTAAAACCCGGTGGGCAGGCTTTTTTTTCCACCTTAAACCGCAACCCAAAATCATATTTAATGGCCGTAATAGGCGCGGAATATGTGCTAAAAATGCTGCCCAAGGGCACGCACGATTACGCACGATTTATTAAACCCTCTGAACTGGCCCAAATGGCCCGCGCTGCAGGCCTAGAGGTTACCGGTTTTAAGGGCATGAGTTATCACCCACTCAGAAAAACCTACTCCTTGGGCCAAGACATTAGCGTGAATTACTTAATGCAAACACGTAAACCATGATCCAAGGCGTCTTATTCGATTTAGATGGCACCTTAGCCGACACTGCTCCTGACTTAGCCTACGCCTTAAACGCCTTACTCTTGCGTTATGACCGCGAGCCCTTAACCTTAGAGCGCTTGCGTCCACAAGCCTCTCATGGTGCGCGCGGACTGATTGAAGAAGGCTTTGGTAGCAAGCCCGGTGATGTTTATTTTGAAGAATTGCGTGAACAATTTTTAGCGCTGTATATGGAAAACCTATGTCGCAAGACTGCTCTCTTTACAGGAATTCCTGAGCTACTCGACCACCTTGATACACATAAAATTCCCTGGGGTATTGTGACCAATAAACTGACACGTTTCACCGACCCTTTGGTAGAGCGTTTGGGGTTAATGGATCGCGCTTCTTGTGTGGTAAGCGGCGACAGCTACGCCAAACCCAAACCCTTCCCAGACCCGCTTTTGGGTGCGGCTCAGGAAATGGAATTGGCCCCTCAAACCTTGATCTACGTGGGCGATGATGAACGCGACATGCAAGCGGCACGTGCTGCAGGTATGCCGGGCATTGTGGCGCGCTATGGTTATCTGGGCTCTGGCCGCCCCCCCGAACAATGGAATGCGCAAGCCATGATTGATACACCCATCGGACTGATCAGTTATCTTAACCATGTCCACTAAATGGCCTGCGCCCGAATTACTGGCTCCTGTGGGCTCCATGGAAATGTTGGAAACAGCTTTTGCCTTTGGTGCCGATGCCATCTACGCGGGTCAACCACGCTACAGCTTGCGCGTGCGCAACAATGAATTCGGTAAACTGGAAAGCCTGGCGGAAGGGATTAATCGCGCCCATGAATTGGGTAAAAAGTTTTTCTTGGTAAGCAATGTGTTGCCGCATAACGCTAAGGTTAAAACCTACCTTGAAGACATTACCCCGGTCATTGCCCTAAAACCCGACGCACTTATTATGGCAGACCCCGGCCTTATCATGATGGTGCGCGAGCATTGGCCAGACATGCCCATTCACCTATCGGTGCAAGCCAATACCGTAAACTATGCCGCCATTAAATTTTGGAAACAGTTTGGTATTGAGCGAGTTATTTTGTCGCGCGAATTGTCTTTGGATGAAGTGGCCGAAATTCGCCAAGAGTCCCCTGACATGGAATTGGAAGTTTTTATTCATGGGGCGCTGTGCATCGCTTATTCAGGGCGCTGCTTACTGTCGGGCTACTTTAACCATCGCGACCCCAACCAAGGCAGCTGCACCAATTCCTGCCGTTGGGATTACAAAATTAAAGCAGGCTTTGAAGATGCTTCAGGGGATGTGCATTTGCTGGAGGAATCCATGCGTCCTGGCCAATACATGCCCATTGAAGAAGATGAGCATGGCACCTACATTCTCAATTCAAAAGATTTGCGTGCCATCGAGCATGTGCAACGCTTAGTGGATATTGGTGTCAATTCCCTAAAAATTGAAGGGCGTACCAAGTCTGCCTATTACGTGGCGCGCACCTGTCAATCATACCGCCAAGGCATTGATGATGCTGTAGCTGGACGCCCCTTGGACCCCGCCTTACTAAGCAATTTAGAAGGATTGGCCAATCGCGGTTACACCGGCGGCTTTTACGACCGTCATCCCGACCAAGACTACCAAAACTACCTAAAGGGCCATTCAGAATCGTCGCGCAGTCAATATGTGGGAAACGTGTTGGGTTATGACGCAGATGGAATGGCGCGTGTGGAAGTGAAAAATAAGTTCTCAGTGGGGGATCGCCTTGAAATTATTCACCCCAGCGGCAACCAAGAACTTGTTTTGAATTCACTCGTGGGACGCGATGGCGCACCCGCCACCGTGGCGCCGGGCAGCGGGCACGAAGTGCGCATCCCCCTGCCCACCGGACTAGAGCGCGCTTTTTTGGCGCGTTACGTCTGAGTGCGTTAGCGACTTAAGAGATTACTTCTTAAGAGGGCAAGTGGACATGCCCAGCAGCTTATAGGCGCCGCAAAAACCCAGAATGCCTGTGAATAACGGAACGACGCCAATCCAGCCCCAAATACCAATGTGCCCTGTAGTGGCTGCAGCAACCAAACCACCGCCAATCACGATACGCAAAATACGATCAATACCACCCACATTATTGTTCATGATATATCCCTCTGTTGTTTAACGATTACTGTTTAGCCTGTATGCGCTTGTTCATTTGCTGGGCCAATCCGTGCAAACCACCACCATTCAGTATGTTCTGATAACCCAACTCGCGCAATAATGAAACCGCTTGGCTTGAACGCATGCCAGAGCGACAGCATAAAATAAGTGGCGTATTGTGATCGGGAATTGTTTTATCAATCATTTGGTTCAGCACATTTAGTGGGATGTTAACGGCGCCCTCAATATGGCCATGAGCATACTCTTCTGGTGAACGCACATCAATCAAACAGGCTTCAGCCGGAAACTCTACGGGCGGCTTAGCTCCGCCTTTAGATGAAAAAAATTTTGAAAAAATACTCATGCCCAACGGCCCACTTTAAACCAATTGGCATTTCGTGGCGGAATTTGCGGTAACGCCACAAAAACAGCGCGCGGATTGCACAGACCTTCCACAGAAGCCACCGCATTCACGACCGTGATGCGATGTGCGCTTCCACATTTTGCACTCAGTTCGTAAGCTGCAGGTAATCCACCGGTTCCCGCTCCCAAAATCACAATATGCGCCATATAGCCTCCATTTTTTACATTTTAATTTATTTTTGAAGTACTCGATTAACCTGCTGTAACTGTGCTTCGTCCAACTGCCCTGTCAATGACCAAAGACGCAATCGATCCATAATCAAAGCGATGCGCGCTTGCAGCAACGACAATCGTGCATTGGCTGCATCATTCTCAGCATTTAATAAATCCAAAGTGCTGCGATCTCCCACCTGACGGCCCAAGCGAGTGGCGTTTAAACGGGCTTCACTGGCCTTAAGCGATGCCGCTAAGGCCTGCACCCGCCCTTTTCCCGTGTTAAGTCCCAACCATGCGCTGCGCGTCTGCAATATAATTTGTTGCTGTGCGCGATCTGCTTCAATAAACGCTTTGCGCGCCAGGGCCTCACTTTCATCATGCTTGGCGCTGCGCATGCCGCCACTATAGAGCGGGATGGTTATCTGTATGCCAATTAACGCAGCACGGCTGGCATTGCTGGCGGCGCCATAATCGCCGCTACCCGTAAGGTGGTCGCGTGACAGCTCTCCCACCAGGTCTAAGGAGGGCGAAGCCAAAACACCATGACGCGCTGATGAGTGTTTGTAGAGATAGCAGTTTCATAGGTTGACCCATTAAAATTCGTTTGGAATACATTATTTAACTTTATATAATGTTATATGCTATAATGTCAAGTATTAACAATTATTTCACTCAAGAACGGTTATGGCCAAAACCATCGCACAATCGGATTTTGCTCAACTCTACGCGTCTGCGGGCCGGGCCTGTGGTTTATTAAAGGTATTGGCCAATCCAGACCGATTGCTTCTGCTGTGCCATCTGGCCGAGGGGGAATGCTGCGTTAGCGATATGGAGGTGGCGCTGGACATTCATCAGCCCACTCTGTCACAACAGCTGGGGGTGCTGCGCGATGAAGGGCTAGTGGCCACGCGGCGCGCGGGCAAGCATATCTATTACAAGCTGGCCAGCCCCGAATCTATAGCCATTATCAACACCTTGCAAGCACAGTTTTGTAAGCCCAGCAAAAAATAAGACCCATGATCCGGTTATGGAGATAGCCCTTCCCACATTGCTGGGTGTTACCACAGGGCTCTTATTAGGCCTTACTGGTGCGGGGGGCGGCATTGTGGCGGCGCCGCTGCTCATGTTGGTGCTGCACCAATCGGTTAGCGCAGCAGCCCCTATTTCATTATTGTCTATCACCATGGCCGCTTTGGTGGGCACCATCATGGGCCTGCGCTCAGGTCAGGTGCGTTATCGCGCCGCATTGCTTCTCTCTGCAGCAGGGTTACTGTTCTCGCCCTTGGGGATATATGCCTCCCATGTCATCCCCAATACGCCATTGTTGCTGTTTTTTGCCGGAGTATTGGGTTACTTGGGGCTTCGCTATTGGCGCGGCAAAGCCATCGCGCGCGACAAGGAACCTGCCTGTACCATTAACCCAACCAACAAGCGATTTATTTGGAACAAACCCTGTTTATGGGTGATGACGCGCACTGGTCTGTTGGCTGGTTTCCTATCGGGCTTGCTGGGTTTGGGGGGTGGTTTTGTGTTGGTCCCCGCCTTACGCCGTCACACCACCTTACCCATGCAGGCCGTTTCGGCCACATCACTCATGGTGCTCACCATCGTGTCCGCAGGGGGGGTATTGCAATGGATGGCGGCGGGAGAAATGAATTGGCACATAGCGGCCCCCTTCTTATGGGGAGCCATTTTGGGTATGGTGTTGGGACGCATGCTCGTGCCCCGCATTTCTGAAGCACGGGTGCATCTTCTTTTTGGTGGTCTATGCTTAATGGTGGGGGCGGCGCTGGTGATGAAGGCCATTGCCTCCTTTTAGCCCCGTTACCCCACAATGGGGTTAAACCAGCCCAGTTTGGCACGCAAACCCACCACACCCCCCACAATGATCAGAGTAGGCGCTTTCAGTTCGGCCGCTTTTGCTTTTTCATGAAGCGTTTGTAATGTGCCCACTACTACTCGCTGGTTAAGGGTGGTGCCCTGCTGCACAATGGCAGCAGGTGTTTCAGCACTTAAGCCATGAATAATGAGTTGTGCGCAAATCATCTGCAACCCCTGCGAGCCCATATACACCACCACGGTTTGGTGAGGGCGTGCCAATTGCGTCCAGTCCAGCTCCACAACACCCTCTTTAATATGACCCGTAACAAATACGCATGATTGTGCATGATCGCGATGCGTGAGGGGGATGCCTGCGTAAGCTGCAACACCTGTGGCAGCGGTAATACCCGGCACCACTTCAAATTGAATGCCGTTCTCGCTTAAGGTTTCTATTTCCTCACCGCCGCGCCCAAAAATAAAAGGGTCGCCCCCTTTTAAGCGCAATACCGAACGACCTTCGCGCGCCAAGCGCACCAGTAATTCGTTAATGGTCTCTTGTGGCATGGTGTGGTTATTTAAACTTTTACCCACAAAGATTAGTTCTGCACCAGAGGGGATTAAGGCGACAATCTCTTTCGACACCAAATTGTCGTACAGCACCACGTCAGCCTCTTGAATTAACTTAAAGGCACGCAGAGTCAGTAAATCAGGTTCACCAGGACCCGCGCCTACTAAGTAAACGCGACCCAACATGCTAGAGGATGCCATAAAGGGGTACGACGCTAGAAGGAACGAAATGAACCGGGCTGGCGCGATTAACCATGGCTAAATAAACAAAGAAACATCTGCCTCACCGGCAAACTCCAAGAAGGTGGCCGCTCCACCCCATTCAGCCTCCTGAATGAAGTCGCTCTTTTTAAAATCGAACAAGTCCACCGTCATCTGACAGGCCACAAACTTCACGCCGGCTTCCACGCAAAGATCACGCAATTCTTCCAAAGATGCCACCCCTTTTTTCTTCAACTTACTTTTCATCATAGCGGTGGCCATGGATTCCATTCCCGGCAGCATCTGCACCATCACCGGCATGGGGACGGGCATGGGCATGGCGGGATTGGCCAAGGGGCTGATTTTCACGTGAGAAAGATCGTGGCGCAACAGCTGCAGACCGTAGAAGGTAAAAAATACCTGTACCTCAAACCCCAAAGCTGCAGCCGTAGAGGCCAAAATAAAAGGTGGGTACGCCATGTCGAGCGTTCCTTTGGAGGCGATTAGCGCCATCTTTTTCATTGCGTATATTCCTTCAGGTCAGCTGCGTTATTTTTTCTGAAATAAAAAGATGTATTCGCCCGCAGCCTCTTCGCTGGACAGTAAGACATGGCCGGTTTGGTTGGCAAAAGCCTGCATATCACGTGGCGCACCCTTATCGCTGGCCAATACCTTTAAAACCTGCCCCGAGAGCATGTCCGACAAGGATTTCTTGGTCTTCAAAATTGGCAAGGGGCAACTAAGGCCTCGCGCATCCAATTCTTTATCAACATTCATGCTTCATTCCTCTGGTTTCAATACCATTTCAAACCATCTGTTACCGCTCAAGGTGTAATAATACCCTGAACTGACTCTGGTTGCGGTTGTGGTAGGCTCAGCAACCATCCAATTTATAGTTATAACATTATAATTTTGCGGAGATTTCTTATGAACCTGTTGCGACGCACGCTTCTTAGGGGGTTGGCCACCGGCAGCGCATTGGCAGTTTTGGCGGTGACGGGCCTGCTGTCTCCGTTGCGTGCCTGGAGTGCTGAAGACCGTCTGGCCGCCTTTAAAAATAAAAACCTGGCAGATGCCATGGCACAAATGGGTGCCGAGCACAGCGTTGAAAGTGCCGACGTGATTATTAAAGCGCCGGCCTCCGCCGAAGATGGGGCGGTAGTACCCATCGATGCAGAAAGCCATGTGCCCAACACCACACGCCTACTCTTCTTTATTGATAAGAACCCATTCCCTTTGGCGGCGGCTTTCGATTTTTTACCAGACGCCTTGCCTGAAATGGGCATCCGTCTGCGCTTTGCCGAAACGTCCACCATTCGTGTGGTGGCCATGGCCAACGGCCAGGCCTATCACGCCACTACTGAAATCAAAATTACCGCGGGTGGTTGCGGCAGTTAATTACGGAGAGCCTCATGACGGAACCCATAAAAATTCGCGCCCAGATGAAGGGGGGTATTGCCGATATTCGCATTCTGATTAAGCACCCCAACGAAACCGGTTTGCGCAAAGATCCTGACAGCGGCAAGCTTATTCCTGCGCATTACATTCAAAGCATCACCGTGGATGTGGCAGGACGTCGTGCGGTGGAGGGGCATACCAACATCGCGCTCTCCGCTAACCCTGTACTGGCTTTTAAGGTGCGCAACGCAAAAGCGGGTGATGCCGTGACGGTGAGTTGGGTGGATAACTTTGGTGAACAACGTTCTGATACCACGCCATTGATTTAACGAACGCACAAGCTGCGAGGCCTGCGCGTCGCTAATACATTACACGGTAAAGATTGTAGAGCCTGTGGTTTTGCGGGCTTCTAGGTCATGATGCGCGCGCACGGCATCACGCAAAGGGTAGCGCTGATTAATAGAAATTTTCACAATACCTTGCTCCACCACTTCAAACAATTCTGCCGCACTGGCCAATAAATCCGAACGCTTGGCTGTGTAGGTGGCTATGGTGGGACGCGTAATAAAAAGTGAGCCTTTCACAGACAGAGCGCTTAAGTCAAAGGGCGGCACTGATCCTGAGGCTTGACCAAACAGGGCCAACATCCCTAAGGGCGCTAAGCAGTCCAAGGATTTATCGAAGGTGTCACGGCCCACCGAGTCGTACACCACCTGCACTTTCTGACCGTTGGTGATCTCCATAACCCGCGCCTGAAAATCTTCACTGGTGTAGAGAATGGTGTGATCGCATCCGTTGGCACGCGCCAAAACTGCCTTCTCCTCAGTGCTTACGGTGCCAATTACCGTAGCGCCCAAATGCTTGGCCCATTGGCATAAGATTAACCCCACACCGCCGGCAGCGGCATGAATTAAAATCGTATCGCCTTGCTTAACAGGGTAGGTGCGACGCAATAAATATTGAGCCGTGAGCCCTTGCAGCATCATGGCGGCCGCTTGACCATCCGAGATAACACCGGGAATAATCACCAGGCGATTGGCGGGCATTAAGCGGGCTTCCGTATAGGCCCCCATAGGACCTGAGGCGTAGGCCACGCGATCACCTACGCGCACTTCTGTAACGTCAGGCCCAATGGCCTCCACCACACCGGCGGCTTCTAATCCCAAAATAGCAGGCAACGGCACGGGGTACAGACCACTGCGGTGATATACGTCAATGTAGTTAAGCCCCACAGAGCGATGCTGCAGTCGTACTTGTCCGGGGCCGGGTTCGCCCACTTCCACAGACTCCCATTTCAGTACTTCAGGACCGCCTGTTTGATGAAATCGGATGGCGTGCGTCATGACATTCTTCTCCTGTACTTTCAACTCAATTCAAAACCCAATAATGGGTGGCGCTTAAACTTCTATATTGCAACAAAATAGGGCCTAATACCACCCCAAATCCGTATGGACGAGCCCTTCACGGACATACCACCGGGATGCAATCAGCCAAATAAATGGCCATTGGTTCAAACTTGGCGCGCCAAGCATACGCCTCCACCCCTGCCGCCAACGCGTGACGCAAGGTTTTTCCATAGAGGGGGTCAATGGCATCCGCTGGGCGCACCTCAAACACATCATCACGCTGCACACAAAAGATCAATACCGCGCGCCGGCCCTCTTCCACCATGCGCATGAGTTCGCGCAAATGCTTGGTGCCCCGTTCACTCACCGCATCGGGAAACAATGCGACGCCCTTTTCCACAGCAGCGGTGACATTTTTAACTTCCACATAACAATCGGGTTTCTTGGGGTGCGTGAGCAACCAATCAATACGGCTGGCCTCTTCACCAAAGCGTACTTCAGCCCGTTGCTCGGTATATCCTGCCAACTGTGTGAGTACCCCATTGGTAATGGCCTCACCCACCAGAGCATTGGCCCGATGGGTATTCACGCCCACGTGGGCGCCCGCCACTCTAACGGTCTCCCAGGTGAAGCGGTATTTGCGCTCCAAATTACCGGAGTCGCTTAAGCCCACAGACAAACCGGCCTCCACGCAGCCCAACATAGAACCGGTATTGGGCACATGCACAGTCATCTCTTGGCCATCACTTAGGCGCACATCCGCCAAGAAGCGTTTGTAACGGCGCAGCAAGGTGGCTTGGATAAGAGGTTTGGATAATTCCACAGAGGCTTAAGGCAAGTCGAACAATAAAATTTCAGCACGCTTAGGCGAGCCCAACGAAATACGATCAGCCTGTGAAATCCGTGCGGCATCACCTGCTCGCAACAAGTGGCCATCCAGCACCAGATCGCCCTGCGCCACTTGTAAGTAACCCCGACGCCCCGTGGCAAAACGATATTCCAAAGTATCATCCTCGCCCAATACACCCGCGTAGATGGAAGCGTCTTGGTGCAATGTGACGGAGCCCTTACGCCCATCGGGAGACGCGATGACGCGCAATTGCGACTGACGCTCAGCTTCAGAAAATGATTTTTGCTCATAGCCTGGTGTTAAGTTGCGCTCGGCGGGCAGCAGCCAAATTTGCAAGAGGTGCACCGGATCGGTTTTGGAGACATTAAATTCGCTATGGGTCACTCCTGTGCCCGCCGTCATGCGCTGCACGTCGCCGGGACGAATAACAGACCCATTGCCCATGCTGTCTTCATGCTTTAAGGCGCCCTCTAATACGAAGGTGACAATCTCCATATCGCGATGAGGGTGGGTGCCAAAGCCCATTCCTGGGGCAATATGGTCTTCATTAATGACGCGCAGCACGCTAAAGCCCATATGAGCCGGATCGTAATAGTCGGCAAATGAGAAACTGTGGTAAGAATCCAGCCAACCATGGTTGGCATGTCCTCTGTCTCGACCTCGGCGTAATGCAATCATATTTTCCTGATAGACTGAACCGCCCCTAGGGGGCCATGAGGTGAATTTGAGGCAGTAAGATCATAAATTCAAGCAAATTATCCCAAAATCATTAAAAAAAATATTCTTTTATCGTAAATAATGGTGTCCGCCCTGAAAAAAATTTGGATTAAGGCTATTCCTGCCTTATTCGTAGCGTTATGGGCCACGGGCTTTATTGGCGCCAAATACGGTCTGCCTTATGCCGAACCCATGACTTTCTTGGCCATTCGCATGGGCTTAGCGGCCTTGGCCTTGCTGCTCTTTGCCTGGATCACCCGCGCCCCTTGGCCGCCCAACCCCTTAGCTGCGCTGCATGTCACCGTGGCGGGATTACTGGTGCATGGCGGCTACTTGGGCGGCGTGTTCTACGCCATCAGTCACGGCATGCCCGCGGGCATGGTGTCTCTTATTGTGGGCATGCAACCGGTACTCACTTCCGTAGCCGCTGTTCTGTTTTTAAATGAAAGGGTTGGCAAGCGCCAATGGGTGGGTTTGGGTGTGGGGCTGCTGGGGTTGCTGTTGGTATTGGGGCATCGCATGTCCTTGGCGGACTTAACCTTCACCTCCGCTGTGGCGGCTTGCATGGCCTTGGTGAGTATCAGCTTGGGCACTGTGTATCAAAAACGCTTTTTCGCCGCGGTGGATCTGCGCACCGGGGGCGTCTTGCAATATGGGGCTTCCGGCCTTTGTTACGCAGCGTTGGCTTACGCCTTTGAGACGCGGGAAGTCATTTGGTCCGCACCCTTCATTTTGGCTCTCACCTGGTCTGTGCTGGCGCTCTCATTAGGAGCCGTGGCGTTACTGTATCGACTCATTCGCGACGGGGCTGCTTCGCGGGTATCAAGCTTACTGTACCTGGTGCCGCCGGTAACGGCTTTGATTGCCTTTGTCTGTTTTGATGAAACGCTTACCTGGCCCGCCATGGGGGGCATGGCGTTGGTGGCCTTAGGTGTGGCCCTAGTGGTGTCCCGCTAAACGTTCATCCAACCATTCCACCCAATGGCGCACGGGCGTGTCTGTACCCGAAGCCAGGTGAGTTAGGCAGCCGATATTGGCACTTAAAATGAGATCGGGTTTTCCGCTGTGCAAGGCCTTTAGTTTATTCTGCTGCAATTGATGGCTTAGCGCGGGCTGTAAAATAGAATAGGTGCCCGCCGAGCCACAACATAAATGACTGTCCGGCACCGCCGTTAGCGTGGCTCCTGCAGCGCTGAGTAAGGACTCCACCACCCCTTTTATTTTTTGACCATGCTGCAGTGAGCAAGGGGCTTGAAAAGCGATGGCTTGCGCAGGGGCGTTAAACAGAGAGCGAGCCCCTAATTGAGCCAGCAACTGTTGCCCCAATTCCACCGCTAACACTTCAGACACGTCGCGCGTGAGCGCTGAAATCTGTTGGGCGCGGACTGAGTAGGCCGGGTCATTGCGCAACAAATGCCCATACTCTTTTACTTGGGTGCCGCAACCGCTGGCTGTCATCACAATGGCTTCAATACCCTCTTCCACCCAGGGCCACCACGCATCAATGTTGCGCCGCATGGCCTCCAGCGCCCCGTGCTCATCACCCAAATGTTGCGACACAGCTCCACAACAACCGGCCCTGCGAGCGCGAATCAATGAAATACCCAAAACATCCAGCAGCCGTGCGGTGGCGGCATTAATGTTGGGCGCTAAGGCTGGTTGCACACAGCCCTCCAACACCACCATGTAACGGGGGTGACGGGGTGACGGCCAAACACCGGCCGATTGTGGGGCAGGAATCTGTCGTGCCAAGTGGCGCGGTAATAAGCGGCGTACCTGTTGACCCATCCACAATAATGAGTTGAACAAGATTGGTTTTAACAATACGGTTTTAAGCAGCGTGCGCTTTAACCTGTCTTTGAGCGAACGTTTCACGCGCGTGCTGGTGAGCATGCGGCCAATGTCCACCAAGCGTCCATATTGCACCCCTGAGGGACAGGTGCTCTCGCAAGCGCGACAAGTGAGGCAGCGGTCCAGATGACGTTGCGTGAGATGCGATACGGGCTGCCCTTCCATTAAGCTTTTCATCAAGTAGATGCGCCCGCGTGGGCTGTCTAACTCATCACCCAACAATTGATAGGTGGGGCAGGTGGCTAAGCAAAATCCACAATGCACGCAGGAACGCAAAATGCGTTCGGCTTCCTGCCCATCCGGTGTTGCTAAAAATTGGGGATCGAGCGTAGAGAACATAATCAGAAACCAGCCATCAGACCAGGGTTTAATATCCCTTTGGGGTCGAAGCTTTGTTTGAGGCGCTGGTTTAATTGCGCCAATACCGGATTTAATGGTGCAAAATGAGGCCGTGCGGGGTGGCCATTGCGAAATTGCAAAGCGTGACCGCCCATGTCTTGGGCTGCTTTTTGAATTTGTGCCGGCGCATGATCGGAGGCGATCCAGCGCAGCGCCCCACCCCATTCAATTAAGGAGGCACCCGATAGCCCTAAGGGTGTTGCCGTGCTGCGCACACTCAAACGCCATAAGGGACGTGCACTGGTAAAACACGGTGCGCTCTGTTCGCGCACCGACAGCCACCAAGCATCGGCCTCATTCACCACTTCGCCTCCCAATTGCCGCATGGCAGATCGCACGCTCACTTCAGCCCCTGAAAGACGCACACGCAATTGACCGTTGTAAAAACTAGTGGCGGACACCGGCAGAGGCTGGCCGCCCCATTCGTTCATGCGAATAATGGCCGCGGCCTCAGGTAAGGCCCATTCAAGAGTGGTTTCAAATTGTGGACGCGGTATTACTTTTAACGACACTTCAGTTAACACGCCCAAGGTACCCAAGGCACCAGCCATTAAGCGCGACACATCAAAACCCGCCACATTTTTAATCACCCGCCCGCCAAAAGAGAGGTCACGCCCCTGACCATCCATAATGCGCGCACCCAATACAAAATCGCGCACAGAACCGGCATTGGCACGGCGTGGCCCTGAAAGGCCGCTGGCCACAGCACCCCCCAAGGTGGCTGTAGGTGCATAGTGCGGCGGCTCAAACCCCAACATCTGATTGTTTGCCGCGAGTAAATTTTCTACCTCACTCAAGGGGGTACCCGCACGCACGGTGATGACCAGCTCGCTGGGTTCGTAATCCACCACCCCCGTATAGGGTTTTATATTGAGTGTCTGAGGCGCTTCTGCCTTTACCCAAAACCCTTTACTGCCACCGCCTTGAATGGTGAGGGGTATGGCTGCATCGTGCGCGCTGCGCACTTGGTCCATGAGGGACTGTAAAAGGATATTCATTAGAAGCGTGGTAAGTCTGGGTGCGGCAATTGGTTGTGGTGCACATGCATGCGCCCCAACTCAGCGCAGCGGTGCAAAGAAGGCACGCCCTTACCGGGGTTTAATAAGCCCAATGGATCGAAGGCGGCCTTTACGCCATGGAACATTTGCAAGGCCTCGACGCTAAACTGCACACACATTTGGTTAATTTTTTCCACACCCACACCATGCTCACCGGTAATGGTGCCGCCCACTTCTACGCACAGTTCTAAAATTTTGCCGGCATACTCTTCCGTGCGTTCAAATTCACCGGGCTTAGAGGCATCAAACAAAATAAGCGGGTGCAAGTTGCCATCGCCGGCATGAAATACATTACATACTTCCAGCCCAAATTCGTGAGACATTTCATAAATGCGTTTGAGCACCATACCCAATGAGCGCCGTGGAATAGTGCCATCAATGCAGTAGTAGTCCGGTGCCAAGCGCCCCACCGCGGGGAAGGCGGCCTTGCGCCCGGCCCAGAATTTAAGGCGTTGCGCTTCATCGTAAGAATAGCGAATTTCAATGGCACCCGAATCTTCCAAGATGGTTTTCATACGCGCTATTTCGTCCGTTACTTCTTCGGGCGTGCCATCTGATTCGCAAATCAATAACGCCTCAGCATCCAAGGGGTAGTCGGCGTGTACAAAGGCTTCGGCCGCGCGCGTAGCCGGGCCATCCATCATTTCAAGGCCGGCGGGAATAATGCCGGCGGCAATAATACGCGCCACCGCATCGCCGGCTTTTTCCACATCATCAAAAGCGGCCAATATGGCCTGCGCTTTTTGTGGTTTGGGCAACAACTTAACGGTGACTTCGGTGATGACGGCCAGCAACCCTTCGCTGCCGGTAATCAGCGCCATCAAATCGTATCCCACAGAATCCAGCGCATCGGAACCCAACTCCACCAATTCACCGGCCATGGTCACCGCACGCACCTTCAGGATGTTGTGCACCGTGAGGCCGTATTTTAAGCAATGCACGCCACCAGAATTCTCCGCCACGTTGCCGCCAATACTGCAGGCGATTTGCGAGGAGGGATCGGGCGCGTAATACAGCCCCAAAGGCGCTACGGCTTCTGAAATGGCCAAGTTGCGTACACCCGGCTGCACCCGTGCCGTGCGGGCCAAGGGGTCGATATCCAGAATGCGCATGAATTTTGATAAGGAGAGTAAAACACCTTCTGCATGGGGTAGCGCGCCGCCCGAGAGACCGGTGCCCGAACCACGCGCCACCACGGGCACGCCCACTGAATTACAGAGCGCCAGAATAGCCTGCACTTGCGCTTCGGTGCTGGGCAGTACCACCACATATGGGGTTTGCCGATAGGCGGTTAAGCCATCGGTTTCGAAGGGGCGCATATCCTCAGTCTCTGAGAGGATAGCCTCCACCGGCACGCAACGGGCCAATTGGGTCAATAGTTCTGCGCGCGTAATGGGGGCGTTCATGGCGGACTGTTACGCAGGTTTTTTAGGAAAACCCCCCAGCAAGGCGGGCACCTCGCGGGGTTTCTTGCCTAAGCTGGCTATGGGTGGGCGGCTAAAATGGGATTGCGAGGCGCTGGGGCGCGTGGAGTCATCTTGCGTGCGGCGCACGGGTTTTTCATTAGCGGCTGCACGGGGCAATTCGGCCTCAGTTGTGCGCGGTGCAGAGTTGTGCGGCGCTTCGCTGCGCGCCGATCGTTCCTCACGTGCAGGCCGTTCGCGATGGACGGGGCGCTCGCGATGTGACGTGGTGCCCTCCCCTGAACGGGGGCCGCGTGCTTCGCGAGCACCGCCCTCACTCAAGCCCGGTTGGTCAAAGCCTTCTATGGCCACCAGTTCAATTTTGGTTTTGATGAGCTTTTCAATTTCAGCCAACTCACGCGACTCTTCATCGCACACCAGTGAGATGGCATTGCCCGGGCTGCCCGCACGTCCGGTGCGGCCTATGCGGTGCACATAATCTTCCGGCACATGAGGTAATTCATAATTCACCACATAGGGCATCTGGTCCACATCCAAGCCCCGTGCCGCAATGTCCGTGGCCACCAGAATCTTCACTTGCCCGCCTTTAAAGTCCGTTAAGCTTTGCGTGCGATGGGCTTGGGTTTTATCACTGTGAATGGCTTCGGCATTAATGCCATCGCGCACCAGCTGGCTGCATAACCGATTGGCGCCATGCTTGGTGCGCATAAACACAATGGCTTGTTCGATGGGCAATGTGCGAATAAGATGGGTGAGCAATTCGCGCTTGCGGTCCTTATGGGCGTGATACACCACTTGACGCACCAAATCAGCCGTGGCGTTACGGCGCGCCACTTCAATGGTGACCGGTGTGGTGAGCAGACCACCAGAGAGCTTCTTGATGTCATCAGAAAACGTCGCTGAGAACAAAAGGTTTTGTCGACGCGCCGGCAGCAAAGCCACGATGCGGCGAATATCGGGGATAAAGCCCATATCCAGCATGCGGTCCGCTTCGTCCAACACCAAAATTTCCACTTGCGACAAATTAATGGTGCGTTGCTGCACGTGATCCAGCAGACGACCGGGGGTGGCCACGACAATTTCCACGCCCCCTTGCAGTGCCTTAATTTGCGGGTCCATATTCACACCACCATAAATAACCGTGGAGCGCAGGGGGATATATTTGCTGTAGGTTTTAACACTGGCTTCCACTTGGGCGGCCAATTCACGCGTGGGTGTTAATACCAGGCAGCGAATGGGATGCTTAGCAGGCGACACGCTGGTGTTGGCCAGAGGTTGCAAGCGTTGCAAAATGGGCAACGTGAAACCCGCCGTTTTACCGGTGCCGGTTTGCGCGGCGGCCTGTACGTCTTGTCCAGCCAAGATAACGGGAATGGCTTGCGCCTGGATGGGGGATGGTTCGGTGTAACCTTGGTCTGCCACTGCGCGCAGCAACTCGGGCGATAAGCCCAGAGATTCAAATGTCATCGTACGCTCCTGATCGGCCTTCCAAAACCCTCAGGTTTTGTACCGGTCAAGGCGGATGAAAATAGTAAATTAGCGGTTTGAAGCACAACGCTGACCGGATTGCGAAACTCCAATGGCCATTATACAATGAAAGACTGCCCATCCGATGGGCAGACTGACTTTGGGGGCGACCTGGCTTCGACGGGGGTTACAAAGCAGCGCAGTGCATACCGAGGGCCAGTGACCTCGTAAATCCTTCTGGAAACCTTATAGTTGCCAACGACGACAACTACTCCCTAGCCGCTTAATCGCGATTAGGCTCTGCACCGGTTTTTCTCTGGGCCGGGGTCTGGGCAACCAGGCTGCAGAGTCATATACAGAGGATCGCAGTAAGATGGGGCCACTTCATCCGCTGCTAAAACCAAGGTGGATCGTCTATGCGCAGTCTGTCGGTTGACGTCGCCCGGATTAAAGCCAAATAACCTGACTAAGTATGTAGATCTGACTGTAGAGGACTTTCGGACGCGGGTTCGATTCCCGCCGCCTCCACCAAGTACCAATCCAAAGTAGTCCAGTAACAACCTCAAAAGCCCCTATTCACGGGGCTTTTTCTTACCCACTGCGATGTATCGATGCCAACAACATGTCCACAGAATGTGTCTATATTTTTCTATTTTGGCGACATGTTTTGAATTTATGTCGCCAAAAACGACATATCCAGGATCCATGCTCGCGGGCTTGTGCAGACTCCTTTGAATTACTCGCTTGGCAACGGTTTCATCGCCACGCAATGTGCCGCAAAGCGTTCCAAATTGGCTGAGAAATGTTTCTGGCGATGGCGAACCAAATAAAAATGGCGCGTCAGCCGCGGCAGCGTGGTGTTCAAAACCACCAACCGGCCTAAGGTTATGAGGTCTTGCACGGCACACAATGACAGACAAGCAAGACCCAATCCCTCAGCGGCCGCTTGCTTGATGGCCTCGGTGCTACCCATTTGAATTTAACCGCCCCAATTGATTTGGCCGTCATTCGGATGGCCATCGACCACCTCAAAACCATCAAGGACGATGTGGCTGTTAATCTTGCAGGCGAAACCTTGGGTAATTGGACTTTCCGCAACGATCTGTTTGACTTGCTGCGCTCCAACCCCGAACTATGTCCACGCCTCTGGTTTGAAGTACCGCAATACGGCGCCTTTAAGCATTTTGAGGCCTTTAAAGAGCTCTGCCGATCCCTTAAAGAGTTAGGTTGCCATGTGGGGGTTGAATACTTTGGTCAGCGCCTGTCTGAAAGCGAGAAACTTATTGAGTTAGGCCTTGATTACATCAAACTTCACCCCAGTTTGGTGCAGGGCATAAGCACTAATTTGGGAAATCAGGAATTCGTGAAACGCTTCTGCGACATAGCACATAACATGGGCATTATTGTGATCGCTGTGGGTGTTCGCACAAAAGAAGATTTGGATGAACTGAAGGTTCTGGGTGTGGATGCAGCCACTGGACCCATCGTCAACCAATAAACTTTTGACACTTTTGGGGTTATGGGGTCTGACCCCAT
Source organism: uncultured Ferrovum sp. (assembly GCA_903909215.1). Taxonomy (GTDB): domain Bacteria; phylum Pseudomonadota; class Gammaproteobacteria; order Burkholderiales; family Ferrovaceae; genus CAIVUX01. The sequence goes on from CAIVUX010000028.1 coordinate 102,276, forward strand.
AACCCCATGACCCCAAAACTGTGCGATAATAGCCATCTGCGAGTTACCAATACCCCTCGCCTTCCCGGTTTTACCTCCGGCTGCAACCTATAATCACAATCACTGGACCTTAATGTCATTTTCCACCCTTGGACTATCCGAGCCCATTCTTCGCGCCATTGCCGATGAAGGCTATACCGAACCCACCCCCATTCAGAAGAGCGCTATTCCCGCGGTTCTGGCCGGCGGTGACTTATTAGCGGGCGCCCAAACCGGCACCGGCAAAACCGCTGGCTTTACATTACCCATCTTGCAGCGCTTACTCGATGCGTCCCCCGCAGTCAGCAAAGCGCCGCGTGTGTTGATTCTGACCCCCACACGGGAACTGGCGGCCCAAGTGGAAGCCAGTGTGCGCACCTACGGCAAATATTTGTCCCTGCGCTCCGCCGTGGTCTTCGGTGGCGTGGGGTTGCACCCGCAAATTGAAAAGCTGCGCCGAGGTGTGGACATCTTAGTGGCCACCCCTGGACGCTTACTGGATTTGCATCAGCAAAAAGCATTGGATTTAAGCAAAGTCAGCATCTTTGTTTTGGATGAAGCGGATCGTATGCTGGACATGGGCTTTATTCACGACATCAAGAAAGTGATGAAGCTGCTGCCCGCGCAGCGCCAAAGCCTACTGTTCTCGGCCACTTTCTCAGAGGATATTAAGAATCTGGCCGATAAATTGCTGAAATCACCGCAGTTGATTGAAGTGGCACGACGCAATAAGACCGCGGAAACTATTTTGCAAAAAGTGCATCCCGTGGACCGCGATCGCAAACAAAAGCTGCTCTCGCATCTGATTAAGAGCGGGGATTGGCATCAAGTACTGGTATTTACCCGCACCAAGCATGGCGCCAATAAGTTGGTGGAACAATTGGGAGGGGACGGCATTACTGCCATGGCCATTCACGGCAATAAAAGCCAAACCGCCCGCACGCGCGCCTTGGCGGAATTTAAATCCGGCGACTTGCGCGCCTTAGTGGCCACGGATATCGCCGCACGGGGCATTGATATCGATCAGTTGCCGCACGTGGTGAATTACGATCTGCCCAATGTGGCAGAGGATTACGTGCATCGTATTGGCCGTACCGGACGAGCGGGCGCCAGCGGTGAAGCCATTTCGTTTTTGACGGTGGATGAAACACGTTTTCTGGCGGAAATTGAACGACTGACACAGCAAAACCTGCCGCAAGAGGTGGTGCCTGGTTTTGAAGCCGACATGAACGCACAACCTATGCCTATTCCCATGGGGCGTCAGTACATTAACGGTTCATTGAAGAAGCTCAACATTAGCGGTCCGCCACCGCGCGCCGCGCGCCCAGCCAGCCCATCAAGGCCAGCAAGCAAAGGCCGCCACCAATCAGCAAAACCCCGACAATCTCGAGGCGCCTAAACCCTTCATCCAACACCCAGCGCGACGACACAATGGCCACCACAGGAGTACCCAGCACCGACAAGCTGGCCTCCCACGCGGGCACACGATCAAGAATATAAATCCATAACCACCAGCATAGCGCCGTACTGCCCAAGGTCATGACCGCCAGAATTTCGATGTAGTACGGTGTCCAATGGGTGGCGGGCTCGGGTATAAAGCAGGCCAAGAGCGTAAGGGGAACGGCCCCCACCACCATTTGCCAAGCGGTCAATGAGAGTAAATCCACCTGCTGACGTCGACGCAACCATTTCACTTGTATGGTGCCAATGGCCCAACACAGTGCCGCCGTAACCCCTAAGAACTTGCTGAGCAAACTGGATTGCATGTCCCACGGTTCAATAATGAGGATAAGCCCCGTCAAGGCGCAGAAGGCCGCCACCCACTGACCAGGGCGGATGTCTTCTTTTAAAAATAAGCGGGCCAGCAGCAAGGTCCAAATGGGCATGGTAAAAATCAGCACCGCAGTTTTTCCAGGGCCACCTTCCACCAGAGCCCAGGTTTGCAACAGCATGAAGCCGGCCACTTGTACCAAACCAATGCCAATGGTGGCCAGAGGGGCTGCGGGGCGCAGTGATCTGCCGGTGAGTTTTACCACCAACAGCAGCACCAAGGCACCCCCCACGCAACGCTGAGCGGCAAAAGAAAAAGGCGGGGCAAAGCTTAAGGCCTGCTTCGCCATGACCCAGGTGTAGCCCCAAATAAGGGACAAGAACACAAGGGCTAAGATAGGCAGCCAACGCTCTGCTGAAAAATGGGAATTCATAAATTTATTGTCATGGAGATGTCATATCAATCTGATGTACTAACCAAACCAACCAACTATAACCTTAAAAAGGAGACCGGAATGTTAATCCGCGCACTAAGTCGTTCAAATAACGACAATGAAACACCTTTTCTGCCCACCGGCAGAGAAGCCCGTGATGATCTGGATGATGACAGCCTAGATGATCAGTACGCAACACAAGACGCCGACATCGACGATTTTAGTCGTGGTGGTAAATAGGCGTTATCACTTTGAGTGGCTTTAATGGCGCTTAGGCGCCATTGTGGCCAAGGTCATGAGGGGCTCCGTCCGGCAGCCCCAACAAATAAATTTCTGGTCGATTTTGTTATACGCATAAATATAACGGGCATGACAGACGCGGCAACGGCTGCGTTTGAGGTTTTTGATCTGCATTAACTTTACCAGCCACCACGCGCGATCAATCGTCATTAACGATTCCAACCCCGCCGCTTCTATGCAGTGACTAAACCCCTGATAGGCAGTGGCCAAATGATGGCAGGGGTTTTCCGCGCAATCTTCCAGGAGGGATAGGGTTTCATACAGCGATGAAAACAGCGACGCCTGCAGATTGTTATGACGGCGCAGATACCATTGATCTGAATTGGGCATTTGCCCCTTACGGGGCGCCACACCCAATATCTCAAAAGAAAGCTTACGCAAAAACCAACTGGAAAGGCGCGTCATCTCATACACGATGGGTACTCGCGCACCCAAAGCCAAGAGCGCTTCGGCGTTGCGGTACTGCTGCAATTCTGTTTGCAAGGCGCGTTTAGTGGACATGATCAAGCTCCCCTTCCCCCAACAGCACCGCACGCGGCAATGCGGCAGCACTGCCCATGGCATACTGGCGCAAACACGCCCACACCGATGAACCCCGCCAGCGCAACCCCACCAACAACATGGGCGTATGGGCCAAGCGGTGAAGCTCTTCAGCAGAAAGCGCCAACAAGGTATTGGCCACTTCGGGCGTAATGCCCAGGTTGGCCATACCCAAAGCCCGGTTTTGCTGCAACACTTCGCGCGCCAAGTACAACATCCCCAGGTTAATATCCGACATCGATTTACCAAGACTGCTCACGACTTCACCTCCACATTGAACCACTCAAGGCCTCTGAGCGCGTGAAGAGAGCATAGAAGAAAAACGCAGAAATTTAACCCTGCGGCAGATAAGAGAAACACCTGTTTTTACCACCCCCACGGCCCCATGCGCTCTGCCAACGAGCAGTCCGATTGCACTGTGGGGCGCCGCTCATCACAGAGATACCAACCTTACCGTGACGGCTGGCTACATCTTCGGGAGGGTGACGCCTTTTTGCCCTTGGTATTTGCCTCCGCGGTCTTTATAGGACACTTCACACACTTCATCAGACTCGAAGAAGAGCACTTGAGCGACCCCTTCGTTGGCGTAAATTTTAGCGGGCAGAGGTGTGGTGTTGGAAAACTCTAATGTGACATAGCCTTCCCATTCAGGCTCAAAAGGGGTGACATTCACGATAATGCCGCAACGCGCGTAGGTGGATTTGCCCAAACAAATGGTGAGCACATTGCGTGGAATACGAAAATATTCCACGGTACGTGCTAAGGCAAAAGAATTGGGCGGAATAATACACACCGGCGCCTTCACATCCACAAAAGAATTATCATCAAAATTCTTAGGGTCCACGATGGTGGAGTTGATATTGGTAAACAGCTTGAATTCATCGGAGCAGCGAATATCGTAGCCATAGCTGGATGTGCCGTAAGAAACAATGCGCTGGCCATTCACCTCTTTCACTTGACCGGGCTCATAGGGCTCAATCATGCCGTGCTGCTCTGACATGGTCCGTATCCAGCGATCCGATTTAATACTCATAAAAATCCTTAGGTGTTTTGAACAACAATTTTAGGAAACTTGGTGGCATGGTCTTCCCCGCGCAGCGCAATTTTAATGGTCAAGCGGCGTGCCATGGCACGATAAATGGCGGTAATAGACCCTTCCGGCTCTGCCACAACAGTGGGGCGGCCGGCGTCGGTCTGCTCGCGAATGCGAATGTCCAGCGGCAATGAGCCCAACAGCTCGGTGCCAAAGTCGGCCACCATGCGCGCAGCACCACCGGCACCAAAAATATGCTCTTCGTGACCACATTTGGAGCAGATATGGGTGCTCATGTTTTCCACCACGCCCAAGATGGGTACTCCCACCTTTTCAAACATCTTGAAGCCCTTGCGAGCATCGAGCAACGCGATGTCTTGCGGGGTGGTAATGATGACCGCACCGGTCACCGGTACTTTTTGGGCCAAGGTGAGCTGAATATCGCCCGTGCCGGGAGGCATATCCACAATGAGGTAGTCCAAATCATCCCAAGCGGTGTCGCGCAACAGCTGTTCCAGCGCTTGGGTCACCATGGGGCCACGCCACACCATGGGTTGATCGGGGTCAATTAAATAGCCCACGGACATGGTTTGCAGGCCATGGCCCATCATGGGACGCATGGATTTACCATCATCGCTCTCGGGGTGCCCCGTAATAGCCAACATGGTGGGCTGTGAGGGGCCGTAAATATCGGCATCCAAAACACCCACGCGCGCACCCTCAGCCAAGAGCGCTAAGGCCAAATTGACCGCGGTAGTGGATTTGCCCACCCCACCCTTACCGGAGGCGATTGCCACCACATTGCGAATACCCTTAATGGGTTTTAAGCCCGCCTGTACCGCATGGGCCTTCACCTCACAGAGCACTTCCACGCGCACCTCGCCTACTCCAGGCAGGGTTTTAAGGGCTCCCACCACGTGATCACGCACCGCGCAGCCTAAAGTTTTGGTGGGATAACCCACCACCAACTGCAGGCTGATGTCATTGCCGGAAATGGTGAGGTTCTTCAAGGAGCGGGTACTGGCGAATGTTTTTCCGGTATTGGGGTCCATCAGGTCGTTGACCCGTGCTTCGATTTGCTGGTTAGTAAGTGACATAGTGTGCTGTGGCAACCTAATTTAAAAAAGAATCATTATAAAGCAATACCGAAAAAGGTCAGGAGATTGATACACTAGCGCTTTATTGAGAACAGAACCCTTTATCAGCATGGCTCGTACCCTACTCGTCACCAGCGCCCTCCCCTACGCCAACGGCAGCATTCACCTAGGGCATATGGTAGAACATATTCAAACCGACATCTGGGTGCGCTATCAGCGCATGCAGGGGCATACGGTGTACTTAATTTGCGCCGATGACACCCACGGTACACCGGTCATGCTGGCCGCGGAAGCGCAGGGCATCACCCCTGAAGCGATGATTGAGCGGGCGCGCGCTGAGCATATGCAAGATTTTATCGGTTTTCATATTGCCCACGACCTCTACTACAGCACCCATACCCCAGAAACCCGCCATTGGGCCTGCGAAATCTACAATCGCCTGAAGGCTGCAGGCTACATCACCATTCGCCCTATTGAACAGCTGTATGACCCCGTTAAATCCATGTTCTTACCCGATCGCTTCATTAAGGGTGAATGTCCACGCTGTCACGCCAAAGATCAGTACGGCGACAACTGCGAAGCCTGCGGCGCCTCCTACGAGCCCACGGACCTCATCAACCCCATATCGGTGGTCTCCGGTGCCGTACCGGTGCGCAAAACCTCCGAACATCATTTCTTTAGCTTGGGCAAATGCGAAACCTTTCTTAAAAAATGGACCCGCTCAGGCACCATTCCCACGGAAGCGGCCAATAAGTTGGACGAATGGTTTAAAACGGGCCTCTCGGATTGGGACATCTCGCGCGACAAACCCTACTTCGGCTTTGAGATTCCCGGCGCCCCCGATAAATTCTTTTATGTGTGGTTAGATGCCCCCATTGGCTACATGGGCACCTTTCAAAAGCTGGCCGACGAGCGCGGCTTAAGCTTTGATGATTTCTGGAAAAAAGACAGTAGCGCCGAGCTGTACCACTTCATCGGCAAAGACATTCTCTATTTCCACTCGTTATTTTGGCCCGCCACCTTAGAATGCGCCGGTTTCCGCACACCCACGCAACTCTTTGTGCATGGCTTTTTAACCGTAAATGGGCAAAAAATGTCCAAGAGCCGCGGCTCGTTCATTACCGCGGGAAATTATTTAAAATATCTCGATCCAGAATATCTGCGCTACTACTACGCCGCCAAGCTCAACGCGGGTATGGACGACATCGATTTGAATTTAGATGACTTCACCGCGCGCGTGAACAGTGACCTGGTGGGGAAGTATGTGAATATCGCCAGCCGCACCGCAGGCTTCATCAGCAAGCGCTTTGATGGTCAATTGGCCAAAGCCCATTCCTCTGAGGCACAGGAGTTGGTGGAACGCTTTTACACCAGCGCTGAGGCCATCGGCGTACTGTATGAAGCGCGGGAATTTGGCCGGGCACTGCGCGAAATCATGGTCTTGGCGGACGCCGCCAATCAGTTTGTGGATGGTGCGAAGCCTTGGGATATAGCGAAAGACGCCACTCAGGATGCCAAGTTGCAGTCGGTATGCACCAGTTGTCTGGAATTGTTTCGCTTGCTCAGCCTCTTCTTAAAACCGGTGTTACCGGTTTTGGCAGTTAAGGTAGAATCCTTTTTAGACATCGCCCCGCTCACATGGCAAGATGCCACAGAAGGCGCCTCCCTATTGGGGCATCGCATTAAACCTTATCAACATCTCATTACTCGTGTGGACCCCAAACAAGTGGAATCTCTCGTACAAGCCAGTCTTGAATCGCTCACCCCAGAAGCTCCGGGCAGTGCAGCGCCTGTGGTTGCCGCAGCATCCACCATCGCCCCCGTGAGTGACACCATCGGCATTGATGATTTCTCACGCATTGATTTACGGGTAGCGCGCATCGTGGCTGCGGAAGAAGTACCTGAAGCGGATAAACTGCTAAAACTCACTTTGGATATTGGCCTGGAACAACGCACGGTGTTTGCCGGCATTAAAAGCGCCTACACCCCGGAAGAGTTGGTGGGTCGCTTAACCGTCATGGTAGCCAATTTAAGTCCGCGCAAGATGCGCTTTGGCGAATCGCAGGGCATGGTGTTGGCAGCCGGAGACGGCACAGGCATTTACATCCTCTCACCCGATTCGGGCGCCAGCCCAGGGCAACGCATCAAATAACACCTTTAATGGCTGTTGCCATAAACCACGAGAACGTTGTCTTCGGTTAGCCAGCTGGTCAGTTGAGCCAGTAAATCATCACTCAACTGCGTGGGCGGCAGCTCAATCTCGCATAACCCTTGCTCATTGCTGTATTGCACGCGCACCGGCGTAGGGCCTGGCTGTGCGGTTTTCATAATGGCCGATAAGCGCAGCGCATCCGATTGGCCATTCATCTTAAGATGTAATCCACGCGCATACCGATCGCGTGCCTGAGGCAATGAATACACCGCATCAGCTGTTAAACGGACTCCTTGAGTAAAGTTGTCGATGGAGGCCTTGCCCTCCACCACCAGCAGTTGGTCTTCACCTATTAAGCCACGCACCGTATCGAACAGTTCACTAAAAATAGCCACTTCCACTTTGGCGGTGCCATCATCCAACACCACAATCCCCATGCGACCGCGCCGGGTTTGTTGCATGCGCGTGCTGGCCACAATGCCGCAAGCGATAACCGTTTCATTGTGCGGAACCAAATCCGCCAAACTACGCGACACAAAACCCGACACCTCTCGGCGGTGACTGGTAAAGGGGTGGCCGCTAAAATAAAAACCGAGCACAGATTTTTCATAAGTGAGTTTTTCTTTCAAGGTCCAAGGGGGCTGCACCGTCAGCGCCACACTCACGCCGGCGCTGCTGGAATCATCCGAACCAAACAACGCGCCTTGATGGATGTGGCGCGCCACTTGTTCCGCCATATCAATAGCATCTTCCACAGAAGCCAGTAAAGTGGAACGCTCAATGCCGGTAAAGTCAAAGGCGCCCGCCTTCACCAAGGCATCCACAACGCGTCGGTTTACTGCTCGCTTATCCATGCGCAAGCAAAAATCGAACAAGTCTTTATAGAGCCCGCCCTCATGGCGCACCCGTTCAATTTCTAGCGCTGCCGATTCGCCCACTCCTTTTACCGACCCCAAGCCATAACGAATCTGGGTGCGGTTAATGGGCCAGAAGCGATACACTGAGCGGTTTACGTCGGGGGGTAAAATATCTAGGTTGTTGCGCCGCGCATCCTCCACAAAGGTGGCCACCTTATCGGTGTCATCCAAGTCGCCCGATAAAGTAGCAGCCATAAAAGCAGCGGTGTAATGGGTTTTCAACCATGCGGTTTGGTAAGAGATCAGCGCATAGGCCGCCGAGTGGGATTTATTAAATCCATACTCGGCAAACTTTTCCATTAAATCGAAGAGTTGTGTAGCCACCCGCACCGACACGCCGCGTGCGGTAGCGCCGTCAGTAAACTGATTGCGTTGCTTAGCCATTTCTTCGGGCAACTTTTTACCCATGGCCCGGCGCAGCAAGTCGGCGGAGCCTAAGCTGTAGCCTGCCAACACCTGCGGAATCTGCATCACCTGCTCTTGATACACAATCACGCCATAGGTGGGCATGAGGATGGGCTCTAAAGATTGGTGAAAATAATCCACCCGCCCACGCCCTTGTTTGCGGTTGATAAAATCATCCACCATGCCCGACTGCAAGGGACCGGGGCGGTTTAGCGCCATTAAAGCAATGATGTCTTCAAAGCGATCGGGTTTAAGACGCGTCTCCAAATCTTTGGCGGTGCGTGATTCTTGTTGAAACACTGCAGTGGTGTTGCCGGAACCAAACAAGGCGTAAGTGGCCAAATCATCCAGCGGAATATTGGCAATAGAGAAGTCCTTGGCGGCTGGGTCGTCGGTTAAGGCGCGCACATGACGCTCGGCCCAATCTAAAATGGTGAGCGTGCGCAAGCCCAAAAAGTCAAACTTCACCAAGCCCACTTTTTCCACATCATCTTTATCAAACTGACTGACCACGCCTTCTGATCCTTCAGGACGATACAGCGGCGTGAAGTCCGTCAGCTTTCCCGGTGCAATTAAAACGCCGCCCGCGTGCATACTCACGTTGCGCGTTACACCTTCCAACCTTTCGCCCAAAGCCAATACTTCGGCCACTTCCTCTTCTTCAGCGGCGCGCAGATTCAGTTGCGGCTCATCTTCACGGGCCTTGGCTAAGGTAATGCCAATCTCAAAAGGAATCAGCTTGGCCAATTGATCCACAAAACCATAGGGCAAGTCCAACACGCGGCCCACATCGCGAATCACCGCGCGCGCTGCCATGGTTCCGAAAGTCACGATTTGCGAAACGCATTCAGGGCCGTACTTTTGACGCACATATTCAATCACGCGATCGCGCCCATCCTGACAAAAGTCCACGTCAAAATCTGGCATAGAAACCCGCTCAGGGTTTAAGAAACGCTCAAACAGCAAGTCGTAACGAAGTGGGTCCAGATCGGTAATGCCCAAACAATAGGCCACCAGAGAGCCCGCACCAGAACCCCGACCAGGACCCACCGGCACGCCATTATGTTTGGCCCAGTTAATAAAGTCGGACACAATTAAGAAGTAACCCGGAAACCCCATCTGAATAATGGTGTTGCATTCAAATTCTAAGCGCGCCTGATAAGTGGGGCGCGCAGCGTCCCGTGCCACCACATCAGGGTAGAGGCGCTCCAGCTTTTCTGTCAGGCCCTGAGAGGCCAACTGCACCATGTAGTCATCCAATGTCACGCCGGGAGGGGTGGGGAAATCCGGTAAGCGTGGTTTGCCCAACACCAGTTCCACATTGCAACGCTTGGCAATTTCAATAGAGTTTTCTAATGCCGCGGGCACATCGGCAAACAATACTTGCATCTCGGCGCGTGATTTAAAATATTGGTCGCGCGTGAAGGGGCGTGGGCGGCTTGGGCTGGCCAACAAATAACCGCCTGCAATACAGATACGCGCTTCATGGGCCTTAAAATCATCGGGTTCGGTAAACTGAATAGGGTGTGTGGCCACCACGGCAATGTCGAGCTCGGAGGCCAACGCCAAGGTCAGCTCCACCCAGCGTGCTTGGCCTGCGGCACCGGTGCGCTGCACTTCCAGATAATAAGCATCGCCAAACGTTTTAACCCACCGTTTGGCGCGCGCTGTGGCCTGCGTTATGTTGCCTTGCGCCAAGGCCTGACCCACATCGCCCATCTCAGCACCGGACAGCACAATCAAACTTCCAGCAGCAGACTCAATCCATTGCCGCTCCATGGTGGCTACACCACGATTCTGGTGCGTCAACCAAGCGCGCGATAGCAAATCGCATAACGCCAGGTAACCGGCGTGATTGCGCGCCAACAGCAACACTCTAAAAGGCTGATCCTCACCTTCTCCCGCCACCCACACATCACAGCCCACAATAGGCTTTACGCCACGCGCACGGGCGGCGCTGTAAAATTTAATCAGGCCAAATAGGTTATTGAGGTCGGTGATGCCTAAGGCCCCCATGCCGTCTTGCGCCGCGCGCTCAACCACATCGTCAATGCGAACGATGCCATCTGTTACCGAAAACTCGGTATGCAGGCGCAGATGAACAAAGGGGGCAGCAGGTTCGGTCACAGCAAGGGGTTTGGCAGTTGAAACAGGTTAGATTTTAACAGATGCAGCAGCGCCACTAGCGCCGGGCGGCAAAGAAACTTTGTAGGCGTTGCACGCTCTCGCCAGCGCCTATACCTGCGCTGACCGTGGTGTGGTGATTAAGACGCGTTTCCGCAAATAAATCTACCACACTGCCGCAAGCACCGGTCTTGGGGTCAGGGGCGCCATACACCAAGCGGCTGATGCGAGACTGCAAAATGGCCCCAGCACACATGGCGCAGGGCTCTAAAGTGACGTACAGGGTGCAGCCCACCAAGCGATAGTTGCCCAAATGACGCGCGGCATCCCGCAATGCGGCAATTTCCGCGTGACAGGTGGGGTCGTGACTGGAAATGGGGGCGTTATGACCACGGCCAATAACAACTCCCTCATGCACCACCAGGGCGCCCACGGGTACCTCACCTAAGGCGGCGGCGGCATCGGCCAACAAAAGCGCCTGATTCATGAAAGCGTTGTCATCGGTGGGGGTTGCGGGACTGGTACTCATAGGGAAACTATTCCCACTCAATAGTGGCCGGTGGTTTACCAGACACGTCATACACCACGCGGTTAATGCCACGCACTTCGTTGATGATGCGGTTTGATACCTGACCCAGTAAATCGTAAGGCAGCTCTGCCCAATGGGCAGTCATGAAGTCACTGGTGACCACAGCGCGCAGGGCCACCACAAATTCATAGGTACGCCCATCGCCCATAACCCCTACGGAGCGCACAGGCAAGAACACCGCGAAGGCTTGTGACACCCGGTCATACCAATGGGCGGCGCGCAGCTCTTCAATAAAGATGGCGTCCGCCCGTTGCAACAAATCAACATATTCAGCATGCACTTCGCCTAAGATGCGCACACCCAAACCAGGTCCCGGGAACGGATGGCGATAAACCATCTCACGCGGCAACCCTAGAGCCACACCCAATTCGCGCACTTCATCCTTAAAAAGTTCGCGCAGGGGTTCCAGTAATTTAAGGTGCAAGGTGTCGGGCAGCCCACCCACATTATGGTGCGACTTAATGGCATGGGCTTTGCCGGTTTTGGCCCCCGCCGATTCAATCACGTCCGGATAAATGGTGCCCTGCGCCAGCCATTTGGCGCGCGGCAATTTTGCAGACTCACGTTGAAATACTTCCACAAACTCACGGCCAATCACTTTGCGCTTTTGTTCGGGATCCGACACGCCTTTTAAGTGCTGCATAAAAATATCGCGCGCATTCACGTGAATGACTTTAACGCCCAAGTGACGACCAAAGGTTTCCATCACTTGCTCGGCTTCTTGATAGCGCAGCAAACCATGATCCACAAACACGCAGGTCAGCTGATCACCAATGGCGCGGTGAATAAGCGCTGCAGCCACCGATGAATCCACACCACCGGAAAGACCTAAAATAACTTCATCCTTCCCCACTTGCGCACGAATGGCGTTGACCGCTTCATTCACATAATCGGGCATGGCCCAAGTGGCGGCTAGGCCGCAGATATCGCGCACAAAACGCGTAATCATGGCACTGCCTTGCGGCGTGTGGGTCACTTCAGGATGGAATTGCAGCGCATAAAAGTGCCGTGTTTCATCGGCCATACCGGCAATGGGGGTGGCGGCGTTGTCGCAAATCACTTTAAAGCCGGAGGGCAATTCGGTGACCTTGTCGCCGTGGCTCATCCATACATCCAGTAGGCCATGGCCTTCACTGTTGCTGCGGTCTTGAATGTCTTTCAGTAACGCCGAGTGGCCGCGTGCGCGCACTTCCGCGTAACCAAATTCACGATGCTTAGCGTTTTCTACCTTGCCTCCCAACTGTGCGCCCATGGTTTGCATGCCATAGCAAATGCCCAATACCGGCACGCCCAATTCAAACACAGCAGCGGGCGCGCGTGGTGGAGTGGCTTCAGTAACAGAAGACGGACCGCCGGAGAGGATAATGCCTTGAGGGTTAAAATCGCGCACAAAGGCATCACTCACATCCCACGGGTGTAATTCACAATACACACCGGCTTCACGCACACGACGGGCAATGAGTTGCGCGTATTGCGCCCCGAAATCGAGGATCAGTATTTTTTGACGAGACATGCGTTGTTATTCGATGTGGTAATTGGGGGCTTCTTTGGTGATCTGCACATCATGCACATGGGATTCACGCACCCCAGCACTGGTAATTTCCACAAACTCCGCTTTTTGATGCAATTCGTCAATGGTGCCGCTGCCCAAATAACCCATGGAGGCGCGCACGCCGCCCATCAGTTGGTGAATAACAGCCACCACAGGGCCCTTGTAAGGCACGCGGCCTTCCACGCCTTCGGGGACCAACTTGTCGGCATTGTTTTCAGAATCTTGGAAGTAGCGATCGCTGGATCCTTGTTGCATGGCACCCAAAGAGCCCATACCGCGATACGATTTATAAGAGCGTCCTTGGAAGAGCTCGATATCCCCCGGCGCTTCTTCAGTGCCGGCAAAAAGCCCACCAATCATCACCGCATTGGCCCCTGCCGCTAACGCTTTGGAGATGTCGCCGGAATAACGAATGCCGCCATCGGCGATGCAGGGTACACCAGTACCAGCTAGGGCTTCAGACACATTACGAATGGCGGTAATTTGCGGCACGCCCACACCCGCCACAATACGCGTGGTGCAGATGGAACCAGGGCCGATGCCCACTTTTACCCCATCCGCACCATGATCCACCAACGCACGGGCGCCGGAAGCCGTGGCGATGTTGCCACCAATCACTTCAATATGCGGAAAGCGTTTCTTAACCCATTGCACGCGGTTTAATACCCCTTGGCTATGGCCGTGCGCGGTATCCACCACCAGCGCATCCACACCCGCTTCCACCAGCGCATCTACACGGGCATCTGTGTCTTCACCCACACCCACCGCAGCACCCACCAGTAAGCGCCCTGCTGCGTCTTTAGTAGCCAACGGATGCTCGGATGATTTCAAAATATCTTTTACAGTAATAAGGCCGCACAATTCAAACTGCGCGTTCACCACCAACACGCGCTCTAAGCGATGTTGATGCATAAGGTGCATGGCCTTGTCCGGTGAGTCGCCCTCTTGCACGGTAATGAGGCGCTCGCGCGGCGTCATCACGTTGCGCACCGGCTGATCCAAATTGGTTTCAAAGCGCAAATCGCGATTCGTGACAATGCCCACCACTTTTTTACCTTCCAATACGGGAAGGCCTGAGAAGCGATGTTGGCGAGTTAAGGCCATCACCTCATGCACCGGCATGTCTGGGGACACTGTAATGGGGTCTTTCACCACGCCCGATTCAAAGCGTTTCACTTTGGCTACCGCGGCGGCTTGCAATTCAATGGAAAGGTTTTTATGCAGAATACCAATGCCACCCTCTTGGGCCATGGCAATGGCCAAACGGGCTTCCGTCACCGTATCCATGGCGGCTGAGAGCAGCGGGATATTGAGGGTTAGGCGTCGACTAAGACGGGTGGAGAGACTGACTTCACGCGGCAAAACTTCAGAATGGGCCGGAATGAGCAGGACATCATCGAAAGTAAGGGCCTTTTCGACAACACGCATGGCATTACCCCTTGGCAAAACGGCATTATACGCAAGTCCGGCCCAGTCTCAAAGCGCTTTGGCCTGCTCGGCTCGCGCCCGCCGCTCTGATTTGGGGTCTGCCACACGGGGGCGATAGACTTCTACCCGCTCACCCGCCTTAAGAAGGGTATTCATGGGCCGCACACGACCATTAACGCCCACTTTGTTGTGCACCCAGTTAATCTCGGGATGCTGAGCCAAAATGCCCGACAGCGCCAAGGCCTGCTCTAAGGTGCACCCCTCCTCCACCTCTAGGGTCAACAAGGTTTGAGCATCCGGCAAGGCATAGGCCACCATGACGTTCATGGCGTTTTGCTGCCATACACAACGGCCGCACGGGTGACGAAAGCTTCCACCATGGTGTTGGCAATATGGTGAAACACGGGACCCACCACTTTTTCCAAAAGGCGACTATTGAAAGTCCATTCCAGAGAAAAGACGATTTTGCAGGCCTGCTCATCCAAGGCGCTAAAACGAAACTCGCCGCGCAAATGCTTAAATGGCCCTTCTACCAACTGCATCAACACCCATTCTCCGGGGGCAGTGGTGTTGCTGGTGGTGAATTGCTGGCGCAGGCCGTGATAATTAATGTGCAATGTGGCCACCGTCGGCACCGTTGGGGTCACCGTTGGGGTCAGACCCCAATTTGGGGTCTGACCCCTAGCTTCACCCCTAACTTCCTTAACCTCAGCGCCGCTGCACCAAGGCAAAAACTCTGGGTAATGGGGAATGCCATCCACCAGGCGCCACATGCTGATGGCGGAGTAAGGTACTAAAACTGATTTTTCCACACGGGTCATGAGGGGCTCGATGGGCTAGAATGGCAGGTCATTGCATGAAGATACCGAATTATGAGCATTGTAGACAACCGAAAAGCCTTTCACGACTACTTCATCGAGGAGCGACTCGAGGCGGGCTTATGCCTGGAAGGTTGGGAAGTAAAGGCCATTCGGGCCGGTCGCGCACAGCTTAAAGAAGCCTATGTGGTGGTGCTCTCAGGCGAATTATGGCTACTGGGGGCGCACATCAGTCCGCTGCCCACAGCCTCCACCCATATTAACCCCGATCCCACTCGTACCCGCAAATTACTGTTGCATGGGGCTGAAATTGGGCGTTTGGTGGGCCAAGTGGAACGGGCGGGTTACACCCTTATCCCCCTTAACCTGCATTACGCGCGCAGCCGCGTAAAAGTAGAGATTGGTCTGGCCAAAGGCAAGAAGCAGCACGACAAACGCGAAAGCGAAAAAGCGCGCGATTGGTTGCGTGAAAAACAACGCTTGCTGCGTCAGAGTTAATTCCATGACCACCCGCAATACCCCCTACTGGCCCATTCTTATCTTAGCTGCCGCGGTCCTCATGATCACCATGGGGCTGCGCCAAAGCTTAGGGCTCTTCATCGCCCCCATTACACTGAGCACCGGATTGGGTCTTGCGGCCGTGAGTTTTGCCTTGGCCGTGGGCCAATTCATGTGGGGTGCGTCACAGCCTTTATTTGGATTGCTCTCCGAGCGCATCGGCACCTTCAAGGTTATGACCTTGGGCGCCCTGCTCATGATGCTGGGGTTGCTATTGGCGCCGTTGTCCACCACCACATGGGCGCTCACACTCACTTTGGGTGTGTTGGTGTCCGCCGGCGCAGGGGCTGGCAGCTTTGCCATTATGATCGCCGCCGCCAGTCGCGCCCTGCCGCCTGAGCGGCGCGCCTTCGCAGCAGGCTTCATTAACGCCGGAGGTTCCTTCGGACAATTTTTATTTGCCCCCATTGCGCAACTTTTAATTAGCGGCATGGGTTGGATGATGGCCTTAATCACCTTTGCAGTAACCGCCGCTTGCACCATTCCACTGGCGTTTCGTTTTGTACAACGGGCCACCCCCACCGACACACCCACCTTAAATGATAAATCACGGGCACCCATTACGGACGCTCTGCGCAACCCCAACTATCTGTACCTGCATGCCGGTTTTTTCACCTGCGGTTTTCATGTGGCCTTTCTCACCACGCATCTGCCCGGTTACGCCGCTTTCTGTGGCTTCTCACAGGAAGTATCCGCCATCAGCTTAGGCCTGATTGGCTTTGCCAATATTTTTGGCAGCTTGCTGGCGGGTTATTTGGGGGGGCGCATGCGCATGAAATGGATTTTGGTGTGGATGTATGGCTTGCGCGCCCTAATGATTGGCGTGTTTTTGTTGTCGCCCAAAACTACTCTGACGTTTTATGTATTTGGTGTGGCCATGGGCATGACGTGGCTGGCTACCGTACCGCCCACGGCGGGATTGGTGGGCAAACTCTTTGGCACACGCCACTTGGCCACTTTGTTTGGACTAACGCTGCTCAGTCACCAAATTGGCGCCTTCTTTGGTGCTTGGTTAGGTGGCGTGGTGTTCGCGGCCACTGGGCAATATGATGGGCTGTGGGTAGCCGATATGGTGTTGGCGGGATTGGCCGCGCTGATCAATCTGCCCATTAAAGAAGCGCTACTGCCTGCGCGCATGGCTCGCGTATAATTGCACCATGACAATTAAAGCCATTATTTTTGATGTGGACGGCACCTTGGCCGATACCGAGGACGCGCACCGCATCGCCTTCAATAAATCCTTCACAGAAAACAATCTGGATTGGCAGTGGGACAGCATGCTGTATGGAGATCTGCTTAAAGTTACCGGTGGCAAGGAGCGTATTCGTTATTTTGTAGAAAGTTTTCTACCGGACTTTAAAAAGCCTGCGGATTACGACGCCTTTGTCAAACATTTGCATGTGATCAAAACGAAACATTACACCGCGATGTTGGCCGAGGGTCTCATTCCTCTGCGACCGGGCATCAAACAATTGATACAGGATTCGCATGCCGCCCACATCACATTGGCCCTGGCCACCACCACCTCTCCTGAAAATGTGGCGGCCTTGCTTGAAATGGAGTTAGGGGAAGAGTGGCAAAGCCTGTTTTCCAGCATCGGGTGTGGCGACATGGTGCCGCACAAAAAACCCGCGCCCGACATTTACAACTGGGTGTTGCAAGATCTAAACCTCGCGCCCAGCGAATGCATCGCTTTAGAAGACTCCCACAACGGCTTACTCTCCAGTCTTGCAGCCGGCATCAAAACCATCATTACCACCAACCCTTACACCCGCCATCAAGACTTCACTGGAGCGGCGGCAATATTTGAGGACCTAGGCGACCTGGGCGCCTTTTACAAAACAACTGGATTGCCGCTTGCGGCGTAATGCAATTCACTATAATAAACACCTCGCCCAACATTATTCTGAGCCCATCATGAACCCTTCATTCGACATTAAACAATACCTCATCAAAAATGAACCTTACTATCAGGCGCAGACCAACGAAGTGGTGTTGTATGAAGCCGCCTACGCAGCGCGCCTGCCATTAATGTTGAAAGGGCCCACGGGTTGCGGAAAATCGCGCTTTGTTGAGCATATGGCCTGGAAGCTGGGTAAACCGCTGATTACCGTAGCATGCAACGAGGACATGACCGCTTCCGATCTGGTTGGGCGCTATTTATTAGACGCTAACGGCACGCGATGGCTGGACGGCCCCTTAACCTTGGCGGCACGCCATGGGGCCATCTGTTATCTGGATGAAGTGGTTGAGGCGCGGCAGGACACTACCGTGGTCATCCATCCACTCACCGACCACCGACGCACATTGCCACTAGACAAAAAAGGTGAGTTGGTTGCCGCACATCCCGATTTTCAGTTGGTGATTTCCTACAACCCTGGTTATCAAAGCCTGATGAAAGACCTTAAGCAATCCACCAAGCAGCGTTTTGCCGCCATGGAATTTGACTACCCGACGGCGGACCTGGAAACAGCGATTGTCAGCAAGGAAGCGGGAACCGATGCCGAAACAGCAGCCCGTCTGGTAAAAATAGCCGAGGTTGCGCGCAACCTTAAAGGCCATGGTCTGGATGAGGGTATTTCCACGCGCCTCTTGGTGTATGCCGCCACCCTCATTAAGCGAGGCATTGCAGCGCCCGATGCCTGCCGCATGGCGTTGGTGCGCCCCATCACCGACGATGCGGACATCCGCGATACGCTGGATCACGCCATTGACGCAGTTTTTGTCGAGTAAATTCCGTGACGGTAACGGCGGAGACGCGCAGAAAACTGTCTTGTAATTTTGCCCGGGTGCAAAGCGTGTTCGATGATTGTCTAGCGCATGCGCAGATGAAACTGTCAGATTCGGGCGTATCCGCCTACATTGAAGGCGCTGAAACCATCTGCAAGATGGGGCGCGGCGAGGAGCCGGTGCTGGTGTTCCTGGAAGAGATGCCGCTCATCGCTTCTCAGATTGGCGAGGATGTCATCGCCGAGGTATTGGAATTTACACGCAAGATGGCGCGTACGCCCAATAGCAAAGCTATTCCTGCCTTTCTGCAAACCCTAACGGCCGCCGCACGCCACCTTGAAAGCCGCCAGATGTTCAGTGAATATCTGCAACTGGTGTGGCAAACCATGGAACAGACCAGTCCCATCGTGCAGGGTATGGGCACGGTGTATGCCAGCGAATGTCTGCCGGGTTTTTTAAACAGTGTGCCGTTTTTACTCAGCCAGCTCTCGCTGGGGGGGCTGAAAAACTGGGTGACCTACGGCGTTAAGGGTCACCCCAACGACCCCGATCGCCAACGCGATTATTTTATGCTGCAATCAGCCGACAGCCGCGCCGTGTTGCAACGCGAACGTCACGGAACACTGATGACGGACCACCAGCATAAGCTCGATTTGTACCTGCGCGGCCTGTGGGACCAAGAGGCCATGCTGGTACCCTACTCGCTGGCCTTCGACCATTTGCGCAAACCGATCCCCTACCTGGACGACAATGGCATCCATTTGCCTGATGTGTATGACGACACGCCTAACGGCATACTGGGAATAAACCGTTACCGCGCCTTGCTGGCGCATGTTTCTGCCCATCAGCGCTGGACCACACCCATCATGGCGGATAATTTCAGTCCATTTCAACGCCTCTCCATTGAGGTGTTCGAGGATGCGCGGGTGGAATGGCTGGCCATGCGCGAATATCCTGGTTTGGGCAAATTATGGCGCGCGTTGCACCCGGTTCCTCAACAGGTAGAACATGAAGAAGGAACCTCTTACATCCGTCACCGTTTAACCATGCTCTCGCGCGCACTACTTGATCCAGAACACGGCTACACACACCCCACAATACTCAAGTTCGCGGCACAATTTCATTCGTTAATGGCCGCGGGAAGCACCACCACCAACGCCATGGTCGATCTGGGTGTGCACTTTATTTCAGAATCGCGCCACCCCGGCGACTCCAGTGCCCATGTGTATTTTGATGGCACCGAGATTGACTACCGCGACGACAACCGCCTGATGTGGCGCTTCTTCGAAGACGGGGATGAAGAGGTGTACGAGGAACGTCCGCGCAAAACAATGCCGGAAGATGAAGACGAAGAACCCAGAATGCCGCCACGCCTGTATCCCGAATGGGATTACATGACGCAGCACTACAACCCGGATTGGGTAAGCCTATATGAGCACCTTCACCCAAGCGGCGATGCGGCGTACATCGACCAGTTGCTGGCCAAGCATAGCGATCTGGCAAAAAAACTCAAAAAAATTATTGACCTGCTTAAACCGCAGCAGAAAGTGCGCGTGCGCTACCAAGAAGAAGGGTCAGAGCTAGATCTTGATATTGCGCTGCGTTCGCTAATCGATTTTAAGAGCGGCGCGCAGCCCGACCCGCGCATCAATATGAGCCACAAGAACGATGGCCGCAGTATTGCGGTGTCGCTGTTGCTCGATCTATCCGCATCGCTAGGGGATGTGCCGGAGGGTTGCACACAATCCAAACTGGAGCTCAGCCAAGAAGGGGTATCGCTAATGGCTTGGGCCGTGGAGCAAATGGGCGATTCATTCGCCATTGGCGGCTTCCATTCCGATACGCGCCACGAAGTGCGCTACTTTCACTTCAAGGGTTACAGCGAACGCTGGGGCGATGAAGTCAAGGCGCGGCTGGCCACCATGAGTGCCGCGTTTTCCACACGCATGGGGGCCGCCCTGCGTCACGCCGGGCATTACTTAAGTCACCGACAAGCAGACAAAAAACTGTTGTTGGTGCTAACGGATGGCGAGCCCGCAGATATTGACAGCAAAGACCCACGTCATCTTATCGAAGACGCCCGCATCGCTGTGCGCGAACTAGAACAGCTGGGCATTTACACCTACTGCATCAATCTCGACCCCAAGGCAGACGCCTATGTTGCCAACATTTTTGGCAAACGCTACACCGTCATCGATAATATCCAGCGCTTGCCAGAGCGCCTGCCGCAACTGTTTATGGCGTTGACCAAATAGCGTTCTATACACGCATAAAAAAAACTCCGCCATTTTTTCTGGCGGAGTTTTTTTATGGTAATGAGACAAACCTGTTACTTATGCACGCCCATTTTTTGACGCCAGCCGGGATATAAGCTATCGGCATCTTTCGGGAATGATTCAAAGGCACGGGCCAACTCTTTATGCTCTTTTGCGTATTCGATGGGGTCGGCTCCCGCTTTCCAACATTCATACGCCTGACGCAGCGAGATTGCACCAGAGGCCGGGCTGTCGATGTGGCCATAAGCACCCCCGCCTGCGGTGTTGATAACGTTGCCATGACCCAGGTTCTCAAAGAAACCGGGCAGACGCAATGCATTCATACCGCCTGAAATAATGGGTGTGGTGGGCTTCATGCCGTACCATTTCTGGAAATAGACCGGACCTTGACACTCGTCACGCTCAATCATGTAGGCAATATTTTTATCGTCGCCCTCTCCTTCCATCTTGCCATAACCCATAGTGCCCACGTGGATACCAGAAGCGCCTTGTAAACGGCTCATCTTGGCCAACACAAAGGCGGTATAGCCGCGCTTGGATGAGGGTGATGTGACGGCGCCGTGACCGGCACGGTGGTAATGTAAATATTGGTTGGGGTACTGACGACGGGCGGTGGTCACCATACCAGGGCCACCCACATAACCATCCACCAAGAAGGCCACCTTATCGGCGTCAGAGCCGAATGTTTCCAACGCAAAATCAGCTCGAGCACACATTTCATAATGGTCGTCGGCGGTGATGTTCATGGAGAACAGCTTGGCATCGCCTGTTTCATCCTGGGCGCGTTTCAACGAGTCATAGACCAATGGCAATACTTTCTTTAATGGACAAAAAACCTGGTTGCCCTGGGGCTCATCATTCTTGATAAAGTCGCCGCCCAACCAAAACTGATAGGCGGCATGGGCAAAGGGTTCGGGGCGCAGGCCCAACTTGGGTTTGATGATGGTTCCAGAAATATAACCCCCGTTTACAATGGGGCGACCGAGAATACGCCACAGGTCGGAGATGTCCTTGGCAGGACCATCAAACAATTGAAGAGCGCGTTCGGGCACGTAGAAGTCCACCATCTTTCCGTGTTCGATGTCGCCCATGCCTTGGTTGTTACCAATCACCAAGGTTAGAAAAGACACCAACATCATGCGGCCATCGGTGACGTTGCGATCGAACAGGTCCAGCGGGTACGCAATGCGCATATCTTCCGTGGCTTCATCGATGTAATACACCAGAGCGTCCACGCCCTTGGTGAAGTCATCGGTGGTGCTGACATCCACATTGGTACCGGTGGAGGACTCAGCGGCGAAATGCGCTGCGGCTTCCAGATAGCCCGCACCGCCCTTCGGCTTCATCTTGTAGGCTACGAGAATATGTTTGCCACCTTTAATAAGGTCAGCTTCTTTGAGGCTTAAGTCCGCATAACGATTTGATTGATCCATTGTTATCTCCCCTTGCTTAAGTTAAGCGGCTTTGCTGTCCGCATGGCAAGACTATAGCCAAAATCCAACTATAAGGACTAGTCAGTATTTTTTATTATCGTCATCAATTTTAATGATTTTTGGTCAGCCCCAGAGCCTTGGCGTTTGACCTCACTCCCAATGGTGCCGATGCCAAAATTATTTTTATAGTCGTAATAAAAACAAATTAGTATTGCTTATATTTACTGACAGTTATGATACTCATAAAGC
>CAIVUX010000029.1 GCA_903909215.1 uncultured Ferrovum sp.
AATGTACATGAAAGATTCCAATGCGTGTATGGATTCAACTCACGATATTTATACGGCTGTGACTTGCATGGCTGCTAAAAACTGGAAGCCCATGATGAAGCCAGAAAAAGCCGGCAAGATGATGGGTGCGATGGACATGTAGCGGATACTTTGTATCTCCCATTATCGTCGGGCAGCGTAGAAATATCGGTAAGCTCCAGATTGACGGGCTCTATGCGGGTGGCAAAGGCGGGGGAGCTGCGCTGATCAGAAAAATCGAGCTTGGCATCGGACAATATGAAATGTTGGATATCAAGCCTTGGCGCGCGCGCATCGGATTTGGCTGGTTCATTTCCTTTTAAAGCGTCCATTAATGCCGACCAGTTAAGCTGTCCTTGAGGCAGAACGGCCACTGTAGTGGCCAACCCATCAAGACGAATGTCGTTAAAAACAAAGGCGTGGCGAAAAATACTGGTGCCTGACACCTGCACCACCAGTTCGCGCAGGGCCAGCAGAGGTACACCGTCTGGCTGCGTTAGGCGCAACCCAGATAGATGCAAGCGAAGTGTGAATGGATTGAACACCGGCAACTCCATGGTGAGATGGTGCCCGGTTTTTTCAAGAATGAATTTTTCTGCTTGAGACTTAAGAATCCGCGGCAGCACCAACCATGACAACAGCAAGTAGGTGATGGTGATGCCCGCAACGATCAGCACCAATGTTTTGCGAGAAGGCAGCCGAAAGGTCATGTTCACCTCGTAAACCGCGTATAAAGATTATCTTTTTAGTAAATCGCGGATTTCTGTCAGCAGAATTTCTTGTGCTGGTATTTCCGGTATTTCTGGGGGAGCAGCCGGAGCTTCGGCCGATTTCTTCATGGAGTTAATGCCTTTAACCACCATAAAAATAACCGCAGATACAATAGTAAAGTCCACCGCCGTTTGGATGAACTTGCCATAGCTGATCACAACGGATGGCGATGTTGCAGTGGCCGCCTGTATGGTTAACACTAATTTTGAGAAATCAACGCCGCCTACCAACACGCCAATGGGCGGCATCACCACGTCGATGACGAGCGAAGAAACAATTTTTCCAAACGCGCCACCAATAATCACACCAACGGCCATGTCAACCACATTTCCCTTGATGGCAAATTCCTTGAATTCCTGAATCATGCTCATAAATATCTCCTAAATGTGTGCTTGCGCAAGCAGTTCAATTTTGAAAATCTGGATAAAACATGGCCCGCAGCCAAAGGCAACGATTCAAGCTTGAAATTTTGCCAGCATGTTGGTTGGTGTAGTCTCGATGTAGAAGTCACAAAACCGTCGAGCTCTGTGTGGCCCAGCACGTAGGAGCCATACTACTACTTTTGACTGAAACTTAAAATAATGGGGCCTGCGCTGTCAAGAGCCGCAAGCGTCTTCCATAGGGCTAATTCAGCGATTTAATGGCTTCTCGCATCACCGGTTTTAATTGGCCGTCGCCGTCGGTTTTAATATAGGCCAACAATGCTTTTTGCATGCGGGATTCCCAGAATTTTTGAATATGGCTGGCCGCATCTTTAGCCGCTTGCTGTTGGTCGGGCATGGCTTCAAAAAAAGCGCCAATGTCGTTGGCCATCTTAATGAGGTTGTTATTGTGTTCCATTCTCTTACTCTCCAACGTCGGTAATTCGGGTGGGGTGCGCGTACACCACATGTTGATGCGCGCGTGTGAATCCCACCAAGGTTAGGTTGTATTGTTCTGCTATGCGTACAGCCAGCGCTGTGGGTGCGGAGATGGCGATTAAAATACCCACGCCCATCTGGATGGACTTCTGCACCATCTCGTAGCTGGCGCGGCTGGTGATGAGGAGTGCGCCTTTTTTAAAATCTTCACCCCGAGCGGCCAACGCACCAATGAGCTTATCCAGCGCATTGTGTCGGCCCACATCCTCTCGCGCTGCAGTGATCGCGCCTGTACTGTCCAACCAAAACGCACCGTGGGTGGCGCCCGTTGCGCGCTGCAGGCTCTGGTGTTGGGGCAGAGCTTCTAGGGCCGCTTCAATTTGTTTTACGGTGATGGAATGCGTTGAGGTGATGTCCCTCATGGGGCGGAACACTTGCGCGATGCGCTCTGTGCCACACAGCCCACAGCCCGTTCGTCCCGCTAGGTTCTGCCGCTTGGCGTCCAATCGTGCGAAGCGCGCTTCATCTATTGCAAGGAGTACGCGCACCCCATCGCTGTACTCATCCAACTCAATGCTTTTAACCTCACTCACGTTACTGATGATGCCCTCACTGAGCGAGAACCCTAACGCAAAATCTTTTAGGTCCGCAGGGGTGGCCAGCATCACCACATGCGGTGTGCCGTTGTACTCCAACCCGATGGGCGTCTCTTCAGCGACTTGGTCCACCGCACTCTGGTAGCCTTCCTTCCAGCGCAACACCTCGAGGGTGTGCGCAGGTGTGGCATCCAGAATATGTGGTGCGTTCACTTATTTTCCGGCGGAGAGTGCAGCGCCAATCACGCGGTCCGTTGCCAAGTGGATTTGGTTGTCATTAAAGGTTTTGTATTCCTCTTGCCACTTGGAGGGCTGCATCACCTTTACCACTTTCACCGCGGTCACTTTATACTCTGGGCAGTTGGTGGCCCAGTCGGAGTTGTCCGTGGTGATGACGTTAGCTCCCGATTCTGGGAAGTGGAAGGTGGTATACACCACGCCCGGTTGCATGCGCTCTGTCACGCGGGCGCGTAGTACGGTCTCTCCCGCGCGGGAGGACACGCCCACCCAGTCATCAGTTTGAATACCCAGTTCTTCTGCGTCATGGGGGTGTAATTCCAAGCGGTCCTCGTCATGGAAACGAACGTTCTCCGTGCGACGTGTTTGCGCGCCCACGTTGTATTGCGAGAGGATTCGGCCCGTGGTGAGGATGAGCGGGAAGCGTTTCGTGACCTTCTCGTCGGTGGGTACATACTGAGTAATAATAAATCGACCCTTACCGCGCACGAAATGATCGATGTGCATAAGTGCCGTACCCGCTTCCTCCGTTTCATCATTGCACGGCCACTGCACGCTGCCCAGGCGGTCGATCTTCTCGTAGTTCACGCCCTTGAAGGTGGGCGTTAAGCTGGCGATCTCATCCATAATTTCTGAAGGGTGGTTGTAGGGCATGTCGTAGCCCATAGCCTTCGCCAGTTTCACGGTCACTTCCCAGTCGGCCAAGCCGGCCTTAGGTGCCATCACCTTGCGCACGCGCGAAATGCGCCGCTCGGCGTTGGTGAAGGTGCCATCCTTTTCTAAGAAGCTGGCGCCGGGTAAGAACACGTGGGCGTACTTGGCGGTTTCGTTCAAGAACAAGTCCTGCACCACCACGCACTCCATGGCCGAGAGGGCTGCGGTCACATGCTGCGTGTTGGGATCCGACTGCACAATATCTTCGCCCTGGCAGTAGATACCCATGAAGCTACCTTCCAAGGCGGCGTCGAACATGTTGGGAATGCGCAGTCCGGGGTCCGCACGCAGCGTGACGCCCCAGGCCTTCTCGAATAGATTGCGCGTAGCGTTGTCAGACACATGGCGGTAGCCGGGGAGTTCGTGGGGGAAGGAGCCCATGTCGCAAGCCCCTTGCACATTGTTCTGTCCGCGCAGCGGATTAACTCCCGCGCCTTCCTTGCCAATGTTGCCGGTGGCCATGGCGAGGTTGGCAATGCCAATCACCGCAGTGGAGCCCTGTGAGTGTTCGGTGACGCCCAAGCCGTAATAAATCGCTGCGTTGCCACCTGTGGCATACAGGCGTGCCGCACCGCGCACCAGTTCGGCGGATACGCCTGTTGAAATTTCCAATGCTTCGGGGCTGTTCTCGGTGCGTGCTACAAATTCACGCCAGCTGTTAAAGGCTTCCGTGTCGCAGCGCTCGGAGATAAATTTTTCATCTAACAGGCCTTCGGTCACGATGACGTGCGCCAGGGCGCTGACGATGGCCACATTGGTGCCGGGGCGCAGTTGCAAGTGGTAATCCGCTTTCACGTGCGGCCCGTTCACCAACTCAATAGCGCGCGGGTCAATCACAATCAGCTTCGCCCCTTCGCGCAGGCGGCGCTTCATGCGTGAGCTAAATACCGGGTGCGCATCGGTGGGGTTAGCACCCATCACCAAAATAACATCCGCGTGTTCCACGGACTTGAAGGTCTGCGTGCCCGCGGAGGTGCCGTAGGTTTGCCCTAAGCCGTAGCCCGTGGGCGAGTGACACACACGTGCACAGGTGTCTGTGTTGTTGTTGTGGAAGGTGGCGCGAACCAACTTCTGAACCAAATAAGTTTCTTCGTTGGTACAGCGCGACGACGTGATGCCGCCTATGGAGTCTGTACCGTATTTTGTTTGGATGCGACGCAACTCACTTGCCGCGTAATTAATGGCTTCATCCCAACTCACTTCTTGCCAAGGGTCCGAGATGCTCTTGCGGATCATGGGGTTTAACATGCGCTCTTTGTGGGTGGCATAGCCCCAAGCGAAGCGGCCCTTAATGCAGGCGTGCCCCTCGTTGGCCTTACCATCCTTCCAAGGTGTCATGCGCACCACTTCACTGCCCTTCATGTCAGCCTTGAAGCTGCAACCCACACCGCAGTAGGCGCAGGTAGTGAGTACACTGTGGTCCGGTTGCCCGGCATCAATAACAGTCTTTTCCATCAAGGTGGCTGTGGGGCAGGCATTTACACAAGCGCCGCACGACACGCATTCGGATTCCATAAATTGTTGGCTCTCGCCCGCGGACACGCGCGAACCAAAGCCGCGACCTGAAATGGTGAGCGCGAAGGTGCCCTGTGTTTCTTCGCAGGCGCGCACACAACGGTTACACACAATGCACTTCGATGCATCGTAGGTGAAGTAGGGATTGCTGGTGTCCTTCACTGCGGCCAAGTGGTTCTTACCCTCAAAGCCGTAGCGTACTTCGCGCAGACCTACGGCACCCGCCATATCTTGCAACTCACAGTCGCCATTGGCGCTGCAGGTGAGGCAATCCAAGGGGTGATCAGAAATGTAGAGCTCCATGACGCCACGGCGCAGCTCCGCCAACTTTGGCGATTGCGTGCGCACCACCATGCCGGCTTCTGCAGGGGTGGTGCAGGAGGCCGGGTAGCCTTTGCGTCCTTCAATTTCTACCAAGCACAGGCGGCAAGAACCAAAGGGCTCCAGACTGTCTGTGGCGCAGAGCTTGGGGATTTGTGTGCCCGCATCCATGGCCGCACGCATGAGCGATGTGCCCGCGGGCACTGTCACTTCAAAGCCATCAATGGTCAGCGTCACTTCAGTTTCTGAAGTGCGCAGCGGTGTGCCGAAATCGGTGTCGTGGAGGCTGATGGTGTCCATAGTTTTTCCTTAGGCGGCCTGGTGAGTGGCTTTGGTCAAGTGAAAGTCTTCGGGGAAATGATCTAATGCGGAGAGCACAGGGTAAGGGGTCATGCTGCCCATGGCGCAAAGTGATCCGTTCACCATGGTGCCACATAAATCGCGCAGCAGATGGGTTTGTGCAGGGGCAAGACTCGGGTTGGCCTGCATCTTTTGAATGACTTCCATCCCACGCGTAGAACCGATGCGGCAGGGGGTACATTTGCCGCAGGACTCAATAGCGCAGAACGCCATGGCATAGCGCGCTTGCTCCATCATGTCCGCGCTGTCGTCAAACACCACCAAGCCGCCGTGACCCAACACACCGCCCTTAGCGGCTAAGGCTTCGTAGTCCATGGGGGTGTCGAGTAACGCATCGGGCAGATAAGCGCCCAAGGGGCCGCCAATTTGCACCGCTTTAAATGGGCGCCCGGTAGCCGTACCTCCACCAAAATCTTCAATCAACTGACGCGCCGTCACACCGAAGGCTTTTTCCACTAATCCGCCAAAGCGGATGTTGCCTGCCAGTTGGAAGGGCAAGGTACCCAGTGAGCGACCCATGCCGTAGTCGGCGTAGGCTTTCGCCCCGCGCGATAAAATGAACGGAATGGCGGCCATGGTGAGTACATTGTTAATCACGCTGGGCTTGCCGAACAATCCTTGTAGCGCAGGCAAGGGGGGTTTGGCACGCACCACGCCACGCTTACCTTCCAAGCTTTCCAGCATGGCGGTTTCTTCGCCACACACGTAAGAGCCTGCACCCATGCGAATGTGAATGTTGAATGTTTTACCCGAACCCAAAACGCTGCTGCCCAATATGCCCGCTGTTGTGGCGATGGTGACGGCTTGGTTCATGATGCTCACCGCATCAGGGTATTCTGAGCGGATATACACGTAACCCTCTGTGGCGCCCACAGAAATGCCCGCAATGACCATGCCCTCAATCAGCATAAAGGGGTCGCCCTCCATCACCATGCGGTCCGCAAAGGTACCGGAGTCGCCTTCATCGGCGTTGATGACAATGTACTTTTGCGCGCTGCTGGCTGCAGCTACCGTGCGCCACTTAATCCCGGCGGGGAAGCCTGCGCCACCACGACCGCGCAGACCCGAATCCAGAACCTGCTGCACGATGTCGGTGGGTTTTAATTTCAGTGCGGCCTTAAGCCCCACTAAGCCCTCATGGGCTTCGTAGTCCTTAAGGCTTAGAGGATCGATAATGCCTATGCGCGCGAAGGTTAAGCGTTCTTGGTTTTTAAGATAGGCGATTTCTTCCGTGACGCCATGACAAAGGGCATGGGTTTTACCCTGCAGGAAGTCCGCATCAAATAGACTTTTTACATCTTCTGGCGTTACAGGACCGTAGGCGATTCGTTTCCCCTGGTGCTCCACTTCCACCATGGGTTCTAACCACAGAAGCCCTCGTGAGCCATTGCGAATAAGCGTCACATCGAGTTTGCGACTTTGCGCTTCAGCGCTGATGGCGGCGGCCACTTCATCAGCCCCCGCGGCCAACGCGGCGGAATCCCGCGGGACAAATACGGTAATGCTCATGATGCGTCCTTGGTGTTGGCGCGCGCGATCAGCGCTTCTAATTTGGCGGGGGTGACATGGGCGTGCAACTGGCCATCTAACATGAGCGCAGGGCCGGTGGCACATAGGCCTAAGCAGTAGGTGGGTTCCACGTGCCAGTCGCTCTCGCTTTTTGCGGCATCGTGTACAGGGTTATGACCGCTGTGACTGCCGTGACTGGTTCCGAGAAGCGCATCGGCCTTATTAATCACCGAGCGGCAGCCGCGCGCCTGACAGGCCTCTGCGTGACAGATGGCCAAGGTGTGCTTAGGTGGCGGGGTTTGGCGAAAATGGTGATAGTAGGTAATTACTCCGTGCACCTCGGCGCGGGACAAATTAAAGGCGCTGGCAATGCTCTGGGTGGCGGTGGGGGGGATATAGCCCAAACCTTCCTGCACCGCGTGCAAGAGGGGCAACAAGCCACCGGGCACAGCTTGAAATCGGGTTATGGCCTTAGCCACTACCTGCATTTCTGGTTGAGTCGCTGAATTCAAAGGTGTTTCTCCTAAAATGGCGGGTTTTTTTGACCACTAAGGCCACCCGACTACATGCAATTAATTGCAATTAATAGTTGACGCAGTAAGCAATACTATCGTATTGTTTTCATTAGGTTAAGCTTGTACAGCCCCAAAGTCAATGCGCTACCACCAAGGGATTACCTCTTTTTAATTGCAATTAATTACCTATGAATATTGGGGTCAGACCCCCCACGGGGTCTGACCCCAAAACACAAAGAGAGTGCTTATGAAAATCACCATTGAACCCAACTTTTTATTGAGTACATCCCAGGGCTCCATGCCCATCTCTCGGGCGTTGCGCTTACTCTTGGCCATTGAGGCCAGCCGCAACATGAAAGAGGCCGCCGCCACTGAGGGCCACTCTTATCGCCACGCCTGGAATTTAATTGAAAGTCTGCAGCAGGCCTTGGGTGGGCCAGTGTTGGAAACCGTGCAAGGTCGCGGCTCACGTCTTACAGAACTGGGACAGCGCCTCATATGGGCAGAAAAGCGTACACGCGCCCGACTGGGCCCCATGCTGGACAGCATAGGGTCCGAGATCAGCGAGGACATGGAAGCGCTCATGAGCCGCACCCACCGCGTGATTAGGATGTTCGCCAGTCACGGGTTTGCGGTGGCGGCCCATTATGATCGACTGCAGAAGAGTGGCATTGATCTGGATTTGAATTATCGCGGTAGTGCCGAGGCCTTAGAATCCTTCAGCCGCAAGGTGTGCGACATCGCGGGCTTTCATGTGCCTATTGGTAGCTTAGAAAAGGAAGTGTTCGCACGCATGGCGCCACTCTTCACCCCCAACGCGCGACTCATTAACCTAGCCACACGTCGTCAGGGGCTCATGGTGGCCAAGGGTAACCCTAAAAACATTTGGTCGCTGCCTGATTTACTGCGCCCAGACGTGCTGTTTGTAAACCGCCAACCGGGCTCGGGTACGCGTTATATTTTGGAGATGCTCTTCGAGCGTCAGAACATCGATTCTAAATTAATAGCCGGCTATGACAACGTGGAGTTTACCCATGCGGCCATTGGCGCGTATATTGCCAGCGGTAAGGCGGATGTGGGCATGGGGGTTGAGACCGGTGCGCGGCGTTTTGATTTGGATTTTGTGCCGATTTTAACCGAGCGTTATTTTTATGTGTGCAATGAGTCCTTGCTCACAGACCCGCGCTTGGTGCCAATACTGGAGATTTTGCAATCCCCGTCCTTTCGCTCGCAGGTGGATACCATTGCAGGTTATGACGCCACCAACACAGGTTTGGTGCAAACCGTGGCCGAGGCGTTTCCCGGGTTTGGCGGCTTTGGGGTCTGACCCCAAAACCCATTTTGGGGTCAGACCCCTATATAAAAATTTAGAGTTTTTGGAGTTAAAAATGGAATTTAATGTATTGGGTAGCCCCTTAGTGCCGTGCTCCATGAGCCCGAAGACGGGATTTTTTAGAGATGGCTGTTGCAACACGGGACCGGAAGATGTGGGCAGTCATACCGTATGCGTGGTGATGACTGCTGAGTTTTTATCTTTTAGCAAAATACGCGGAAACGACCTCAGCACGCCTCACCCAGAATACGGCTTCCCGGGGTTAAAAGAGGGCGACCGCTGGTGTCTATGCGCTGCTCGTTGGCAAGAAGCCTTTGAAGCCGGCATGGCGCCACATGTTGTATTGCAGAGCACCCACCACCGCGCCTTAGAGATTATTGCTTTGGAAGATTTGCAGCGTTATGCATTTCAAGTGCATTAATTTATAGGCGCGCAACAAACTTATCGCGATTGATGATGTGGCGCTGATGGGTGCCACGCGAAATAACCGCCACGCCATCGTGCGCCTCTACTTTGAACAGTAAGCGCTTGCCTTCCGCTTCAATGAGTTCCACATCAGCTGTCACCACACGGCCCACCGGTGTGGCGGCTTCATGGCTGACATCAATGTGAGTGCCCAACGTCATTTCATTGGGCCAATCCAAATAGGGGTGTAGTGCTTTAATGCAGGCCCACTCCAAAAACCCCACCAAGAACCCAGTAGCAAACACTTCTGGCATGGCCACAAACTCCGGTGCCTCTGGGTACAGTGCGGGCACCGTTTTACTGGAGGGCACCGTAAAAGTGTGGGTGTAGCGAAGACCCGGCTTGAGTTCTGGTTTCATTGGGTTATTGTATCAAATGGTTAACGAGCCTTGAGCGCTTCAGCGGTCTGCCCAAACAAAATCTTCTTTGCGTCCTCGTTCACCGTGGGTTGGGTGTTCACGGTCTTCGCCACCTCGTAGGCGCGCTGCGTGGCAGGGCGAGCGGCTATTTTTTCCAACCAACGCTTCACATGTGGGAAATCATTCAGGTTCTGAAGCTGGCGAAGGTGGGGCACAATCCACGGGTAGATCGCCATATCGGCGATGGTGTAATCATCCCCCGCAACAAACGCACGGTTCTGCAGACGGTTATTGAGTACCCCATACAAACGGTTGGTCTCATTGATGTAGCGTGTCATGGCGTAGGGAATTTTTTCTGGGGCGTACTGCACGAAGTGGTGGTTCTGCCCCGCCATGGGGCCTAAGCCCGCCATCTGCCAGAACAGCCATTGCAGTACTTCCACTCGTCCGCGTACATCATGGGCAATAAAGTGTCCGGTTTTCTCCGCCAGGTACAGCAGAATCGCGCCGGACTCAAATAGGGAGATGGGCGCGCCGCCATCCACGGGGTCATGGTCCACCAAGGCGGGAATGCGGTTATTTGGCGCGATCCTCAGAAACTCAGGCTTGAATTGATCGCCCACGCTGATGTTGACGGGAATGAGGCGATAGGGCAGCGCTGCCTCTTCCAGGAATAAGGTAATTTTGTGACCGTTAGGAGTGGTCCAGTAGTAGAGGTCTAGCATGATGGAATCCAGTGAACGGTAAATCGCTACTCTATCACTGGAATTGGGGTCAGACCCCCCTAGGGGTCTGACCCCAAAAAAATTGGCTTACTTAAATAACACCCAGGCTTTTTGCAATGTGATGGAAACGCCCCAGGCTAAAGGAATGCCTACCGCAGCCCAGGCCAACACTACGGTTATCATGCTGGAATTGCCGGCAGCCACTGTCGCTCCTGAAATTTCACGCGCGGATGCCGCATCTTTTTCATGGGCCAATTGTTTTTCATGGGCCAGTTCAGCATCCGTCATGAAGTATTTGTCGGCTACGGGACGAATTAAGAAGTTACAAATCAACCCCACCACCAACATGCCCACCAAATACGTCATGGTTTTGTCGTACAGCAGATCGCGCGGCACACCTGCGGCCAGATTGGCCTCACGGATGTAGTTCACCACCACCGGCCCCAAGATGCCCGCTGTGGACCATGCAGTGAGTAAGCGACCGTGAATAGCGCCCACCATTTGCGTGCCAAACATATCGGCTAAGTAAGCTGGTACGGTAGCAAAACCACCACCGTACATGGAGAGGATGATGCAGAAGGCCAACACAAAGAGTGCCAAGCTGCCGCTATGCCCCAAGGTGGTGGCGCTGCTGTAGAGAATAATGCCCAATACAAAGAAAACGAAGTAGGTGTTTTTGCGGCCCATGTAATCTGAGAGGGACGCCCAGATAAAGCGACCGGCAATATTAAATAAGGACAGTAACCCAGTAAAGCCACCTGCAATGATGGCGATGGATTTTTTCTGATCCGGCGAAAGATTATTGAAGCCCAGGTCCAACCCAATCAAGTGGCCGGCAAAAATTTCCTGCAACATGGGGGAGGACATGCCAATAATGCCGATACCCGCCGATACATTCATGGTGAGCACCATCCAGATCAACCAGAACTGTGGTGTTTTCCACGCTTTGGACACATGCACGTGACGTTGGGTGATCATGGCCGCCTTGTCGAGCGGAGGAGGCGTCCAGCCTTCGGGTTTCCAACCAGAAACAGGAATGCGGTAACCGAAGGAACCGCCCAGCATGAATACGAAATAGAGTGCGCCCAAGATGAGGAAGGTTTGCCATACACCAGGGCTGGTAGCACCACTAGAAAAGTGGTTCATCAGTATGACGGCCAACGGTGAGCCAATCATGGCCCCGCCGCCAAAACCCATAATGGCCATGCCGGTGGCCATGCCACGCCGATCGGGAAACCATTTCACCAGAGTAGATACTGGCGAGATGTACCCCAAGCCCAACCCAATGCCGCCAATGATGCCGGAGCCCAACCACAGTATCCACAGTTGGTGCGCCGACACGCCGTAGGCTGAAATCACCAAGCCGCCGCCCCAACATAAGGCCGCCACCGCGCCCGCCTTGCGAGGGCCCGCATGCTCCAGCCAGCCACCAAACACCGCAGCCGAGGAGCCTAGAAATACAAAGAAGAGGGTAAACATCCAACCCAGACTGGATACCTTCCAGTCACAGCTGGTGGTGAAGAGTTCATCCATCAATGACATGTCTGCACCGCAGGCAGTGCCGATGGATTTGGAGAGGGGAAGCCAGAATACGGAGAAACCGTAGGCCATGCCGATACACAGATGAATGGCCAATGCGGCCGGGGGGACTAACCAACGGTTAAAACCGGGTCCTGCTACGGTGCGATCCTTCGCCAATAGATTTCCAAACATGTGAGGCCTCCTCAGGGATTGAGTTTCGTATCAGTTTTTAGAATTATTGTACCTACTGAAGTTAATGCTACCCACACCATAGGGCATTGACCGTACCGCGTCAAATAACGCTCACCACCTCATCAAAGCTTAAGCGTGGACCACGCGGAAAGGCCTTGGTTCCATCCTCTATACCCACGTTCAGTAAGAAGTTCACTTTATAACGCCCCTC
Organism: uncultured Ferrovum sp.; assembly: GCA_903909215.1. Taxonomy (GTDB): domain Bacteria; phylum Pseudomonadota; class Gammaproteobacteria; order Burkholderiales; family Ferrovaceae; genus CAIVUX01. Next base: position 12,223 of record CAIVUX010000029.1, read on the forward strand.
AGGGAAAAACTCTTGGTTCACCAGTTCCGCATTAAAACCCGACATGGGCCCCACGCCCAAGCCCAGCGCGCGTGCCGCCAAAATAAGGTAACCGCCTTGCAGGCTGCTGTTGCGAAAGGCCACCTGCTGGGCTAAGGCGGGATTATTCTCATATAAGGGTTTGGCGTCGTAGGCACTAAAAAGTTTGGGCAGATGCTCAAAAAACTGCAAATCATGGGCGATGATGATGGTGAGCGGCGCGGCCTGTACCTGCGGCACATTGCCGGGCCCTAAGGCGGGCATGAGGCGCGCACGACCTTCGGTACTGGTGATGAATACGAAGCGTGTGGGCTGAGCATTGAAAGCGGTAGGGCCCCATTTCATGAGCTCGTAGAGCTTTTCTATGGTGCCTTCGGGTAAGGGTTCGGGCTTGAAGTGGTGCGCGGTACGGGCGCTGTTGAACAATTGATCGAGGGCGGCGGAATTGAGGGCTGCGGTCATGAAGAAGGCTCCTGTAAAAGTGGGGTTATGTTATCAGCTTTGGGGTCTGACCCCTAAGGGGGTCTGACCCCCCTAGGGGTCAGACCCCAATGCCCCCAAAAAGGGTAAATTTGATCTAAATCAACGCAGAGAATCGCAAAAGAGAGCAGGCTCTTAGCGCTCAATATGGGGGATTCCATGCCGATTCACGCTCCACTGGATCCAGGCGAAGCATTGCCAATCCTACAAGGCCTTTTGACTGCCGGCGGCTTAAAACCTCTGGTGATTAAGGGCCGTACACTCTTGCCTATCGTTCAAGGCGGTATGGGGGTGGGTGTGTCCGCGCACCGCTTGGCAGGTTCTGTGGCGTCATTGGGTGCCATGGGCACCATCTCCTCCATTGATTTGCGCCACCACCATCCCGACCTTATGGACAAAACCCGCGGCTTGCATGGCGCGGGCGCCCGTCAGGTAATTGATGAAGCCAATTTGGAAGCTCTGGCACGAGAAATTAGCGCCGCTCGCACGCTATCACAAGGGCGCGGCATGCTGGCGGTAAACACCATGCGCGCGGTGAGCGAATACGGTCATTACATCGAACAGTCCTTGCGCTCCGGCATTGATGCGCTGGTGGTGGGTGCGGGGCTGCCGCTGGATTTACCCGACTTGGCGGCAGATTACCCCCATGTGGCACTGATTCCCATTTTGTCCGATGCGCGCGGTATTGCCCTGATCATCAAAAAATGGGAACGTAAAAAACGCATTCCCGATGCTGTTGTGATTGAGCACCCCCTCTATGCGGGTGGCCATTTGGGCGCGGCACGGGTGGATGATTTGCATAATCCGCGTTTTGATTTTGATCAGGTCATTCCTGAAGCGCTGGCTTTTATTCGCAGCAGCGGGCTAGAGCGCGACATCCCCTTAATCGCTGCCGGCGGCATTCGCACCCATGAGGACATCCGTCGTTTGCAAGATATGGGCGCCTCAGGCGTGCAATTGGGGACCCCTTTTGCGGTGACGGAAGAATGCGATGCGCACCCCAATTTTAAAAAGGTCTTGGCTCAAGCGCGCCCAGAAGATGTGGTGGAATTTACCAGTGCCGCAGGACTGCCCGCGCGGGCCGTGGCCACCCCTTGGCTTAAAAATTACTTAAAATTTGAGCAGAAACTCAAGTCTTTGGCACGTGAGAAGCCGCGCTGCACCATGCTGTTTGATTGTTTGGCGCAATGTGGGCTGCGCGATGGCAAGGCCGATTGGGGGCAGTTTTGTATCGATACCCAATTGGTAGCAGCCTTGCGTGGCGACCTTAAAAAAGGATTGTTCTTTACTGGGGTGGGCGTCTTACCCTTTGGCGATCAGATTCGCTCTGTGCAAGAATTAATGATGCGCTTGCTGGAAGCTACAATATCCACAGAAGTTTGTGCAAATGAGTACAATGTGGCCTGAGCAAAATTTTATAGGAAATAAGTCATGCCATACGCTATTGAAGTGAAGAAGGATCAAGAATATTGGTTATGCACCTGTGGCAAAAGCGGTACCGGGTTGTGCTCAGGCGCCCACCAAGGCAGCGACAAGACACCCAGTCAATTCGTCGCCACTAAAGACGAAACCATCTACGTATGTGGTTGCACCCAATCGAAGAACAGTCCGTTCTGCGATGGCACCCACAAAACCTTATAAGCAACCATACTGTATGCGTATTCTTCACACCATGCTGCGCGTCACGAACCTAGATCGCTCGGTTGCGTTTTACCGTGACGTGTTGGGGATGCGTGAATTGCGTCGCCAGGATTACTCCGAGGGGCGTTTCACCTTGGCGTTTATCGGTTATCAATCCGAGACTGAGGGCGCGGTGTTAGAGCTAACCCACAACTGGGATACCCACAGCTACGAATTGGGAAACGCCTATGGTCATGTGGCCCTTGAAGTGGATGATGCGGCAGCGGCGTGCGCCCTGGTAAAAGAGAAAGGCGGCAAGGTGGTCCGTGAAGCGGGCCCCATGAAGCATGGCACCACAGTGATTGCTTTTGTGGAAGATCCCGATGGTTATAAGATTGAGTTCATCGAGCACCGCCCGCAGTAAGCATTTGCGCGCAGGCATAGGCGCTGCTCCAGGCCCACTGAAAGTTATACCCCCCCAAGTGGCCGGTTACGTCCACACATTCTCCAATAAAATGTAAACCCGGTTGCGCGCGCGCCATCATGGTGCGCCCATCTAAGGCGTGCGTATCCACACCGCCCAACATGACTTCCGCTTTCTTCCAACCCAATGTGCCGGCGGGCTTTACTGACCAGCGGGCGATTAAATCGGTTAAACGCGCGCGCTCTTTTTTGCCCACCTCCGCCCAACGGCGTTCTTGTAGCTGGGCCTGTTCACACAGCGCAGCGGCCAGGCGCTGCGGCAGCGCCAATGCCAGTAACCCTTCCACGGTTTTAAGGCGATACGCCTCGTCCTCCATTAAAGCATGCCATTGTTCTGGCTTAAGCCATGCCAAACGTAGGGTTTCGCCTTCCTGCCAATAACTGCTGGCTTGCAAGATGGCGGGGCCTGATAACCCTTTATGGGTGATGAGTAGATCTTCCTCAAAATGCCCATGTCCGTAGCGTTGGTCCTTAAGGCCGGCTTCAATGGTGACGGGTACAGAGAGGCCTGATAATTCAGTGAACGATTCTAAGCTCTGCGTGGTCACAGACAGAGGAACCAGCGCTGGGCGTGGTGCGACGACGGGGATATCAAACTGCTGCGCAATTTTTAAAGCGAAGTCGCTGGCCCCCATGGCGGGCACGGGTAGGCCGCCGGTAGCGAGAATGAGGGCGTGGGTTGCTTCTGTGCCCGCATCCGTGTGCACTTGCCACAGCGTATTGCTGTGCGACACGTTTTGTACGGTCACCGGGTGGCGCAAGGTGACGGAACCCTGCGCGCATTCTTGCAACAGCATATGAATGATGGTCTGCGCAGGGCCATCGCAGAACAATTGGCCACGATGTTTTTCATGAAAGGGGATTTGATAGCGTTTCACCAAGGCGATAAAATCCGCGGCGTTGTAGCGTGCCAATGGGCCTTTGGCAAAATGCGGATTGAGCGATAAAAAATGTTGCGCTGTTGTATGGCGGTTGGTGAAGTTGCAATGACCGCCGCCACTAATGCGGATTTTTTCTCCGATGGTTTTACTGTGATCCAGTACCAAGACACGCAAACCGCGCTGACCCGCTACCCCCGCACAGAACAGGCCGGCAGCACCGGCACCGATGATGATGGCGTCCCATGGGGGCCGCGCCGAGATGCTCGATGAGGGTGCGTGAGGGATAAATGGCAATTGAATATTCATTTAACGGTAAGATGGCTGCATTATGAACGCTCCGTTTGATCTGCGACACTTAAATTCTGTAGCCGGCCTAGCCACCTTGGGCGAGGCCTTTGTGCAACGCGTGCCCACCGAACCCCTCAGTAACCCTCAATGGTTGGCGTGGAACACTGCCTTGGGCTTACAACTGGGCATTTCCGATGGTCCTAACGATGAATGGTTGGCACGTTTGTCCGGGGTGGCCAGCATCACACCTTGGTGCAGCGTGTATTCCGGACATCAGTTTGGTGCGTGGGCAGGACAGTTGGGTGATGGCCGAGCGCATACCTTGGGTGTGCTGCAAGGAGGGGGCGCGTCATGGGAAATGCAACTTAAAGGATCGGGTAAGACGCCTTATTCGCGCATGGGCGATGGACGCGCGGTGCTGCGCTCTTCTGTGCGTGAATATTTATGTTCTGAGGCCATGGCGGGTTTGGGCATCCCCACCACCCGCGCCTTGGCCGTGACCGGTAGCGCGCAACCGGTGCGCCGCGAAACCGTGGAAACCGCTGCCATCGTGACACGTTTGGCGCCCAGTTTTATTCGCTTTGGACACTTCGAGCATTTCGCCCATCACGATCAACATGACGCCTTACAACAGTTAACCCACTACGTGATTGCAACCTTTTACCCCGAGTGTGCCGCAGCACCTGTGCCTGCCTTAGCGCTATTGGAAACCGTGTCGCAACGCACCGCGTTCTTAATGGCGCAATGGCAAGCGGTGGGTTTTTGTCACGGAGTGATGAACAGCGACAACATGTCCATATTGGGACTGACCTTAGATTATGGCCCCTTCGGTTTTATGGACGCTTTCAATTCAAACCACATTTGCAATCACACCGATAGTCAAGGCCGTTACGCCTATGGGCAGCAACCGCGCGTAGGGCAGTGGAATTGCGGCGCTCTGGCCAGCGCCTTACTGCCGCTAATTAATGACATGCAAGCAACGCGCGCCGTGTTAGAGGGTTACTCCGCACATTTCGATGCCGCTTTTGTGCAGCTCTTTCGTGCCAAACTGGGTTTGAGTCTGACCTATGAAAGTGATGTGGAACTTATTGCACAGCTTATGCAGTTGCTGGATAACAGCGGGGCGGACTTTACTGTGTTCTTCCGTTCATTGTCTTTGTTTGAAGTGGGAAACCCTACAGGCGATGACCTTTTGCGCGATCAGGTATTAAACCGCGCCGCCTTCGACGCCTGGGCTGTGCTGTACCGTGCGCGTTTGAAGTTAGAACGCCGTGATGATGCCGCACGGGCATTGGCCATGAACCGTGTGAATCCCAAATATGTGTTGCGTAATTATTTGGCTGAGCTGGCGATTCGCGACGCACAGTGTGGCGATACGCATCTGCTAGAAACATTAAAGCAGGTGTTGGACAGCCCCTTTGACGAGCATCCTGAGCATGAGGCATGGGCGGGCTTGCCGCCCAATTGGGCCAATCAGCTTTCTGTGAGCTGTTCTTCATAAAAATGGAAAAATGGGGTCAGACCCCTGCAGGGGTCTGACCCCCCACCCCCCAAAAAAACCAAAAAATTAAACAAGGAGATTACGATGAGTAAACCCGCAGAGCGCGCATATAGCGAAGCCGAAATCAAGGAGCGACTGCAAAATGAGTTGCACCATTGGGCGTATGAGGGCGAGTGGATTCGCCGCAAATATCGCACCGAAGGATGGAAGGGCACCTTGATGGTGGTGAACACCGTGGCCCATTTGGCAGAAGCGGCGTGGCACCACCCCGATTTGGCGGTGTCCTATGCGTTTGTGATTGTGAAATTACAAACCCATTCCGCCAAAGGCATTACCGATAAAGATTTTGAATTGGCGCGTAAGATTGAGGGTGTGATTCAATGGCGTCCCGCACAAGAAGGCGGGGCTTTAGAAGGGACTCCCAACGAAGAGCAACGCTTTCGTTATATTAAATACGACGAATAATGCCCGAACTTCCCGAAGTAGAAGTCACGCGCCAAGGCATTGAACCACACCTAGTTGGACGTACTATTGAGTGCGTGGTGGTGCGCCAGCGCCAGCTGCGTTTTCCTGTGCCCACGTTATTGAATCGCCGTTTACCTGGGCAGACCATCAATGCCGTGCGCCGGCGTGCCAAATACTTATTAGTGGATATGCCTGCCGGTACGCTGATCATTCATTTGGGCATGTCGGGCTCATTGCGCGTGCTGACCACCGCCACGCCGCCGCAAAAACACGACCATTTCGATTTGGTGTGCAACGGTGTAACGCTGCGCCTCAATGATCCGCGTCGCTTTGGTGCGGTGTTATGGCAAACGGCAGACGCGGCTCCTTCCTCGGTACTAATGAATTTGGGTCTAGAGCCCCTCACCTCTGCTTTTACCGGAGCCTACTTTTGGGGTCAGACCCCAAAACGACGTGTGCCCATAAAGAATTTGTTATTGGCGGGAGATGTGGTGGTGGGCGTAGGAAATATTTACGCATCGGAGTGTTTGTTTCGCGCCGGTATTCACCCCGCGCGTGCCGCCAATCGTATTAGCCAGGCGCGCTATGGGCGCTTGGTGGCAGAAATTAAAGCGGTATTAAAAGAAGCGATTGAAGCGGGTGGCAGCACATTGCGCGATTTTGTGGACAGTGCGGGTGAGGCGGGGTATTTTCAGCAGTCCCATCGCGTGTATGGGAGGGAAGGGTTGCCCTGCCTGCAGTGCGGTTCTGCTATTCGCGCCATACGCCAAGGGCAACGCTCTACGTTTTACTGCCCGCATTGCCAACGCTAATTTTTTTGAGAGTGGACCGGTATAACGAATCGAACTCATTGTTATTGGCCACTGAGAACCCTAGGTCGTTAATGAGTCCATCGTTTACCCCATAAACCCATCCATGAACGGTTAAATCCTGTCCGGTCGCCCAAGCGTCTTGAACGATGGTGGTCCGGCAAACATTCACAACCTGTTCTACGACGTTAAGTTCGCACAAACGATCATGGCGTAATTCGTCTGTGGGAAGGAGGTTGATTATTTGAGCATGGCGTTCATGTACATCCTGTACATGACGCAACCAGTTGTCAGAAACCCCCACACGAGTTTTATTAAGTGCGGCCTGCACACCAGAGCAGCCATAGTGACCCACCACAATGACGTGCTTTACCTTGAGCAAGTCCACTGCAAATTGTATGACAGACAATGAATTTAGATCCGTGTGCACAACCACGTTGGCAATATTTCGATGAACAAATATCTCGCCTGGCGCCAATCCGGTAATTTGATTGGCGGGTACGCGTGAATCTGAACAGCCAATCCACAGGTACTCTGGCGCTTGTTGATCTTTAAGATTTTTAAAAAATTGAGGGTCTTCAGCCAGGACTGATTTAACCCAATTTTGATTATTGGTAAAAAGCTGTTGAAGTTTTTTCATTTTAGAGCCCCAGATCGCTGAGGCCTGCATGATCATCAGGACGTCGACCCAGAGGCCAATGGAACAGACGATCCTCCACCTTGATGGGGCAATCGTTGATGCTGGCGAAGCGTCGTTGCATTAAACCCTGCCCGTTGAACTCCCAGTTTTCATTGCCGTAACTGCGATACCATTGACCAGAATCATCATGCCATTCATAGGCGAAGCGCACCGCAATGCGATGGCCTGTGGTGGCCCATAATTCTTTAATCAATCGATAATCCAATTCCTTGGCCCATTTGCGTTGCAAAAAGACCCGCACTTCGGCGCGACCCACCGGAAACTCGGCGCGATTGCGCCAACGCGTGTCTTCCGTATACACCTGCACCACGCGATCGGGGTCACGGCTGTTCCACGCGTCTTCGGCCATGCGCACCTTCTGAGCAGCGCTTTCAAGAGTAAAGGGGGGTAGTGGGGGCTTGGTTTCCATAGTACCTCTGTGATGATTTGGGGCTACTGGCCCCGCTTCTGGTTTATTTTCTTTTGGGGTCTGACCCCAATGTGTATTGGCTTGTAAACTACCACGATTAAATGCCGTAAGGCCACCTTGAGCCACTAAGCCTTTGAGTGCGCCTTGCCTGACTGCTCGACCATTTTCTAATACCACCAAATGATCCGCCAAGTGCATCACTTCACCAGGATCATGACTGACATAAATAATGGGGATGTCCAACTCATCATGCAGCCGCTCCAAGTACGGCAAAATTTCTTGCTTTCGCGCATGGTCCAAAGAGGCCAATGGTTCGTCCAGCAACAACAATTGCGGATGGGTGAGCAGGGCGCGTGCAATGGCCACCCGTTGGCGCTCGCCTCCTGAAAGCTTGGCGGGCATGCGGCTCATTAAATGCGCAATTCCCAATAATTCAATCACCGCATTTGGGGTCTGACCCCAAAAAGGGGTCTGACCCCGATTGAGGGCGCGACGACGACCGTAATCCAGATTGCCCCGGACATTTAAGTGATCAAAAAGTCGCGCGTCTTGAAACACAACACCCACGGCACGTTCATGCGCCGGCATAAAGTACGCCCCTTCTTGCCAGGTTTCACCGTTAATGAGGATTGTGGCGGCAGGGCATTGCTCTAATCCCGCTATGGCCCGCAGCAAGAGGCTTTTACCTGAACCTGAGGGGCCAAAGAAGGCGCTAACGCCGCGTCCGGGCAAAGCCATATCCACATCAAGATGGAAATCGCCAAAGTTGGCGGAAACCTTGATGATGAGGTCAGCCACGCCACACCCGGCGTGCGTTGGGGTTGAAGGTATAGAGAGCCAGAAGCACCAAGAAAGAGAGCGCCACCAAGATGCCCGACAGCCATTGCGCGCTGGCATACTCCATGGCCTCCACATGGTTGTAGAGCTGCACCGAAATGACGCGGGTTACACCGGGAATATTGCCACCAATCATCAGCACTACGCCAAATTCTCCCACTGTATGAGCAAAGCCCAAGAGAGCGGCGGTGACGAAGCCGGGACGAGCCAAGGGGACCGCTATGGTGAAAAATCGATCCCAGGGTCCTGCGCGTAATGTGGCGGCGGCTTCCAGAGGACCCTCTCCAATGGCTTCAAAAGCCTGTTGCAAGGGTTGCACCACGAAGGGCAATGAATAAAAGACCGAAGCCACCACGAGGCCGGCAAACGTGAACGGCAATAACCCTAAGCCCGCCCATTGGGTGAATTGTCCCACGGGCCCGTTGGGCCCCATGAGCAGTAATAAATAGAAGCCCAATACCGTGGGCGGCAGTACCAGAGGGAGGGCCACAAAGGCGCCAATAGGGGCTTTCAAGGAAGATTGCGTGCGCGCCAACCACCACGCCAAGGGCGTGCCCATAAGCAACAAAAGCAGAGCAACAATGCCCGCTAGCTTAAGGGTTAAAAGTAAGGCAGTAAGGTCGGAAGGTGTGGGCATGAAGCTTAATATTATAGGACGCACTGCACAAAAGGCTAGAAATTAGGGATTAAATTGAGCCAGACACTTGGCTTATGGCTGAAATCACGCTAGTCTTGCTCCTGAGCGTGCGGGCATGGTTGTGAAACGATGCTCCAATAACCTCTCAATCCAACTTTTTTAAGGACATAACATGGCCACAAAGAAACCATCTAAGAAACCCGCTGCGAAGAGCGCTGCTCCTGTCGAAGTGAAACCTGTTAAGGATTCGCTGACCAAGGCTGCATTGGCCTCGCATATTGCCGAACAAACCGAAGTGGAAGTCAAGAATGTTAAAAAAGTTCTCGCTGCATTAGAGGCTGTTGTGCTGGGTTCATTGCACAAGAAGGGTCTGGGCGAATTTACCTTGCCCGGTCTTTTGAAGGTTGTGGCCCAAAAAGTGGCCGCCAAGCCCAAACGCTTTGGCAAAAACCCCTTTACTGGCGAAGACCAATGGTTTGCAGCTAAACCGGCCAGCGTACGGGTGAAAGTTCGTCCTTTGAAGAAACTGAAGGATGCGCCCCTGTAATCATTGCTGAATTGGTTGTATTAAACAGCCTCGGCATGCCGGGGCTTTTTTAACCGTATAGGCCAACCTTTTGGTAGATGCCCAATATGACCAATAATATTCAACCCTTTCCAACCCGCAGGGCCGATCGGGTTAAGGTTCAGCTCTCCGTCAATATTAATGGCGTACGCGGAACGTCAAAACGGGCCCTTGGTTTCTGGTAGTCCATCCATGAGAGCGGAATTCTTTGATTTGATGGCAGAGTTCACGCACTTTGGGCTGTGGTATGCCATTGTGATTGGGCTTGCCATCGGCAGTTTTTTGAATGTGGTCATTCACCGCGTACCCAAAGCCCTATTTACCCGCCACGTCGAAGATGGGGGCGCCGCCAAGACCGCTTCCCCGTGGCTATCCGTCATTTATCCCGCTTCTACGACGCCTTGCTGCCATCAGGCCATCGCTTGGCATGACAATATTCCCGTATTGTCATGGTTGTTGTTAAGGGGACGCTGCCGGCATTGCCAGCAACCCATTTCACTGCGCTACCCCATGGTGGAATGCATGACCAGCATCGCCATCGTTTGGGCTTTCATGCATTTCGGGTTGTCTTGGATAGCCCTATGGTATTGCCTGCTGTTGGCGATATTGATTGCACTTTTTTTTATTGATTTGGACACCTGCTATTTGCCAGATGACCTCACCTACAGCGCGCTGTGGTTGGGGTTATTGGGTAGCGCCTTGGGCATATTGCCATTGTTGCCGGCTAATGCCATTTTGGGAGCCTGTGCAGGTTACGCATTGTCCTGGTCGGTGAATGCCGCGTATTGGCTGTTGCGCCGGCGCGATGGCTTTAGAGGTGGCGATTTTAAGCTGATGGCAACCTTGGGGGCTTGGCTGGGCGTGTCGGCCATTCTTCCTATACTGGCTGTGGCCAGTGCGCTGGCCTTATTGGGAGTGGTTGCTTTGATGCTGGTTCGCCGTGAACAGTTTTCGTGGGGAGGCAGACTGCCCTGCGGTCCCTTTTTAATTGCGGCAGGGGTTTTTATCGCGCTATAACGATAGTTGGGGTGAGGATCAATATCCGAACGCAGTTATAGCGGCTTCGCAGAGCAAGTACTGCTTTAACGAAGCCACTGAACCAAGGGTTTTCTTAGTGTCGGGCGGTCTGCAGTAAACCTCAATAAGCGTCTTTTTTTGGAGATTTTCTTGTGAAGAGCAGTTCTAGTATCGTCCTTACGATCCTTTTTCTGTTTATGGGTGTAACGGGGGCCATGGCCAATGAGGTTCAGGTGGCTGTGGCGGCCAACTTTACCGAACCTGCGCAAAAAATTGCAGTGGAATTTGAGAAAGATACCGGACATAAAGCAATACTGTTGTTTGGTGCCACTGGAATGTTTTACGCTCAAATTAAAAATGGCGCGCCTTTTGAAGTACTGCTGGCTGCGGACGAGCATACACCGACCCGTCTAGAGCGGGATGGGGGAGCCGTTTTCGGCAGCCGCTTTACCTATGCCATAGGTACGTTGGTTTTGTGGTCGGCCAAGAGTGGCAGGGTGGATGATCGGGGTGAAATATTATCGAAAGGCAGTTTCAATCATATTGCCATAGCCAACCCAAAGTTGGCGCCTTATGGCGCCGCCGCCGTGGAAGCGCTGACGGCTCTGAAATTGCTGGACGCCCTTCAACCCAAAATGGTGATAGCTGAGAATATCGCTCAGGCGTATCAGTTCAGCGCCACCGGTAACGCGGAAGTGGGTTTTGTGGCCCTGTCCCAGGTGCTTAAAGACGGCAACTTAAAAGAGGGGTCCGCCTGGATTGTGCCTGCGGGTTTGTATCATCCCATTCGTCAGGATGCTGTGTTACTGGAAAAAGGGCGTGACAATCCAGCCGCCCAGTCTTGGCTTCTTTACCTAAAGGGTGATAAAGCCCGAGCAATGATTAAGTCTTACGGTTACGGGTTGTGATTGGCTAATATTGAATGAGATGGCAGCACAACCATTGCATTAGTGAGGGCGTATGATCAGGCATCAGCGGTTAACTGTGGTGCTGCGGGAATTTCCTTAAGCCCTCTCGCAAGAATTGCAGTTGTTTTTCGAAGTTTCGGCAACCATCGCACATGATCAGGTGAAAGCGCAGGTTGGTTCTCAGAAATATACCGAGCTTTCTATCCATTCCCTGAGACATCAGCGCAGTTGCCTGCTTACAATTCAACATCTCGATCCTCCACATTAAACCATTTTTCATTCAGGCAAAGTCTTAACGCCATTCGGGCCCGGTGCAGCACTACCCAACAATTAGTCGGGCTGATTGTCAATTCCTTACAAATTTCTTCTGTTTCAAAACCCAGCATCTCACGCATCATAAAAACCCGTGTCGTATTTTCAGGCAGCTTGGTGAGACAGATTTCAAATATTCCCCAGAATTGCTGGTTTGAAAAGCTGGTTTCAGGATTGCCCCAAGCCGAAGGCCGGGCATCTTCCTGCCAATGACCCTTCTCGTCAAAAAGGCTTTCGTAGGCGTCTTCAGGGATTTCGTCTATGGCTATCCCGATGTTTGGATAGCGGGCCCGCACACGGATGATGTCAATGATCTTATTCTTGAGAATGGCGAAGACCCAGGTTTTCAGTTGAGCGCGATTATTGAATTGCTTTTTTCCGGACAGTGCCGCTATTGTCGTCCCGCTAGAATTTTTGATCGGCAACGCGAGACAGGATTGATACCCATTTTTTAACGCAGCCTTCTTCCATGCCGTGATCGGTGCCGTCGAGGGGCCACGAGCGATCTGGTAAGTGCCCAGATGTATAGGAGTCCATAAGGCCATATTCATTAATCAGAATTTCGATGATTGCCACGTGCACATCTAGAAAGTTCCAAGATTGCTTCCATCTGTTTATCGGTGATATCTGGTTCGATGCGAATTCTGTATTGCTTCCATACGCCTTCATAGGGAAGGATTTCGAATCCAGCCTCATCTATGAGGTCGTCGTATTCTTGGGTTTTTGGCAGCTTGAATTTCATTACCAAAGAGCCTTTTTGAGGTCTAAAGCTCACAAAATTAAAGGGTGATCCATTAACCGCTAGGCCAATATAGTGCCGATTGTATTTAAGGGAGGCATTTGGCTCTACTTGTGTAACAAGTTCAAAAAGCTTGTCGGCTATAGCTAAAGATTTTTTAGAACCTTTTTTCTCCCAATAATCTCTATCTGCTGGCTCTGCCACAGGTTCATCTTCATCTACAAATCCATAGACCACCTCATCAAGGACTTTCACGAAGGTGAGGTGAACCTCACCATTAATTTCGTAAGCCGTCATTTTTAGGGCTATTAATGGAATCGCTCCATTAAAGAGTTGAATGACATTGAGGAATCTAGAGGTAATCTCTTCGGCAACTATGACTGCAGCGTGTTCATATTGTGGATAACGTCTTCTTTCAATATCCCAATACTCAATCGTTCTGATAATGTGGCTTTCATCTACTGCGCCTAATTGAATCTCGACTTCATATCTCTTTAATGACTCAGGATCTTGAAGGAGCAGATCAAGCCTTCCTGCTGCTCCCTGAATCCGTTCTTTGTCCCTTAGTATCAAATCTCCTAGGCCGAGGATTACCGGCTCTTTGGCTATTTGTTCTTGAACCCAAGCCTCATTAAGGTTGGGATGCTTTTTAAGTGAGATTGCTTTTAGAGCCATAGCAGTTAAACCCCTTGATTGATCGATAAATCATAATCCTTGAATCGCCCCTAATTTGCTAGACACTTTCAAGCCTCGAAAAGTACTGCTTCTCATAGTTTACCGGTGATAGCTGATTATTGTTACTGTGCCGCCGT
>CAIVUX010000030.1 GCA_903909215.1 uncultured Ferrovum sp.
GCGGAGATATAAAGGATGATCACCATGGAAATGTTTGGAAAGATTCGACGGATGTATTGGCGCGACAAGCTGTCGCTGCATGAAATTGCGAGGCGTACTGGACTATCACGTAATACTCTGCGCCGCTGGCTCAGAAAAGAAAAGGTTGGTGTGTTGAATTGCACTGTTTATTGACCCATCTTTTGCAATTTTAGATGACCCGCCACATAAACTGACTGTTTTGATCATTCAAAGTATTACAAACACAGATGCGAGTCTACATTCAATGCAACAATCGTGACCTAGTGGGTCAATAAACGGTGCGATTCAACAAACCAATACAAAGAGACGGTCGGAACAATTCCCAAAAAATATGGGTGGCAAATTTTTTGGAAATCTTGAACAGTATTGGGGAACAAAGGGTATGCGATTTTTTGAGAGGCCAGCTAACAACGGGAACGAGGTTATTCAACTACACCTTGCCCTACCCGTTCGATCTGAGGCATGGTCAATCTAAACGCCAGGCTTGCCGGAGTCCCATTGCAGTATAAGCAAGCTTCCCCGAAACATATCCAAGCAGATTTTTTCACAGGGTAAGACCGGCGGTAAGACCGATAGAAACTAAAAACCCGCAAAGCAAGCAACCATGCGGGTTTCAGAGGACTCCATGGCGGAGAGGGTGGGATTCGAACCCACGGTACTTTGCAGTACGCCTGATTTCGAGTCAGGTACATTCGACCACTCTGCCACCTCTCCGATGGGACAATTATACCGGGTTAGCCGGCTAACCGGGCTCGCTTTTGCTCTAACAGCTCCCAGCGTTCCATAGTGCTTTCCAGCTCTTTTTCAATGACGCTGTGGCGCGCCTGTAAGGTTTTAACCACCTCAGCTGGGCCTTGGTAGAGAGCGGAATCTGCCAATTGCAATGCGAGGGTGGCCTGCTCTGCTTCCAGCTTTTCAATATCCACGGGCAAGGTTTCTAATTCACGGGTTTCTTTGAAAGACATTTTATCAGGGCGGCCAGTTGCCACGGGTGCAGGGGGTGGCTTTTTTGCAGACAGTTCTGAGTTTACGGCAAGCTCTGCGTTGCGCGCAGCCTCCTCAAAAGCATTGGGTTTGCTTTCTAGGTAACGCACCCAATCAGAATAACCGCCGGCGTTTTCCATCACACCACCCTCCCCGTCCAACACAATCACCTGAGTGACCACATTATCCAAGAAAGCACGATCATGACTCACCAAGAACAGCGTGCCGGTATATTCAGCAAGTAAGGATTCTAATAAATCCAGCGTTTCAATATCCAAATCGTTGGTGGGTTCATCCAACACCAACACATTGGCAGGCTGTGTAAAAAGGCGCGCTAACAACAGACGATTGCGTTCTCCACCGGATAAAGATTTCACTTTGGCGCGCACGCGCTCGGGAGGAAACAAAAAGTCGCCTAAGTAACTCACCACATGTTTGCGCGTGCCATTAATTTCCACAAAGTCTGCGCCAGGGCTGATGGTGTCGGACAAAGTGGCTTCTTCGTTGAGTTGCGCACGCAATTGGTCAAAGTATGCAAAGGTTAAGCGAGTACCCAGCTTAGCGATACCGCTGGTGGGTTCCATCTCGCCCAAGATAACGCGCAGTAAGGTGGTTTTACCGGCGCCATTGGGGCCCATCAAGCCGATCTTATCGCCACGCAGAATGCGGGTGGAGAAATCTTTTACCAATACTCGTTCACCAAAGCTGATGGATACATGTTCCAACTCCACCACCATTTGTCCTGAGCGATCGCCCGCATCCAAAGACAGGCGCACCTGCCCCACACGATCACGGCGCGCAGCGCGGTCTAAGCGCAAGGACTCTAAACGTCGCACACGGCCTTCATTGCGCGTGCGTCGCGCTTGAATGCCTTTGCGAATCCATACTTCCTCTTGCGCCAATACTTTATCAAACTTAGCATCCAGCACCGATTCAGCGGCCAATTGCTCTGCTTTGCGCCGTTGGTAATCTGAAAACGAAGAAC
>CAIVUX010000031.1 GCA_903909215.1 uncultured Ferrovum sp.
CCCTGGGGGGGTCTGACCCCCATCTTAACCCCCATCTTAACCCCGGCTTTATTCTCCACCGGGCACCAACACTTCGCGATTGCCATTGGTGGCCATGGAGGACACCAGCCCTGCTTTTTCCATGTCTTCAATGAGGCGTGCGGCACGGTTGTAGCCAATGCGCAGATGGCGTTGCACCAATGAAATAGAGGCACGACGCGACTGCAGCACAATGGCCACGGCTTGGTCGTAGAGCGGATCCCGCTCGCCTGAGGCGCCATCTTCGCCGGTACCACCCAAAGCTTGCTCTGCGGCAATGGCGGCACCACCATCCAGCAGGCCGTCAATGTAGTTGGGTTCCCCTTGGCGTTTTAAGAAGTTCACCACGCGATGCACTTCATGATCCGCCACATAGGCGCCATGCACGCGTTGCGGGTAACCCGCTCCCGTGGGCAGGTACAACATATCCCCTTGCCCCAACAGCGCTTCAGCGCCCATCTGGTCCAGAATGGTTCGGGAATCCACACGGCTGGATACTTGAAACGACACACGGGTGGGAATGTTGGCTTTAATTAAGCCGGTGATTACATCCACGGAGGGGCGCTGGGTGGCCACAACCAAGTGGATACCGGCGGCGCGCGCTTTTTGCGCAATGCGCGCAATGATCTCTTCCACCTTCTTGCCCACCACCATCATCAAGTCCGCCAGCTCATCAATCACCACCACCACATTGGGTAACGTAGACAAGGGTTCGGGTTCGTCTGGAGTTAAGGAGAAGGGATTGGGGATGGGGGATTCTGCCTTCTCCGCATCGGTAATTTTAGTGTTGTAGCCGGCTAAATTGCGCACACCCAAAGTGGACATAAGCCTATAGCGCTTATCCATTTCCACCACACACCATTGCAGCGCATGCGCCGCTTCTTTCATGTCCACCACCACAGGCGCCAAGAGATGGGGAATGCCGTCATATACAGAGAGCTCCAGCATCTTGGGGTCCACCAATATGAGGCGCACTTGTTGCGGCGTGGCTTTATACAGCAGGCTTAAGATCATGGCGTTAATAGCCACAGATTTGCCAGAACCCGTGGTACCGGCCACCAGCAAATGCGGCATTTTGGCCAAGTCCACCACCACGGGGTTACCCGCAATATCCTTACCCATGGCAATGGTAAGGGGGGATGCCATGTCACCATAGGCGGCGGAACCAATAATTTCAGACAAACGCACCACTTCACGGCGCGGATTAGGAATTTCTAACCCCATACAACTCTTACCCGGAATGGTTTCTACCACGCGGATGTTGCCTACAGATAAGGCGCGCGCCAAATCTTTTACCAAGTTTACAATCTGACTGCCCTTCACACCCACCGCCGGTTCAATTTCGTAGCGCGTGATGACAGGTCCGGGGTAGGCAGCCAGCACCTTAGCTTCCACATTAAAGTCCGCCAGCTTGCGCTCAATGAGGCGTGATGTGAACTCTAAGGTTTCGGCGGAGACAGTTTCACCATGGGATTCCGCTTCATCCAAAAGAGCCAAAGGGGGCAAATCGGAATCGGGCATATCTTGGAAGAGGGCTGCTTGTTTTTCTTTTACAGCCCGGGTGGATTGTGGAATTTGAATAACCGGAGGTGTAATCAGCAAAGGCTCTTGGGTGTCCTTTATCTTACGTGCTTCCACCACCACAGCCGAGCGCGCTTCTTCAGCGCGACGTCCCACGCGGCGGTCTTGCCAAGCACGCGCCCCTTGGATGGTGCCTAACAAGGCACGCTCCACGTAAGCCCCCAAAGATTCAGAAAACTTGAGCCACGACATACCCGTGAGGAGCGAAAACCCAATAGCAAAACCCATTAATAAAAATAACAGCGACCCACTAATACCCAAGGCCGTGGACAGCATATCCGCAAACTCGCAACCCACCACACCGCCGGCACCACTGCAAGCACCCGCACCATTGGGATGCAGGGGCAGATGAAAGCTACTGCCGGCAAAACGCATGGCCTCAATGCTGGCACTGGCCAATAACAGCAACCAGAACCCACCCATCATGGCCAGCAACCAATGGCGATTGCGTGGGTCTTGTTCGATGCCCAACTCTTGTTCTTTTTCTGATTTAATGACCTGATAACCACGCCAAGCCGCCAGCACCATGGCCACCACCCACCAAAAGGCCGAATAGCCAAACAGATACAGCAGAAGGTCCGAAACCCAGGCCCCCACACGGCCCCCGCCATTAGAAATAGCACCTTGCATGGCTCCCACAGACCAGCCCGGATCGCCTCGATCGTAGGTGATGAGCACCAAGGCCAAATAAACGCCCACCAGTACCACTACGCCCCAGAGCGCTTCGCGCAGCAGGCGTACCAGCTTAAGGGGGACCGGTGAGGGAGAATCCGTTTGTTGCGTTACTTTTGCCATGAGGCCTCAATCATTAACCAATAGGCGAATTATAGCGGTTCTGTCGGGTGATATAATTGACTCTTTTATTTGGGCTTTAATCCATGAACGCTATCACCCGTCATTGCCCCCTCCTTATTCTGGGTTCCGGCCCAGCGGGCTTCACCGCCGCCATCTATGCGGCCCGCGCCAACCTCAACCCCGTGCTGATAACAGGCATTGCCCAAGGGGGTCAACTGATGACCACCACAGAGGTGGACAATTGGCCTGCGGATGTCCATGGGGTGATGGGACCTGAGCTGATGCAGCGCTTTCAAGAGCATGCTGAGCGCTTTAACACTGAAATCATCCTGGACCATATTCATACGGCCCAACTCAAGACCCGTCCCTTCGCTCTTACGGGAGATAACGGCGTATATACCTGTGATGCCCTCATTATTGCCACGGGGGCCTCGGCGCTGTATTTAGGCCTACCCTCCGAGACCGCATTCATGGGTCGCGGGGTATCTGGTTGCGCCACCTGCGATGGCTTCTTTTATCGCAGTGAAGATGTGGCCGTGATTGGTGGCGGTAACGCCGCTGTGGAAGAAGCGCTGTATTTATCCAACATCGCACGCACTGTGACTTTGGTGCACCGTCGCGACAAACTGCGCGCAGAACCCATTCTTATCGATAAGCTTATGGAAAAATCGCGCACCGGCAATATTCGTTTGCAGTGGAACCATACCTTAGATGAAGTATTGGGCGACGAGAGCGGCGTGACGGGCATGCGCATCCGCAGTACGCTAAACAATGCCACTCAAGACATCGTCCTAAAAGGGGTTTTCATTGCCATCGGACATCGCCCCAACACCGAATTGTTTGTGGATCAGTTGGCCATGGAGAATGGCTATATCACCACTGAATCCGGACAGCTGGCCAATGCCACCCAAACCAGTATTCCGGGCATCTTTGCTGCAGGCGATGTGCAAGATCACGTGTACCGTCAGGCCGTCACCAGTGCCGCCACGGGTTGCATGGCGGCCCTTGATGCGCAGCGCTATCTGGAGAATGTCCACACGGCATGAAGCGCCCTCTTCTCATCACCTTGCTCTTCATCCTGCTGTGGGGCATAGGGCTCTCCACGCGCAGCATTACCCGTCCCGACGAGGGGCGCTATGCAGAAATTTCGCGTGAAATGTCGTTGTCTCACAATTGGGTAACGCCGCGTCTTAACGCCATCCCTTATTTTGAAAAACCCCCGCTGCAATATTGGGCCGGCGCCATCAGTATGCAAGTATTAGGCCCCACGCCTTTAGCGGCACGGTTGTGGAGTGCGCTCATGGGTCTCTTGGGTTGCTTCCTCGTATGGCGCGCGGGCAATCGGCTGTTAGGTGCACGCGCAGGTCTGTATGGCGCCCTGGTGTTGGGCAGCGGCGTTTATTACGTCATTCTGGGGCATATTAACACCCTCGATATGGGCGTATCGGTGTGGATGGCAGCAGCTCTCTTCGCATTTTTACGCGCGCAAGTGGAAGACCGACGCTGGATGATGGTGGCTTGGGGGGCAGCGGCAGCGGCATTGCTCAGCAAGGGCCTTATGGCCTTGGTGTTGCCCGGCATCACCTTGGTGCTGTATTCACTTCTTACACGCGATGCTTCTGTGTGGAAACGTTTGGACCCGGTGCGCGGTCTGCTTATCCTCATTGCTTTAGCGGGTCCCTGGTTCTTGTTATGCGCACAAGCCAATCCTGATTTTTTACATTTCTTTTTTATTCACGAACATGTGCAACGCTTCATGAGTACCGTACATCAACGGGTGGAACCGGCCTGGTATTTCATTCCCATTTTGTTGGCCGGCTTGCTGCCTTGGACCGGGCAATTATGGGCCGCGCTGCGCCGCCCTTTTGCACCCTCTGAGACGACCGCGTTTTCCCCCCCCAAGTTCTTGGCGCTCTATGTTCTGGTGGTGTTGGTGTTCTTCAGCCTATCGGGCTCTAAGCTGCCCTCCTATATTTTACCGGCCTTCCCTGCTTTGGCTTTATTAATCGGCAATGTTCTTAGCCGTCAAAAAACATTTCCGCACAGTGCATTGTGGTTGGGCCTGGGTTGGGCTGCATTGCTGGCCTTTGCTGCAGCCGTGTTGGGTTTTCCAGATAGCGCCGCACAGTGGGGCATTCTTCCGGATGTGGATGAAGATATGGTGGTGGCCTACCAACAGTTTGCGCCCTACCTATTGGCGGCCAGTGCCGTACTGGTGGTGGGTGCGTTGTTTGCGCAACGCGCCTTGCAACAACCGTTACGTGCCACGGTAAATTTATCCTTGGCGGCATTGCTCTCTACACAATTATTATTATTGGGCAGCGATAAGCTTTCTGACGTTACCTCCAGCTCGGGCGTAGCGCAAATCCTAACCAAAGAGTTTAGCGCCGCCAGCCACATCTACAGCGTGGGCACCTACGACCAAACCCTGAATTACTACACGCACCGCACGGTGGTGTTGGTGGCCTTTGAAGACGAGCTGGCCTTTGGTTTAACCCTAGAACCTCAAGACGCCATCGCCACTCTGGCGGCCTTTGCCCCCATTTGGCAGCGGGACATGGGGGCCTTAGCCCTTATGAGCCCCGCCATCTATGCAAATTTAGCAGCCACCGGCCTGCCGATGCGGGTTATTTTTAAGGACAGCCGCCGTGTTATAGTGACGCGCATATGAACGCTGTTAGCTTTTCACTCATTCTCACAGGTGTGCTGCTTAACGCCGTGGCACAGTTGCTGCTGAAAGCCGGCACCAATGCCATCGGTCATTTCGACTTCGAATTGCGCAATCTCTTCCCTATTGGTTGGCAAGCCATCAGCGAACCCCACATTTTAGCCGGCCTAATGTGCTACGTGGTGAGTGTGGCGGTGTGGATTTTGGCGCTCTCGCGCGTACCAGTATCCATTGCTTACCCCATGCTCTCCATCGGCTATGTGGTGAATGCCTTAGCCGCGTATTGGTTGCTGGGCGAATCGCTGTCTGCCCTGCGCATGGGTGGTATTTTTGTGGTGATTGTGGGAGTATTTTTAATTGCACGCAGCTAAACCCTCCGGCGGTTTGCCTTTTCTCCCCTTCGCGCGCCCCACCATTGATGAACCCATGGTGAGTGCGGTGGCCGACACCTTGCGCTCGCTGTGGATTACCACGGGACCACAAGTGTTGGCCTTCGAGAAAGCCCTCTCTGAGTATCACGGTGGTCGTCCGGTGCGCGTGTTCACATCCGCCACCGCTGCCTTAGAAGTGGCTTTGCTTACTGCTGGCATTGGCCCAGGGGACGAAGTCATCATGCCCGCACAAACTTTTTTCAGTTGCGCCAACGCCATTTCCCGCACCGGAGCGCGCCCGGTATTTGTAGATGTAGACCCCATCACGCGCAACATGGATTTAGAGGCTACGGAAGCCGCCATTAACCCGCGCACCAAAGCCCTCATGCCCACGCATTTTGCTGGTCTGCCGCTGGACATGGATGCGCTCTACGAATTGGCTGGGGATACCGACTTGCGCGTGATTGAAGATGCGGCCTTGGCCATTGGCAGTCGCTGGAAAGGCCGGCGTATCGGCAGCTTCGGCGACATCGCCAGTTTTAGTTTTCATCCCAATAAAAACATCACCACCATTGAAGGCGGTGCCTTGGTTTTTGCCGATGACACCGAGGCCGCACGCTGCGAGCCTTATCGCTTTCACGGCATTACCCGCAACAGTGATGGCACGCGCGATGTAACCGTGCTGGGAGGCAAATACAATATGCCCGATGTGAATGCACGTTTAGGCATTATGCAATTGGCACGCTTGGATGAATTCATCAGTCGCCGCCAAACACTCGTGGCGCGCTACTTTAAACAATTACACACGGACCCCCCTTGCGTGTTGCCTGCCTCAGGGGATTCGGGTCACAGTTGGAATTTCTTCGCGCCCTTATTGCCTTTGAATCAAATCACCCTAAGCCGCAAAGGGGTCATGGACGCCTTGCAAGCGGCCGGTATTGGCAGCGGCATTTCCTATGAGGCAGTGCATTTAACTTCCCAATATCGCAAGTTGGGTTACCAAGAGGGTAACTTTCCCCATGCAGAACGTATTGCCCGAGCAACCCTGACCTTACCCCTCTACCCCACCTTACTAGAATCGGACGTGGATCGAATATGCGATACTCTCAAATCCATTCTTCATTCTGCTAAGCGATAATGTTGCCATGAACTCACCGCGCGCCTCTATTGTGATTCCGGTTTACAACGAAGAAGCGGGCCTGCAAGCCCTCTTTGACCGTCTCTACCCAGCGCTGGACAAACTCAATAGCACTTATGAAATACTGTTTATTAACGATGGCAGTACAGATCGTTCCGCAGCGTTGCTACGCGAACAATTTGAGCGCCGCGCGGACGTGACGCGCGTAATATTGCTGAATGGCAATTATGGTCAACATATGGCCATCATGGCGGGCTTTGAGCATGTGCGCGGCGATCGCATTATTACCTTAGATGCGGATTTGCAAAACCCTCCCGAAGAAATCAGCAACCTCTTGGCAGTGATGGATGAGGGCCACGACTACGTGGGCACCATTCGACAAAACCGGCAGGACAGCGCATGGCGCCGTTGGGCTTCACGCTTAATGAATCGTCTGCGTGAGCGCATTACGCGCGTTCATATGACCGACCAAGGCTGCATGATGCGCGGTTATGACCGCAAAATTATTCGAGCCATTACCAGCTGCCATGAAATCAATACCTTCATTCCAGCCTTGGCCTACACCTTTGCCGCTAACCCCACCGAGGTGTCTGTGCGCCACGAAGAACGTGCAGCGGGTGAATCAAAATATTCGCTTTATCAGTTGGTGCGTTTAAATTTTGATTTGATTACTGGATTTTCAGTGGTGCCCCTGCAAATGTTCTCGCTCATGGGTATGCTGCTCTCCGTCTGTTCTGGTTTTTTTGTGGTGTACTTGCTGGTGCGGCGCATAGTTGTAGGTCCGGAAGCAGAAGGTCTGTTTACTTTATTTGCCATTACCTTCTTCTTAATCAGCATGCTGCTCTTTGGCGTAGGTTTACTGGGTGAATATGTGGGACGCATTTATCAACAAGTGCGCAATCGCCCACGATTTCTTATTGAAGCTATTTTGGAGTCACCTCCCCTGGGTAGCGGCCCCATCTCTTCTGACTATCCTGATTAAATCCTTATGACACGCGCGGTTGTATTTGCTTATCACACCGTAGGCGTTCGTTGCCTAGAGGTCTTGCTGAAGCAAGGCATCGAAGTGGCCTTGGTGGTGACGCATAATGATAATCCCAAAGAAAATATCTGGTTTGAGCGGGTATCCGACTTCGCGCAATTGCATGGCATCCCCTTCATCACACCCGAGAACCCCAACCATCGCAAAGTGCGGCGGTTAATTGAAATCTTAAAACCCGATTTCTTTTTCTCGTTCTATTATCGCCAAATGTTAAAAGCGCCCCTGCTGGCCATCCCCAAAAAAGGGGCTTACAACCTGCATGGCTCGCTGCTGCCCAAATACCGCGGACGCGTCCCCATCAATTGGGCAGTGATTCACGGGGAAACCCAAACCGGTGCCACGTTGCATGCCATGACCATCAAGCCCGACCAAGGCGATATCGTGGCGCAGGTAATGGTACCCATTGGACCAGACGACACGGCAGGGGAGGTGTTCCAGCGCGTGGCCTTGGCGGGCGCTAAGGCCCTGAAACAGGCTTTGCCGGCCTTGGTGGCGGGACGCGCCTCCCACCTTAAACAAAACCTCCGGGCGGGCTCCTATTTCGGCGGACGCCGCCCCAAGGATGGCCGCATCGATTGGAGCTTCGGCGCGCAGGCCATCCATAACCTAGTACGCGGTGTAGCGCCGCCTTATCCTGGTGCCACCACCACCATAAAGCGGGAGCCTGTGCGGATATTGCGCAGCTCCCTCACCCCCACCAACGATGCCGTAGCTCAGGCGCGCTGCGGCGATGGCAAAACCCTCTATATCCTGGCCATGGAGGTGCGGGGCCAGCCTCTGGATGCGGTTACGTTCCAGCGTCGCTACCCCAAAGGAGTCAAACCCCGGTAGGGGTCAGACCCCCCTAGGGGTCAGACCCCATGTGGGGTCTGTCGCAGGCATTGGCAAAGACGTATAATGTTCGTTTTTCCCCTAGCGGTAAGGCCCCATGAAGAAAATCCTCATCCTCGGCGTCAACGGTTTTATTGGCCACCACTTAAGCCAGCGCATTCTGAACACCACAGACTGGGAAGTGTATGGCATGGACATGCAAAGTGAGCGTGTGTCGGACCTACTCCACAACCCACGCTTTCATTTCTTTGAAGGCGACATCACCATCAACAAAGAGTGGATTGAATACCACATTAAGAAATGCGATGTGGTGCTGCCTTTGGTGGCCATCGCCACCCCCGCTACCTACGTGCAGCAACCCTTGCGCGTGTTTGAATTGGATTTTGAAGCCAATCTGCCCATTGTGCGCAGTTGCGTGAAATATAAAAAACGCATTCTCTTCCCCTCTACCTCTGAAGTGTACGGCATGTGTCGTGACAGTGAATTCGACCCCGACCATTCTGAATTGGTATTAGGCCCCATTGAAAAACAACGCTGGATTTATTCTTGCAGCAAACAACTGATGGATCGCGTCATTTGGGGCTACGGCATGCAAGAGGGATTGGACTTTACCTTATTCCGCCCCTTTAACTGGATTGGCGCTGGACTAGACAGTATTCATACTCCCAAAGAAGGCAGCTCGCGCGTCATCACCCAATTCTTCGGCCATATCGTGCGCGGTGAGAACATTAAGCTGGTGGATGGTGGCACGCAAAAACGCGCCTTCACCTACATTGATGATGGTGTGTCCGCCCTCATGAAAATGATCGACAACAAAGATGGGATTGCCACCGGAAAAATTTACAATGTGGGCAACCCCGTCAACAATTTCTCGGTTAAAGAATTGGCCGACATGATGTTGAAATTGGCCATGGATTACCCTGAGTATCGCGACACAGCGGCCAAAGTGAAACTGATTGAAACCAGCTCCGAAGCCTATTACGGCAAAGGTTATCAAGACGTGCAAAACCGAGTGCCGAAGATCACCAACACCATGAAAGAGTTGGATTGGGCGCCTCAAGTGGGTATGGCCGATGCCCTACGCTTTATATTTGATTCCTATCGCGGACAGGTGGCCGAAGCCCGCGGCTTGGTGGACTAATGACCTCCCCTTTGGTGGGTATTGTAATGGGCAGCCACTCCGATTGGAGTGTGATGGAGAATGCCGCTCACATTTTAGAGCGCTTCGCCATTCCCTTCGAAACCCGTGTGGTATCGGCGCACCGTACGCCCGACATGATGTTTGAATATGCCGAAACCGCCCGTGCGCGGGGCCTGACCTGCATTATCGCCGGCGCCGGGGGCTCGGCTCACCTGCCCGGTATGTTGGCCTCCAAAACCACCCTGCCGGTCTTAGGCGTTCCTGTGCCCAGCAAATACTTGGGTGGACAAGATTCCTTGCTGTCTATCGTACAAATGCCCAAGGGAATTCCAGTAGCCACCTTCGCCATCGGGGAAGCGGGGGCCACCAACGCCGCCCTCTTCGCCGTCAGCCTTTTGGCGCGTGACACCCCGGCACTGGCCTCTCAACTGCAGGACTACCGCGCTGAGCTTGAGGCTTCGGTGCGGGCCATGACCCTGCCCCCCGAGGCATGAGCGCACGCAATGCCACCCTCGGCATTTTAGGGGGCGGTCAACTGGGGCGCATGTTTACCAGTGCTGCGCGCACCATGGGATTTGATGTGGTGGTATTAGACCCCGACCCCCATGCCCCCGCCGCCCACTTTGCCAGTCACCATATCTGCGCCGCCTTTGATAACCCCGTGGCGCTGAAGCAATTGGCCGCACAATGTGCCGCCATCACCACAGAGTTTGAAAATGCACCTGCTGCTGCCATGGCGCAATTGGCCACTCAGTGCCCCGTGCACCCCAATGCCCAGGTTGTCGCCATTGCGCAGAACCGCATTCTGGAAAAAGCTTTCTTTACAGACAATGGCTTTCCAGTAGGACCCTATGAAGCGGCCCGCGACCCAGCAGAATTTCGTGCCATTCTGCCTCAAGTTAAGTTTCCCGCCGTGATTAAAACCGCCCGTTTTGGCTATGACGGCAAAGGGCAAGTGCGCGTAGCCAGCGCGGAAGAGGCGCTATCTGTGGTTACAGCACAACCTGAATTACTGCCCTTGGTGATTGAAACCTTACTGCCTTTGCGTTTGGAAATATCCGTTATTTTGGCGCGCGGTGAAGATGGCGCTATTGAGATGTGGCCCGTAGCAGAGAACCAACATCGTAATGGCATTTTAGACACCACCATTGCCCCCGCCCGCGTGCGTGAAGAGTTGGCACAACGAGCCTGTCGCATGGCCTCCGATATTGCCACACGCCTGCAGTATGTGGGGGTTATGGCGGTGGAATTCTTTGTCACCGGGCGCGACACCTTGCTGGTGAATGAAATGGCACCGCGCCCACATAACAGCGGCCACTACACCTTGGATGCGTGCGTCACCAGCCAGTTTGAACAGCAAGTGCGCGCGTTATGTGCGTTGCCCTTAGGTAATCCCGAGCAGTTGCGTGCCGCTGTGATGGTCAACCTACTGGGAGATATTTGGGCGCAGGGTACGCCCCCTTGGGAAGCCGTATTTGCCGAACCGGATGCTAAGTTGCATTTGTACGGTAAGGAAGAGCCGCGAGCGGGGCGCAAGATGGGCCATTTTACCGTACTGGGAAACAGCACCCATGAGGCGCTAGAGAAGGCTGCGCGGATCCGCGCAGCCCTAAAAATACCCGACTAAACTGCGTCATCGTTAATTTCACCGGTACGAATCCGTACCGCTTGCGATACCTGAGTGACAAAAATCTTACCATCGCCAATTTTGCCGGTACGTGCTGCGCGAATAATGGCATCAATGGCTTTTTCTTCCACGCCATCAGACACCACCACCTCAATTTTAACCTTAGGCAAAAAGTCCACCACATACTCAGCGCCCCGATACAGTTCGGTATGTCCTTTTTGGCGACCAAAGCCTTTTACCTCGGTAACGGTAAGGCCTGAAACGCCCACTTCTGACAAAGCTTCGCGCACTTCGTCTAACTTAAAGGGTTTAATCACAGCGGTAATGAGTTTCATAGAAGGCTCCGAGTCGGTTGCGGCTCAATAAATCTAGTTATTTAACTCTAGTGGTAATCATAACACCTGATGGGCAAAAACGGTGCGGCACCACTAAACTGCTAAAAAAAAAGCCTACCGCAAAGGCGGTAGGCATAAGGCACTACTTTTGGAGACTACTACAACACCTTTGAAAAGCGTTGGTGGTCAGCGTGCTGCCAAAGATACTTATCAAAAGCCATGGCAATGGCGCGTACAAAAAACCACCCTGCTTTACTGACCTTAATCTCTTCTTTATCGCAAGACACCAGGCCAAAACTTTCAAACTCACTGAGGCGTATCAGCGCCTCATCAAAGTATTCTGAAAAAACAATCCCGTATTTTTTTTCCAAAGCTGGAATAGATGCAGCCCCTTGACACATCAAGCTCATAATCACTTCACGACGCAGGTCATCATCGTCGCTTAAGGTAAGGCCGCGATCTACCGGCAAATGACTGTCATCCAAAGCGGCGTAATATTCAATCAAGGTTTTTACATTTTGACTGTAAGCACGCCCCACTTGGCTAATGGCGGATACGCCAAAACCCAACAAATCAGATCCGGCATTGGTGTGGTATCCCTGAAAATTTCGTTGCAGCCGGCCTTCGCGCTTTACCACGGCCAACTCATCATTGGGCAAAGCAAAATGATCCATGCCAATGTACTCGTAGCCCTCTTCCAGTAAGCGCGCAATGGCTAAGTCCAGCATCTGTAATTTAAGGTTGGCGCCCGGTAGCATTAAGACATCAATCCGGCGCTGCGGTTTAAAACGAGCAGGCAAATGAGCGTAGGCGTAAAGCGCAATTCGATCGGGACGTAATTCGGAAATTTGATCTAAGGTGCGGGCAAAAGAGATGGGGGTTTGATGCGGTAAACCGTATATTAAATCCATATTAATGGAATCAAATTTTAAGGCGCGCGCCTGTTCCATTAAAGATTTCACCATTTCAAAAGGCTGCACGCGGTGAACCGCCACCTGCACCTGTGTGTCAAAATCTTGCACACCAAAACTCACCCGGTTAAACCCCAGCTGACGAAGATGGGCAAGGCGTTGGGAATCTACGGTACGGGGATCAATTTCAATGGAGCATTCGGCATTCTCTTGGATCTGAAAACGATTGCGCAACCGTGTCACCAAACCCGCCAGCTCGTCATCGGTCAAAAAGGTAGGGGAGCCCCCGCCCAAATGCAATTGCGAAACCGTAGAACGTTCGCCCTGTGGTCCGGCCAATTGCCGGGATACCAAATCAATTTCTTTTTCGAGGTAGGTGAGGTAATCAGTAGCCTTGCTGTGGTCTTTGGTAATGACCTTATTGCAGGCGCAGTAGTAGCACACCGAATCACAAAAGGGGATGTGGATGTAAATAGCCATGGGTAAGGCCGGTCCCGACGCCCGCACGCGCAAGGCGTCTACTAAGGAAGCCGCATCAGGCTCCACCTTAAAGCGGTCTGCGGTAGGGTATGAGGTATAGCGTGGCCCTGGAATGTCAAAGCGACGCATTAATTCTGGTGCGATTACGTCCATGATTGATGAAGCCCCCTCATTGTATGCCGTCAATATGAACTATTTTAAAAGGGCATACTTTGATCTTGATCAAAGAATTCTCATAAGGCCATGGATTTCACCATCTTTTTTGGGGTCAGACCCCTACAGGAGACCTCTGCAGGGGTCTCCTGTAGGGGTCTGGCCTCATTCCGTAAATGAAAACGCCACCGCAAAATATAAGCGTGCGGTGGCGCGATTGTGCCAGCGAGGGGGGCTGGCGACAAAAGGAGGTTTGGCTAGAGGCGGTAACTTGCTCCTGCGCCCAGAAGGCCATGGGTCGGGTTTAAACTCAACCCGATACAACCCCTAAAGAAGGCAGATGTGCTTAACATGCAAACATTCTACCTGGCCCGCAACATGGCCATTTTGATGTAAGTCAAACTTACATGAACTATAAGAGCCTCCTATCTAAGTATGCGTCGTTCCTCATATCCGCATAAAGTTGATCTAGATCAAAACTAAGAAGTTGACCTGTGCTAATGTAAAACATTGTGCGGAAGTGGGTTCTTGTTTTTCTTGAAAAATGGTTGGTTACACGCGCTGCGCGCACTCATAAGGCTCAATGAAAACATCTTCTTGGTTCAACGGTCTTAAAAAACACCTCACCATTGTATTGGTGCTGAAAGCGTTATTGCTCTTAGCCCTATGGCAGGTGTTTGTTAAGCCCTTTGAAGTGTCTGTGGATGCCAAAGCTATGGCCAACGTCATTTCCGCCGCCCCGAATACTGTTCAAATGAGGATTGAAAAATGATTAACCCAGAAGTAGTGGATCTGTCGCGACTGCAATTTGCGTCGGTGGCTCTGTACCACTTTATTTTTGTGCCTCTCACCTTAGGGCTTGCTTGGATTTTGGTGATTATGGAGGCCGCTTATGTTATGAGCGGCAAGGAAATATACAAAGACATGACCCGGTTTTGGGGCAAACTCTATGGCATTAACTTTGCCTTAGGGGTTACCACAGGCCTCACCATGGAGTTCCAGTTTGGTACCAACTGGGCTTATTACTCTCATTATGTGGGCGATATATTTGGCGCACCCTTGGCCATTGAAGGGTTGCTGGCCTTCTTCCTTGAATCCACCATGATCGGGTTATTTTTCTTTGGCTGGAACCGACTGTCCAAGCGAGGCCACTTAACCGTCACCACCTTAATGGCTTTGGGCGCCAACCTCTCCGCCATTCTCATCTTGATCGCCAATGGTTGGATGCAAAATCCCGTGGGTTCTGAATTCAACCCCATCACCATGCGCATGGAGCTAACTGATTTTGCAGCCTTGGTGTTTAACCCCGTGGCACAAACCAAGTTTGTTCACACCGTGGCGGCTGGTTACGTGACAGCCTCCGTGTTTGTTCTGGGCATTTCCGCTTGGCATATCATGAAGGGTCAGCATATTGAATTTGCCCGCCGTTCCTTCCGTATTGCAGCCGCCTTTGGTTTGGCCGGTGCGCTCTCCGTCATCGTGTTGGGAGATGCATCAGGCTACACGGTTTCAGAAAACCAAAAATCGAAGCTCGCTGCCATTGAGGCTGAATGGGAAACAGAACCCGCGCCGGCTTCTTTTAATTTGATCGCATCCATTAACGAAGAAGAACAAAAGAACAATTGGGACATCCATATACCCTATGTTCTGGGCTTGATCGTCACACGCTCCACCACAGAAACCATTCCCGGCATTAAAGACATTCGCGCACGCAACCATGTGCGCATCGAGTCTGGTATTAAAGCCGTTTTAGCCTTGGATGCCTTACGCAAAAACCCCAATGACGAAGCCCTAAAAGCGGAGTTTAAGGCCCACTTACCCGATATGGGCTATGGCTTACTGGTGAAAAAATACAGTGAAGACTTAAGCCTTGCCACGCCGGCTATGATTGATCAAGCCACCATGGATTCAGTACCCAAGATAGCTCCGTTGTTCTGGTCGTTTCGCATCATGGTCTTTTTGGCCTTTGCCATGTTGGCACTCTTTATCCTGTCGTTTTGGTACAGCGTTAACGGAACCTTTATGAAAAAGAAATGGTTACTGAAATGGGCACTGTGGTTCATTCCAGCCCCGTGGATTGCCGCGCAATCGGGTTGGATTGTGGCGGAATACGGTCGTCAACCTTGGACGGTGTTTGGCATGCTGCCCACTCATCTTTCAACGTCGGCCCTGACAGCGGCCAGCTTATGGGGGTCACTGGCCGGTTTCTTAGCCTTCTACACATTCTTACTGGTGGTGGAAATGTACTTGATGTTTAAGTACGCTCGCATGGGCCCCGCAGCCCTCCACACCAACAAAGCATAAGGGGATTCGAATGTTTGATTACATGGTACTAAAATTGATTTGGTGGCTTTTGGTAGGTGTGCTGCTAATTGGCTTCGCCATCATGGATGGTCACGATATGGGGATGGGTATGCTGTTGCCCATTTTAGGTAAGAGCAATGCCGAGCGGCGCGTGATGATTAATTCTGTGGCGCCCCATTGGGACGGCAACCAGGTGTGGTTTGTTACAGGAGGGGGCGCCATATTTGCAGCCTGGCCTTTTGTGTATGCCACTGCTTTCTCAGGTATGTATTGGGCCCTGCTGTTGGTGCTCTTCGCCCTCTTCTTCCGCCCGGTGGGTTTTGAATATCGCTCCAAGCTAGACCACAGCGCCTGGCGCAATTTCTGGGATGGTGGTTTGGTGGTAGGCAGCTTAGTGCCTGCTCTGGTGTTTGGCGTGGCTTTTGGCAACTTATTTGAAGGCCTGCCCTTCACCTTTGACGACACCCTGCGCTCCAGTTACACGGGTTCCTTCTGGGCTTTGCTCAACCCCTTTGCACTATTATGTGGCGTAGTAAGTGTCAGCTTATTGGCGCTGCAAGGAGCCACATTTCTATCGCATCGCACTGAGGGTGCGTTACAAACGCGCGCCATTAAAACAGCCAACATCTTAATTCTGGTATTGCTGCTGGCTTTCTCGGCAGCCGGTTTTTGGGTGGCCGGCTTAGATGGCTTTGTCATTCAATCCATTGGCGATTTAAACGGTGCACTAAACCCCATGATGAAAACAGTCAATCGCGTATCAGGGGCTTGGTTTAGCAACTATCGGGCAATACCGCTACTGTGGGTCATTCCCGCATTGGCCTATGTGGGTGGTTTCATGGCGTGGATCTGCATGAAGACGGGTAAAACTGTGCTGGCTTTTATTGGTTCGTCTCTGGCTTGTGTGTCCGTTATTTTAACGGCAGGGGTGGCCTTGTTCCCCTTCATCTTACCCTCCTCTCTTACCCCTAACGCCAGCTTGACGGCCTGGGACGCCACCTCCAGTTATGTCACATTAAACGTCATGTTTTGGGTGGCCTTAATCTTCACACCCATTGTGCTGGCTTACACCAGCTGGGCCTATCGCGTGATGCGCGGCAAGGTAACATTAGAATTTATTGCGACTAACGATAAATCGCTCTATTAAATTAAAGGAACGGCTATGTGGTATTTTACTTGGATTTTGGGAATAGGATTTGCGGTGTTGCTGGCTGTTGTTAACGCGCTGTGGCTTGAAAACCAGGACAATGGCGCGAAATAAGCCTACTTGGAGATCAGTGCATTAAGACCAT
Source organism: uncultured Ferrovum sp. (assembly GCA_903909215.1). GTDB lineage: Bacteria > Pseudomonadota > Gammaproteobacteria > Burkholderiales > Ferrovaceae > CAIVUX01. The sequence goes on from CAIVUX010000031.1 coordinate 16,688, forward strand.
CCGCATCGATGATGCGGATGTTTCGGCCTTTCACTTCTAATAAATTTTGATCATGAAAACGTGACAAGATGCGACTTACCGTTTCAAGTTTTAAGCCCAAATAACTGCCAATGTCTTCGCGCGTCATGCGCAACACCAGCTCAGATCCCGATTGATGACGAATGGCGGAACGCTTAGCGAGATTGGCTAAGAATGCCGCCAAACGCTCATCCGCGCGCATGCTGCCCAACAGCAACATGATGCCTTGCTCCCGAACGATTTCTCGCGATAGAGTTTTGTTAAAGCGATGTTGCAAGTTACTCATGAGCTGCCCCAACTCTTCAAAGCGCTCAAAGGCAATTTCACACACCATGCTGTCTTCTAGCGCTACCGCATCGCAAATATGAATGTCGGTGCTAATGGCATCTAATCCCAATATCTCCCCCGACATCTGAAAGCCGGTCACCTGACTGCGGCCGTCTTCGTGCAGGATGTTGGTTTTAAAGAAGCCGGAACGAATGGCATAAAGGGACTTGAAGGAATCGCCCGTGCGGTAGAGGGATTCGCCCTTACGAACGGGGTTGCGGTGCGCCATATGCTGGTCCAGCAACAGAACCTCTTGGTCATTTAAGCCCGCAGGCAGACAAAGCTCCCGGATGGAGCAACCGCCGCATATTGATTTGAGTTCGCTAATGTCCATACTGTTGATTCATGATACTAAAATGCCTCAGGGTGCAACCATTGATCTAGAACAATTCAATTGTACCCATTTAGCCACGAAAGATGTCGAAAGGTTCGATGCGCAGCACGCGTCGAATGGCCGCCGCGCTGGAAATACTCGCAATAATCAAGACCATAGCAAAAGCAAAGGCCAAATTATAAAAGGTGATAATGGCCGCATAATCGGGCAAGCGCATCTTGGCCAGCATAATTAACAGAGAGCAGATGCCCACGCCCAACCCATACCCCGTCAGGCAGGTAAAGAACGCTTGAAATAAAATCATCATGATCAGCTCGCTGCTCTTGGCGCCAATGGCTTTTAGGGCGCCAAACTTTTCTAAATTTTCCAGGATGAAGGTGTAGAAGGTTTGCCCTGAAATGGATAAGCCCACCACAAAGCTGATTACCGTCATCAGCAGTAAGTTAATACCAAAACCGGTCTGATATTTGTAGAAGTCCGAAATGCGTTGATCAAACTCCTCATGCGTTAAGGCCAGATAACCTAGGTTTTTGATCTCTTGCTTAATGTGCAAGATATCCTGCGCTGACTTTGGTTTAATTAGAATGTATGAGATGGTAAAACGCAATTGCGGCAGAACTTGAATGGCACGATTATAGGTGGTGTAGAGCGTGGGAATACCAAATAACCCACCGGAAGCCACCTTGGCCACCCCTATAATGACACCACGGTGATCGTTAATTTCAAACTCTGTTCCGATAACTGGATTTTCCAACTTGGCATATTCATTGTCTTTCACAATAATAAACGCATCCTGGCCGTAAATATCCGCAATGTTGCCCGCCTCTAAATCTGGTCGCCCATAAAGACTGCTGTCGTCCAGCCCGATAATGCTCACCGCCTGGAAGGTGCCGTCTTTAAGATGTGCCAAACCGTTTCCGGTGAACACCGGTACCGCATAGGCAGCGCCCTCAATGCTGCGTGCTGCATCCAGTAAATAATCAGGCATGGGGATGGCGCTCGATACATTTTGTACCGCAGAGTCCATAACCCATATCTCAGCGCCAATATTATCTACCGTGGCCGAAGAACGCTTTAAAACACCAGCAAACATTGAGGTCATCTCAATCATCAGAAATACAGCGAAAGTCACGCCCATTAATAGCGCAAAAAACTTACTGCGATCATTCACCAACAGTTTATAGGCGATGATCAGCAAACCCCGTTTTTGAATGGGCAAGTGCATTAAGGTTTCTCTTCGATGTACACGTCCACCAACTGACCCGGGTACAAATGGACCTGAGGCGTGACCTTGAAGCGAAAGATGACCGGCAGTACGCGCAAGTCCACTTTTTCTTGCACTTGGTTAGAGAGCTCAATCTTAGGCGTGACGTAAGGTTGAATACGCACAAACTCTAAGGGAATACGAATATCGGTACCCCGCACCGCCAATTGCGCCCTTTGCGGACCCGTAGGAGGCATACGACTAATCAGGATTTCATCCACAAAGCAGCGCACCGATTGGGTTTCTTCTTGCGAACTGCTCATCACCACCACCGGCGCCATGGACTGTGTGTACGGGCTATATACGCCTTGGGGTGATGCATAAACACCCACATTGGCGTTAAGCGCCATTACAACTCCATCGGTGGAGGCGCGCAGCGCGTATTTGGCGAGTAACGCTTTTGCCGCCTGCCAAGATTGCATAAGGGACAGGTATTGGCTTTGTTGATTACGGATATCAAAATCCCAAGCCCCAGCGCGGGTTAATTCCAGCTGTCGTTTGGCCACATCCAAATTAGCCACTGCCACCTTGAGGGCGTTTTCTGAATTATCTAAAATATCACGGCTGACAGCACCGGCGTTGAGGTCATAGGCCATGCGCTGCTTTTGGTATTGCACTTCCGCAGTCACCTTATTGGCTTCTGCTTGATCCATTTGCGCCTTCACAACCGCCAACTGCTCCTTACGTGGTTGAGCCTTCAATTCATCAAGCAGACTCTTGGCGGCCTCAGCCTGCAAATGCAATTGTTCTGTGGTGGCTTTTTGCACAGAGTCGTCCAACTGCACCAGCATATCCCCAACCTTCACCTTCTGCCCCTCCTTCACCGCCACTTGCGTAATGGTGGCAGAGACCTCTGGGTACACATTAATGTTTTGACCAGCCCCTTGAGTACTTTCAATAATGCCCTCGGTGTAAATGGCTTTGGGGTATGGGTTGGTGGCTGGCGGAAACAAGGGAGGCAAGGCCGGGGTTTGTTTGCTGTAAACAATGGCAGATATAACGCCGCCCATCAGCCCCACGGCTGCCAAAATAAAAATAGCTTTGTTGCGCAAGCCACCCAAAGCCATCCAGCGATCGGATAATGCGGTTTTTAGGTTCATGGTGCAGCCTCTTCTAAGCCTGTAATCGAGCCGTCTTCCATATGCATGATGCGGTCGGCATATTCATAGATACGGTTGTCATGGGTCACAATCAAGATGCAACGGTTTTCATTTAAAACTTCATTTTTCACAAAGCTTAATATTTTTTTACCTGTATCACCATCTAACGATGCCGTGGGTTCATCAAGAATAAGAATTTCTGGTTGACTGATAATGGCACGTGCAATGGCCACGCGTTGCTGCTCGCCGCCGCTTAATTTAACCGGCGGCAATTGGGCGCGATTGGCCAAACCCACAACCTCTAAGTAATGCGCCGCCTCTTTTAGCGCTTCATTCCAATCCACGCCACGCAAAATTAGCGGAATGGCCACATTCTCAGCGGTGGTAAGGCGTGGAAAGAGGTGGTAATCCTGAAACACAAAGCCCACGGTTTTCAGACGAAATTCAGCCAGGTCATCTGAGTTCAGGCCCCAGATGTCGGTGCCATCCACGCGCACATCCCCACTATTGGGGCGCAAAATTCCGGACACGGTGCTGAGCAACGTGGTTTTGCCGCTGCCTGAGGGGCCCACCAGAAACAGCATCTCTCCCCAACGTGCCTCAAAACTGGCGCCCTTAATAGCCATGGTTCGCGCATCACCCTCACCAAACCATTTAACGATGCTGCGGGCCTCAATGGCCAATGTGGATTTAAGGGAGGTGCTGTTGCTGGAATTGAGCGATAAAGGCACTTATAAATCTTCTTCGCGAGGGTTAGATTTTTATATTAACCCAATAAAACCTCAATAGCTACAAGGGATTGCGGACGTAAGCTATTGTTTAGAGTAATTTTAATACCACATTGGTGTAAGCTGTATATTTATACAGTATACTGCCCCCATGGCCGCCCAACCCACCTTCTTTTCTGTCCGCGATTCCCTAGAGGGTCGGCTTAATCTGCACGACCATCTGGTGCCCCATCCCGAATCCACCTTCTTTATGCGCGCCCGTTCTGATGCCATGGTGGGTTCTGGCATTTACCCCGCAGACCTATTGGTGGTGGACCGCGCCCTCACTCCGGCTTCTGGGCGCGTGGTGGTGGCTGTGGTGGAGAACGAATTTACCGTGCGGCGCTTGCATTGCGTTGCAGATTGCGTGTTACTGCAGGCGGATAACCCCGAATACGCTGAAATTCGTTTTAAAGATTTGCAAGAACTGCAGGTGTGGGGGGTGGTGACCTACGTCATTCATCGGCCATGAGTGCGCGTGCAATCGCTTTGGTGGATGGCAATAATTTTTACGTGTCCTGCGAGCGCGCTTTTAACCCTAACCTAGAAGGTTGCCCCGTGGTAGTGCTCTCTAGCAACGATGGCTGCGTGGTGGCACGCAGTGCGGAGGCAAGGGCCTTGGGCATTGGCATGGGTGAACCTTTTTTTAAGGTGCGCCCCTTAATCAAATCCCACGGCTTGCGCTGGCTCAGCTCCAACTTTTCCCTCTACCACGACATGAGTGCGCGCATGATGGCGCTATTGGGCGAGTTTTCGCCAAGCCAAGAAATTTATTCCGTGGATGAATGTTTTCTGGATTTCACTGCCCTACCGGTAGATGTTCTGGCGCACGCACAAAAACTGCGCGCCCGAGTACAGTGCTATTTGGGCTTACCCACCTGCGTGGGGCTAGCCCCTTCCAAAACCTTGGCCAAGCTTGCCAACCATATGGCCAAACGCGACAGTCAATGGAGTGGTGTATGTGATTGGAATGAGCTCCCCTCCACCGCACAACAGCGTGTCATGGCCTCCTTGCCGGTAAAAGAAATATGGGGCGTGGGTGGTCGCATCAGTGAATCGCTGCAAGCCCTGGGAATTAAAACCGTCTGGCAATTGCGCAACGCAGACCCAGCCCTGATACGGGCGCGCTTTAGTGTGGTGTTGGCACGCACCGTGGCAGAGCTCAACGGTGTGTCTTGCTTAGATTTGGGCTCCGTTCCCAATCAACGAGAGCAAATTATTTGCAGCCGCAGTTTTGGGCAACCTGTGGTGGCATTAAACGACTTAAAAGACACCATCATTAACCACATTAACCATGCGGCCGAGCGCATGCGCAGCGAAGGGCTGCATTGCCAGTCGGTGGGGGTGTTCTTACACACCTACCGCTTCAATCTCCATAAACTCCAGTATGCGCCCAGCATTCAGGCCACGCTGCCCCAACCCACCGATGACAGTCGCCTATTAATTGCAGCCGCGCTGAGGGCGCTAGAGGCCATTTACAAAACAGGTTATGAATATCAAAAATCAGGTATTCAGCTCAGCGGATTACAGCCACAACACGTTATACAAGTAGATTTATTTTCAAATGGGGATCGCTTGCGTTCAGAGCGTTTAATGAGCGCGGTGGATGGCATTAATCAGCGCTATGGTCAGCCCATGGTGGCCTTGGGTGCTGCCGGCATGGCTCATCGAAAACACTTTTGGCAAGTACGCAATGATAATCGATCACCGCGTTACACCACCCATTGGGACGACTTAGCAGAAGCGTATTAGCATTGACGCACAGCCACCACTTCTAACGCGCCCGTGGGCCCCACTTGAGTTGCCAGATCCCCAATTACCGACGGTATGGGTTAATATGAAGTATTGGTGTATAAATCTTAACCAGACATTTCAAGTTTCATTATTTTCATGCCGAGATTCTCTCTTAAAACATTTAGCCGGGTTTCATTATTGCGGTTTACATATAGAATCGTTGGTTTGGCGCGACGTCATTTTACTATTTTTAGTTGCTTATTTTTGCTGGCATGCGATCAGCAGGATCTTCCAAGCTATTGGTTATGCGAAGGGTCTAGTAGCGAACAGGCCACCTTAGCAGATAACAGCAAGGTTACGTATCAAGGAACCGACAAAGTTTTATTGGAGGTTTTTCTAAACCATGTTTACCAGAACCTACCCTCGGCAGTTGCGGGCTCCTATATTCAATGCCCAAGCGATCATGACAAGATCTTATTTAGAGCAAATAACTGTCAGGAAAAAAATGATCAGAAAAATTTTCGTGAGGGGGTTTTAAATAAAAACACTGGGGAGTTGACGTTTGCAGACTATCGACAAGCAAACGGGCTTAAGGTAGAAGGCATTGGTCACTATAGCTGTCACTATATTGGGCATACTTTCGAATTCATTTATGAAAAAAAATAGTACAAATTTAACGCTTTTTTTAACTGTTATATTTCTGATTGAGTTTTCCATTATTCTTTCAGGGTATTGGATGATGGCCGGCTATAACCCGGCTCAATTTAATGTGTGGCCTGCCTCTGAATGGCTAATCAACTATCAAGGGGGATTCGTACGGCGCGGGTTAATTGGTGAAATCTTATTTCAATTAAGCTCTGGGAATGCCTTATTACCATTACTTAACCGACTGGTTTTTTTCTTATACGTTTTCTATTACCTAATCTTTTTACTAATTTTTTGGTTTGCCAAAATTCGCAATCTCTCGCTATTGATCATCGCATTGCTAATTCCAGGCGGCATATTTCAGATGGGCGTTAGCACTTCCTTTTACACCAGAAAGGAAATTATCTTTCTTATCTTATTCGGATCACTCTGTTTAATTTACCATCGAATTACCTCCCTAGAGACTAAAAAACGCAAGGCATGGCTAGCTTCATTTGCGCTCTTGTCTATTTTTGGAGGCGTGTTTCTCACATTAAGCCATGAGGCCTACCTGTTTATGGGTTTTCCTTATGCTGCAATTTTGTTTTGGGTTGTCAAAAAAGAAAACCCTGAGCAGCTTTTTTTTAATTGGGCTTTTAAAGTTTTTTTATTGGCAATTCCCCTTACTTTTTCTTTATGCGTAGCCAAACATGGATCGGTAGATATTGCACAGTCCATCTGGAACTCACTTCCTTTATTGGATCGGGTTGCCCTCTCTCCTCATGCGCCTTACACCACATATGGTGCGGTTATGGGGATTGGCTGGGATAAATTACAAGCTCTTTCGACGGTGTATGGTGTATTTGTTACAACGGGTTGGGTATATTGGATTTTCTTTGCCCTGGCCAATTACATTGTCTTGGGCTATATCTGCGGAAACAATGCCACCTTGTTTAATAAGGCCCATACAAATCGATACATCAGCCTTTTATCCATTCCTTGCACCATCTCTTTGGTCATGTTTGTGATTGCCAGTGATTGGGGGAGATGGATCGCATCATCAGGAAATCACGTCATCTTGCTTGGCCTTACCCTGTTGGGCTCTCACTACGCAAACTCACAGAGGTTAAAGGTTTTTCATTTATGGCCTGAAAAATGGATTTATGACGCACGATTCATTTATTCTAAATGGGTATTTTGGATCATCATTTTTTATGAAATTATTTTTATGATGCCCGAATGCTGTGTTCAATACCCCTATATATTTACCCCGTATTTGTCCTTCACCAAGGTTATCATTCATTGGTAATAGATAACTTAAACGGAACGCGCTGTTCTAACTCATTTATGTAGACTTCCATGCCTTGCGACTCTCTATTAACAAAATCTTCAATGGCTGTAGCAAACTCTTGGCGGGCAATTTTATGGAACGAGCAAGTTGGTCTGGGCTTAAACCCACGCGCCAATTTATGCTCCCCTTGAGCGCCACCTTCAAAAAACCGAATACCTTCATTGATACAAAATTCCTGAGCCTGGTAATAACACAACTCAAAGTGTAGATTCGGTATGTATTGCATAGACCCCCAGTAGCGACCGTATAAGGAAGTTTGATTGTAAATATTGAGTGCACCTGCGATTGGTGTGCCATCTAGGTAGGCCATCACCAGCAAAATATTCTGCGGCATGCTATGTGCTATTTTATGAAAAAATGCTGGCGTTAAATAGGGAGTGGAACGATGCTCGGCATAGGTATTTTGGTAGCATTCATAGAAAAAATGCCA